>DAIPHL010000041.1:0-15124 GCA_036771375.1 Synergistaceae bacterium | reverse complement strand
GGTCTGCGGTCGATCTCAAGGACGTCTCCTTTGGAGATGGCGCCCGGCTCCGTAGCATCCGGACATTCGAGGATCGGCAGACCGATGTTGATCGCATTGCGAAAAAATATCCTGGCGAACGAGGCCGCGATCACACACGATACCCCCGACGCCTTGATGGATATCGGCGCGTGCTCCCGGCTGGAGCCGCACCCGAAATTGTTGCCGGCCACGATGACATCCCCTCTATTCACCTTTGCCGCGAAAGACGTGTCGATGTCCTCCATGCAGTGCGGTGCGAGCAGCGCCGGGTCGCTGGTCGTCAGGTACCTTGCCGGGATGATGACGTCGGTGTCGACGTTGTCACCGTATACCCATGCCGTTCCTGTTAGAATTTTTTCATCCATCGTCTTTCCTCCTGAATATGCTCCGGTATTTTCGGAGCTTCAGCGTAAAACTTCCCTCGGGTCCGTCACTCGACCCGTAACGGCGCTTGCGGCGGCCACCAACGGCCCTGCCAGGATGATCTCGCTTTTGGGGTGCCCCATCCGACCGACGAAGTTGCGATTGCTGGTGGAGACACACCGCTCTCCCTCCGCCAGTATCCCGAGGTGTCCTCCCATGCACGGGCCGCACGACGGCGTGCAGACGGAAGCGCCTGCATCGGTGAATATCCTGATCCAGCCACGTTCAAGCGCTTCGTTGTAGACCTCGTAGGAGGCGGGAATGACCATGAGTCGAATCCTGTCGTGTACCTTGCGTCCCTTCAGGACGGAGGCGGCGAGCTCCATGTCGCGGAGCCGGCCGTTTGTACAGCTTCCGATGAAGACCTGGTCGATTTCGAGGGAGGAGAGCTCTTTGGCCGGGCGCGCGTTGCCCGGAAGATGGGGGAGTGCGACGGTCGGTTCGATGTTCTCCGTGTCGATTTCGATGGTCTGGCAGTATTTCGCCCGCTCGTCCGGGTACAGAGGAGTAAAGGGTCGAGCCTTCCGCTTGTTTGCGTAGGCCAGTGTCTTTTCGTCCGGGACGAACAGACCGCACTTTCCTCCGGCCTCGATGGCCATGTTCGCCATCGTGAAACGATCGTCCATCGGAAGCTCCGAGATCGCTTCTCCGTGGAACTCGAGCGATTTGTAGCGAGCTCCCTCGACGCCGATCAATCCGATCAAGGAGATGATCAGGTCCTTGCCGCCGATCCACTTCGACGGCCTGCCGTTCAAGACGACCTTGACGGATTCCGGCACCCGCAGCCACGTTTCGCCGAGCGCCCAGACAGCGGCGATATCGGTCTGTCCCATGCCGGTTCCGAGAGCCCCCATCGCACCGTAGGTGCAGGTGTGACTGTCGGCCCCCAAAATGATCTCACCGGGAAGCGCATGTCCCATCTCCGGCAGGAACGCGTGTTCGACGCCGGCCCGTCCGACCTCCCAGTAGAGAAGGCCCTGCTCTCTGGCGAAGTCTCTTGCGCGTTTCGCCTGTTCGGCGGACGCGATATCCTTGTTGGGCGTGAAATGGTCGGGGATGATGGCGCATCTTTTCGGATCGAAAACCTTGACGCCTCCCATTTTTTTGAACTCGGAGAGGGCGGGTGGCGCGGTGATGTCGTTGGCGAATGCGAAATCGACCGTCACCTGGCATATGGCGCCGGGGAGTGCCGCGTCCTTCGAGTGGGAGGCGATGATCGCCTCCACGAGGGTCCGTTCGGTTTTTTCGTAGGTTCTCCGTTCAGTCGGCATCGATCTGCACCTCCTTGGCTGCGGCGGTAAAGTAGAGGCGGTTGACGGCTTCGATATAGGCCCTGATCGTCGCCTCGATGATGTCGGTGCTGGCGCCTCTTCCCTGTGCGCGGATCCCCTTGTAGCGAAGGATGATGTGCGCCTCGCCCAAAGCCTCGGCCCGCTCGCTGGTTGCTTTTATGTTGAATTCCGTCAGCTCCGGTGCGAAAGGAAGGAGCTTCAGAATCGCCTTGTACGAGGCGTCGACGGGCCCGTTGCCCGTGGATGCCTCGGTGATTTCCTCGTTTTTGTGGAGCAGCGTGATCGAAGCGGTCGGTTTGCCGCCCGAGCCGACGGTGACCGTGTAGTCCTTCAGCTCATATTGGCGCTCCGGGGTCGCGTGTATGATGCGGTCCATCAACAGGGCCTCGATGTCTCCGTCGGTCACGTCCTTTTTCTTGTCGCAGAGGATCTTGAAGTGTTCGAAGGCTTCCATGGCCTGCTCTTTGGAGAGCTGATAGCCCAATTTCTCGATGCGTTCGTTAAAGGCATGTTTTCCCGAGTGTTTTCCCAGGTGGAGATCGGTCCCCGGAGCCCCCACGCTTTCCGGTGTCATGATCTCGTAGGTGGTTCTGTTGCACAGCATTCCGTGCTGGTGAATCCCCGCCTCGTGGGCGAATGCGTTCACTCCGACGATCGCCTTGTTCGGCTGTACGGGGACACCCGTCAGGTTGGAGACGAGTTTGCTGATCGAGTAGAATCTGGTGGTATCGATGTTGGTGTCGGCTCCGAAGTGGTCGGAACGTGTACGGAGCCCCATGACGATCTCCTCCATGGAGGCGTTGCCCGCCCGTTCACCGAGTCCGTTTACCGTGCATTCCACCTGGCGGACGCCCGCCTTTACCGCGGCAAGCGAATTGGCGACGCCGAGTCCCAGGTCGTTGTGGCAGTGGACGGACCAGATTACGCCCGGCTTGTTCACCCTCTTTATGATGCTTCTGCAGAACTCTTCGAATTCGGACGGCATGGCGTAGCCGACCGTGTCCGGTATGTTCAGCGTGGTGGCTCCGTTCTCTATCGCTGTCGCGTAAACTTCGACGAGAAAATCGATCTCGGAGCGACTTGCGTCCTCGGCGGAGAACTCCACGTCCTCGGACAGAGAGCTCGCGAGCTTTACGCCCGAAGCAACCTCGACGAGAACCTGTTCGGGCTTTAGCTTCAGCTTGTACTCCATGTGTATGGGGCTTGTCGCGATAAACGTGTGAATGCGGGAACGTGCGGCTTTTTGCAACGCCTCGCCCGCTGCGATGATATCTCCCTCTCTCGTGCGCGCCAACCCCGCGATCACGGGTTTACGAACCTCTTCGGCCACTTGTCGGACCGCTTCGAAGTCGCCGGGCGAGGCGGCGGGAAAACCGGCCTCGATGATATCAACGTTGAGACGCTCCAGCTGACGGGCGATCTGTACTTTTTCTCCCGTGTTCAGGTTGATGCGCGCCGCCTGCTCTCCGTCGCGTAGCGTGGTGTCGAATATTCTCACAATGTCGCCGTTTCCTGCCATCTCTTTTCACCCTTTCCCTGCCGAAGAAAGAGGCCGAGGCTTCGCCCGCCCGAATCATGAGCATGCGAAGCCCAGCTGTCTTTCTTTTTGAATCAGTATTCCGGAGCTTCTTTTTTGTCCATCCAGGGCATCATGCCGCGAAGTTCCCTGCCGACTTCCTCGATGAGATGGTTGCGCTCGGCTTTCACCCACTTCTTCATCTTGGGTCTGCCGGCCCGGTTTTCGAGGATCCAGTCCTTGGCGAACGAACCGTCTTGAATCTCGCTCAGCAGGTCCTTCATTGCCCAGCGGGCGTTTTCGTCTATGACCCGCCTCCCTCCGACGCTGTCTCCGTATTTGGCCGTATCGCTGACGGAATAGCGCATCCAGGAGAAGCCTCCCTCGAAGATCATATCGACGATGAGCTTCATCTCGTGCAGGCACTCGAAATATGCGATCTCGGGCTGGTAGCCGGCTTCCACCAGCGTCTCGAAGCCGGCTTTGATCAACTCGGTGATTCCACCGCAGAGGACCGCCTGCTCTCCGAAGAGGTCGGATTCGGTCTCTTCGCCGAACGTCGTCTCCAGCATCCCGGAGCGTCCGGCTCCGATCGCCGAGCCGTATGCGAGAGCGATGTCCATCGCCTTGCCGGAGGCGTTCTGGTACACGGCGACCAGCGCGGGAACGCCTTTACCTTCCGTGTACATGCGACGTACGATATGTCCGGGGCCCTTGGGCGCGATCATGAATACGTCGTTGTCCTTGGAAGGAACGACCTGGCCGAAGTGGATCGAAAAGCCGTGAGAAAAGGCGAGGACGACGTCCTTTTTCATGTTGGGCGCGACCACGTTGTTGTACATATCCGCCTGCAGATGGTCGGGCATCAGGAACATGATGATATCGGCCGCCTTTGCGGCTTCCGCCACCGAGTAAACCTTGAAGCCGTCGTTTTCCGCCGTTTTTTTGGACTTGCTTCCCTCGTGGAGTCCGATGATCACGGATATTCCACTGTCCCGCAGGTTCTGTGCCTGCGAATGCCCCTGGCTGCCGTAGCCCAGGATCGCCACCGTCTTGCCGTCGAGAACCTTCAGATTGGCGTCTCTGTCGTAGTACACCTTTGCCATTACCGCAACACTCCTCTCAAAATATGAATGCGCATCGAATGCGCGCCGAGTAGTATATTAGCATCTGCCGAGCGATATCGGCGATGTCGCCTGGTCGGTTTCGGCCAACAGGGGGCCGATTTTGAAGACGGTTCCGTTTTCCTTCCTGGGGGAGAAGCCGGCGCGTCCCAATGCGACGGAACCCGAACCCGCGATTTCGAGTATTCCGTATTCTCTGAGCGCGTCGGTGCAGGCGGCGACTTTTCCTTCGTCGCCGGTCACCTCGAGCGTGATCGCTTCGCTTCCCATATCCACGACCCGGCAGCGAAAGACGTCCGCGATCTGAAGAATATGTGGCCTGGTCTCCATCGTCGCACCCACTTTGATCAGGGAGAGCCAACGTTCCACGAATTTTCCGGAGTGATTGAGGTTTTCGACGGAGAGGACCTCGACCAGCTTTTTCAGCTGTTTTGTTACCTGATCGAGAGCCCATTCGTCACCGTCGATCACGATGGTGAAGCGCGAGATTCCTTCCGTCGCCGTCTGGCTGACACTGAGACTGACGATGTTGTAGTTGCGTCTGTAAACCAAGCTCGCGATCCTCATTAAAACCCCCGGGTTGTCCTGTGTCAAAACGCTGAAAGTACATCTCATGAGTGAAACCTCCTTGTAAAGCCATGTAAAAACAAAAAGGCCGGGATCCCGAAGGATCCCGGCCCGGTTTTTCGACGGATGCCAGCTCAGGCACCTACCGACCCCGGACGGGATCCGCAGCTAAGTACCAGAACCAGCAGAATGACGTTGAAATTCATGATGCTCCGATTCATCGAGATCCCTCCTCGTCGGTTGATTTATGCCCCGTTTGCGCTCTTTTGGAAAAAGTTCGAGCGGCAAACGTTGACATTGTAGGGAACAAAGGTGTTTCTGTCAATAGGTGAAATCGATTTTGCCGCGGCCGGGGCGGTTATTTCGCCTTCGCCTCCTTGTCCATACTCCTCGCCGGTACGAGGATCGTCTTTTCTTTTTGTCGCTTCTCGTACCGTCCCTTTGCCTCGTCCAGCTTTATGTCGCCTTGCCACCAGTAGCGCATGGCGGATGCGTTCGCAGCAAGCGAAGGCGTATCCTTTTCGAACCAGTGATGGTTCCTCTCCGCCAGGATTTTTTCGATATCCTCCTTCGCTCTGAAGAGAATGTCGTCGAATCGTTCGACGTAGGCAAAAGCGGTTTTTCTCCTCGCTCGTGCCCACTCGTTTCCCGTCCAGAAATAAACTTCGTAGGGGAATGTGCCCTTCCAGGCAACGGGCACCCTCGGCTCCTCCAGTATGCCCATCCTGTCCACCCGAAAGCGCCAACGCGAGATCTCGTGGAAGCGTTCGTTCTGTTGCCAGGCCACGGATAATCCTCTCGAAAGGGGAGGATACGGGTCGTAGCGAAGCCAGGCTCCGGTATGCGGATCTCGCGCTTTCGATCCGGACATTTCGGCTTCAAAGAGCTCGGCGAGATCCGCCGACGTCGGCACGTCCTCCGAATTCACCAGAACAGGGAACGAGATCGTCAAGGGCTCAAGCGCCAGCTTTGACGGAACGGGCGGCTTGACCGGCAGGACGGACATGGATGGCCTCGGTTCGTGCCGAGCACTTCTGCGCGGTCTGGGCACGGGTTGAAGGCCGCTCGGAGTCTTCGTCAAAGCCGGGTAGTGAGGGTCGATCCGCAGCGCAGCGTTGGCGGCGTCCTGCGCTCGATCGTAGTCACCCACGGCATGATATGCCCTTGCGATCCAGTACCACCCATCCGTGGAACGGGGGTTTTCCGCAAGGTACTTGCGCAAGACGAAGATCGCCTTTCTGTGCCGTCCTTCCTCGACCAGGTGCCGTGCGGCGATCCATGCATCCTTTCCGGCGGTCTTGCGTGTCGACGTCTTGATTGAGGTGGCCGACGGTTTTTTTGCCTTTGCGACGGTCGTCTTTTTGGTCGTCGGTTTTTTGGCCGCCTTCTTCGGGGTGGCCTTTCGCGCGGCCGTGGCGGGTTTCTTCTTCGCCTTCTTCGCCTGTTTTTCCGCTTCGAGTCTGGCCAGGCGTTTTTTCAGCTCGGCGCAGGGATCTTCTTTCCCCTCCGTTTTTTTGGCCTCTGTTTCGGGCGCTTGGCCGTTAGCGTGCAGGATTCCCCACGTATATGAAAGATTTCCTCCCAGGCAGAGAAGCAGAAAGAACAGGGTGAGGAGGAGCTTTTTTACCCTCTCCGGCAAGAGCCTCTTCATCTTACAACCCTCCATCGATGTGTCTTTGCGTGCTTTTCGTGTCGCGCCGGGTCGAAAGCGGGACGGAGACGGAGTCCCCCAGCTGGATTGGAGCGTCTCTGGATTCTTTGAGAAGCTCCACCACGGCGTCTTTGGCTTTGACGGAGACGACTTTCACGCGTCCGACAATCTGGGGGAAGTGTATTTCACCATTCTGAGGATCCACGGTTCGAACGGAGGAGGAGCGCGTCACGGCGAGGATGTCTCCGATTTTGATGGAGTCGTCCCGTCCGATGTCGATGTGATAGAATCGATCCTGTTTCTTTTTCGACACGGAGAACGATCCGTCGACTCGCTCCGCTTTCGCCACGATCCGCCCGACGATGCGGAAGCCGTTATAGCCCTCGGTGATCTCCGCAAGCGCCTCGTCGAGTGCCTTGCAGATGGCGGGCCAGTAGGCGGTTTTTTCGAACGTGTTCCAGTAGATCGGCTCTGTCTTTAGAGCGTCGTTGTACAGAACGTAGTGACGTTCGTCCTTTTCTTGGATGACCGAATCGAAGATCAATGTGCCGCTTGCTCCGTCGTATACATACATATGAAGACGGATGTCCCAGAATATCCTGGAGCCGACCGTATCCTTTTCCCTGTGGTCGAACTGTTCCAGGTTGATTTTGACGATCCTGTCCCCTGGAGCGTATCCTCCGTTTTTCCACGTGCCAGGGGTGCGTCCGTCGAGGCGGGAAGGGTCGAGACGAGGAATCACACTCATCTGACGAAATAGATAGTCGCTCATCTTCTCCGGCAGGACATCGCCCGGATAGTATCTGCTTCCCCATACCCGGAAACCGGTGTTGTTCTCAATGGGAGAGACCATGCGAAGGCGGATGCGCTCGTTCGGTTCGAGGGCCGCCGTGTGGGCGGGACGCGCGGATGGCTGCACCAACGATAGAGCCGCTGCCAGAATGAAAATGATTCTGCCGATCCTTGTCCGTTTGAGAAGGTTGATCACGACCGACACTCCCTGCGCATGACATTGCGATACAACGATTTGCGGTGAGGGCGTCGATCGCCCGTCCGCTATCATCAATATCGGCATTCTCTGTCTCCGACGCGAGGGCTCGGACGAAAGTCAGCGTGTCGGCAGACCCGCGATGGCGGAGAGAGCGGAGATATCCAGGTGGTTTTCGACGAGATCTGCGAGCTCGTTCAGGGCCCCTTCCACCGTTTCGTCGTAACGAAGATCGCTCCTGCGCCCTTCGGTGAAGGACGAAAGGAAACATGTCCGGTATGAATCGTTCGCGAACAGACCGTGGATGCAGCAGCCTTGAACTCTTCCGTTTTCGCTCACGGCGCCCTTGGGCACTCCGTCGAGACGGAGCATGGGCCGTCCGCAGTCTTGGCCGGTCGTCCGCCCCGTTTGGATTTCGTATCCTCTTACGTCGATACCGTCGGGGGTCTTGGAGGAGAATCTGCGCGGTTTTTTTTCTGGTTCCATCACGGTGGTCACGTCGAGCAGCCCCAGTCCGTCCACGGATTCGACGTGGTGCAAGTCGGAGACTTGTTTTCCCAGCATTTGGTAGCCTTCGCCAATCCCGAGGACATGTCCGCCTCGACGAAGATGTGCCAAAATATCGATCTCCCATCCCTCTTTTCGTAGAAGGGCGAGATCCGCGAGAAGGGACTTCGTCCCAGGAAGGATTACCAGATCCGAGTCCCCTGGTATCGGTTCGCCGGGGGAGACGAAGGAGAGCTCCACGTCGTCCTCCGAGGCCAGAGGGTCGAAGTCGTCGAAATTCGAGATACGGGAAAATTTGAGAACACATACCCTGATGTGGCGTGCTCCTGCTTCTCCGTGGCCCGTCGCTCTTTTTTCGAGTGCTTGGGAGTCCTCCGCGGGGAGTGACGATGCCGCGTCAAACCAGGGAAGAACCCCAAGGCAGGGGAGTCCGGTGTGGGAGTGTATGATCTCGATCGAGGGCGCGAAAACCGCGTAGTCGCCCCTGAATTTGTTGATGATGTATCCGCTCAGGAGGGCGCGATCGTCGCTCGGCAGGAGTTTGCAGGAACCGACGACGGCGGCGAGCGATCCCCCTCTGTCGATGTCCGCCACGAGGACGACGGGAACACCCGCGGCGCGGGCGAACCCCATGTTGGCGATGTCTCCTTCGCGCAAATTCGCCTCGGCCGAGCTTCCCGCGCCTTCCACGATGACCAGGTCGGCGCGTTGTCGGAGGTTTTTAAAACAGTCGAGGACGTCGGGGAGAAGGCTTCGCCGGTACTCGATGTAGGCGTTTGCGTCCATGACCGCCCTTGCGCGCCCGCGGACGATGACCTGGCTTCCGCGGTCGCTTTGGGGCTTGAGCAGGACGGGATTCATCTCGCTCGACGACTCCACGCGACACGCCCTGGCTTGCAACATCTGTGCACGGCTTATCTCGCCTCCGTCGGCGGCGATGGCGGCGTTGTTCGACATGTTCTGCGGTTTGAAGGGGAGAACGAAGAATCCCCTTCGCGTGAACAGCCGGCAGAGCCCCGCCACGATCAAGGATTTCCCCACGTCGGAGCCTGTACCCTGAAGCATGACGGCCCCCTTCGTCCTTGTCGCGTCCGGGGCGAAATTCTCGAGATTCGACACCCCTGTATCTCTCCCGTTCCGGTTCTTGTATTTGCCTTTCGATTCGTCTATCATAACTCACGTTCAAAGGAGATGATACCATGGAAGCCTACGATTTCAACAAGACCGCAAGATGGACTTTTTTCACCACGGGAGCGATTTTGGTGGTTCTCGGCGTCCTTTCGCTGCTCTATCCTTTTGTCGTTTTGGTGACCACGGCGATTTTCATGGGGGTCGGGCTGTTGTTCTGTGGATTGAATCATCTCGTCCCCTATGTTTCCATGAGGAACAATCCTCAGAGACCGGGTTGGATGTTGCCGCTCGCGATCGTCGACATCGTCGTGGGGGTTCTGTTTCTCTCCCATATCGGGCTTGCGATCTTCACCGTCACGACGCTCGTCGGGGCGTGGATGCTCATGACAGGAGGAATTCGCGTCTTCATCGCCTTCAAGCTCAAAGAAGCGGGAGTGGAGAAGTGGTGGTTGATGCTTGCGAGCGCGATCCTCATCATGCTTGTGGCCGGAATACTTCTCGCGAATCCGTTCGTGGCGGGGGTCGCGATTGCCCTCTTGACCGGTGCGTCGCTCATCGGTATGGGGGTTCTCGTCATTATGGAGGGGAAAACGATCTACCCGACGAGGAGCACGGGGCGAAAACAGCAGAGATAAGGCACGAGGTCTGGATTGCCCGGGAAGATTCGAGGTCGTATCCGTGTTTTTCGGCGGGGGTCCTGGAGTCCTTTGGTTTTCGTCTCTGTTACATTTTACAAAGGGCGCATCGGGGATGGGGGGAAACGGATGACCGATTTGTCCGAACGTTATCACAAGACCTTTTCGATATCATGGGAACAGCTTCAGAACGACTGCCGCGCGCTTGCGGGAAAGCTCCTGCGCGTTCGCAAGGATTGGAGCAGGATCGTCGCGATCGCGAGGGGGGGACTGGTCCCGGCTGCGATCATCGCTCGGGAGCTCGACATCCGTGTGGTCGACACGGTGTGTATCTCGAGCTATACGTTGCGTACGCAAGGGGAGTTGAACGTGCTCAAGCGGCCTGATCTCGCCTCTGTGGACGATCGGTGGTTGATCGTCGATGATCTGGTTGATACCGGCAAGACGGCCGGCGAGGTGAGGAGGATGTTCCCTGATACGCACTTCGCGACGGTCTACGCAAAACCGGAAGGGCGCCCGATGGTGGATTCTTTCATCATGGAAGTCAGCCAGGATACATGGATCCTCTTCCCCTGGGATTCTTTCACGACCACCTCTTTCGTGGCGCCCATCGTGGATACGCTTTGAACTCTTTTTGAATTTCCTCAGGTCGTTTTCTGCATGGCCATGAAGATGATGATGCAGACGGAGAGGATCAGCGTGCCGACGAAAGCAGGCATCGCGTAGCCCCGTCTGTCGAGTGTATGGCCCGAATCCGCGACGAGACCGGCGTTTCTCAGGATCGTTACGAGCGGTTTGTACAGCAGGAGGATGAAGGTCGTGTTGAGTCCACACTTCAGTAGATTGAACGGCAGGAACGCCGGCAAGAGGAGTTTCAGAACGGCTTCCCTGGGATAACCGGTATAAAGAGGGACGATCAGGTAGTTCCAACCCAACATCACGGCGGTTGTGAGCAGAGTGGCGCAGAGCATGCCCAGAAGAGCGCCCTGGAATGTGTGTTTTCTGCCGTAGATCCAAGACGCCGTGCAGGCGAACGAAGCGCTTGCGACGACGTTCATGAAAAAGCCGAAGAGACCGGTGTCGCTGATGGTCAGCATCTCTACGAAAGAAACGACGAAGGAGATGCCAAGCGCCGTCAGGGGGCCGAAGATAAACCCTCCAATGGCGATGATCACATCCTTGGGTTCGTACTTGAGAAACAAAACGACGGGGATTCGAAAGATGAGGACGGACGCAAACGCCATGGCACAGAGCATGGCGACGGTGGTCAGTTTTCTTGTGCGGCTGAGGGTGTCCATAAAACTCCTCCCGGTATGATTGACGTCAAAAGTTGAAGGTGTCCGATGAAGACCGTCGAGTCATCCTCCGGTTGATACGACGGAAAACATCTTCTCGTCCCTACCGTTAGCCAACCGGCCGATTGTCACCATTGGGGGCTCGCCCGTATGTGCCGGTTTTGGATCGAAATCCCGTTGCGCATGGAGTCCGTTGATTCCGTTTATCACGGCGAGTATATCACTCGCGATTTCGATGTCAATGCAATATGTATGGACGGAGCCGTCCGGGCAGGCGACGCGTCTTTCGGATTTCGACGGAAAAATCGGGATTCGTCGGCCCGTCGTAACGCGCACGGTCTCTTTTCGCCTGACGTTGCGAAGAACCGGCGGAGATGGACAGGCGGCTTCGCCTCCGTCATGATGAACGTCATCGCACGAGGTCGCGAAAAAATCATGAGAAAACGACGATTCACAAAGGAGAAAAATCTCAAATCGTAGCGTGTTCGTGGGTCTTGAAGACGCGCGAAACCCCACGGAATGCGAATCCGCGGAGGCAAAGCGCGCGCCGGCGCGTTTTTCGCACGTTTCCGCCGGGATCCCATCGTTTTCGATCTGAACGGACTTGATCGGCGCGAACGAAAGCCCTCTCCGCTTTTTTGACGAATCGGTCTTTTTTGTGGTATGATGATAAATCAGCCCAAGCCCGGACGATTCTGTGTCGACAAAGGTTTGGCATCAATTGCGCGTTCCATATGCAGCAATCCTTAAGAAGACGGCGCGTCATAACCGCCCTGTTTTGCGTTCCGCTCCTGAGGATTTTGTACGGAAGCGAATTATGGGAGGTCTACATGACTACAGAAAAAAAGGAAACAACCAGCGGTTTTTCGGATTTCAACCTTCGCCCCGAGCTGCTAAGGGCGATCTCCAAAAAGGGTTTCGAATCCCCCATGCCCGTACAGGTCCGTATCCTGGAGGATGAATCTCTGACGGAGGGAGACCTGATCGTCCAGGCACGCACCGGTTCCGGCAAGACCCTTGCCTTCGCCCTGCCGATATACAATCAGATGGATATGGTCACCAGAGAGCCGCAGGTGCTCGTTCTGTCACCGACGAGGGAGCTCGCGCAGCAGACGGCGCGGGAATTCGCATGGCTCGGTGCCGAGATGGGCGCTCGCGTGGCGACGCTTGTCGGCGGTTTGGACATGGAGCGACAGGTGCGCTCTCTCCGGGAGGGAGCGACGGCCGTGGTCGGGACGCCGGGCCGTGTGCTCGATCATCTTCGCAGGGGATCGTTCAAGGCGGACGGTGTTCGTATTCTGGTCCTCGACGAAGGCGACCATATGCTGGACATGGGTTTTCGGGAAGAGCTGGAGGCGATCATGCAGACGATGGAGAACCTCGAAAAGACATGGCTCTTCTCCGCCACCATGCCGCCGGAGGTGGTCTCTCTCGCCCGCCGGTATCTCGATGCCCCCCGTAAAATCTCTTTAGTCGCCGATGTGGCCTGCCACGAGGATATAAAACAGAAGACGTACATCATCCCGGCGCGGAAACGGTACGAAGGTCTCGCAAACGTTCTGTTGTGGGAGAATCCTTCACGTACCCTGATCTTCTGCGCGACCAAGGTGGAGACACAGGATATATCAGACAAGCTTTGCGACGAGGGGTTTCGTGCCTGTGCCATACATGGAGACATGAGCCAGAGGGAGAGGAACACGGCCCTTGCGTCGCTTCGGGGAGGGCGGGTCTCCATTCTCGTCGCGACGGACGTCGCGGCACGAGGCCTTGACATCGACGGAGTGAGCCATGTGATTCAGTTTGGGCTTCCGGGCAATCTCGAAGCCTTCGTCCATCGTAGCGGGCGTACCGGACGAGCCGGACACGAGGGGTCGAACCTCGTGTTGCTCACGAGCCGAGAAGCGCGCCAGTTCAAACATATGATCCATGGTTCGAATCTCCAGATGGAGATTATTCCCGCACCGGATGCATCCGAAATACAGGGACAGGCCAAGGGGCGGTTCGAGACCCTGATTCTGGATCACGCCCTCGAATCCGACGAATATCAGGCTTGGGCCGACGAGATCTTGGATCGGGAGGATGCTCGTATCATGGTGGCCGGCCTTCTCGCCAAAGCAAGCGGGGACCAACCTCAGGGTTACTCGATTCGGGCCGATGTCGAGGCCGAGATGAGCCGCGACAAAGGCCGTTTCGACTCGAAAGCGGGTTTCACGAACAAGGGTCGTTTTGGAACCATGCCCTCCAGACAGTATCGTGCCGGAATGGATGGAGGCGTTCAGCTTCAGCTTGGTGCGGGGCGCAACGAGGGCTGGGAGGTGGGACCCCTGCTCGGTGCGATCTGCCGTTCCATGGGAATCAACCGTGACGACGTCGGCAACATACGTCTCCGTGAAAACTCCGCCACGATCGAACTGTCGGCGAGGGCGGCCCAACTGCTCGATTCGCACAAATCGAAGATGGCGAGGGAAGGCCTGATCTGCACGGCGATAAGGAGCATCGCGAGAGAAGGAGAGGGTCGCCAGTATCAGAGGGAACGTGCTGAACGGAAGGAGAAGGGGCATTCCTACGGAAGGACGCGTAAAGGCGAAAACGAGCGATACAGAGGCAGAAGGTTCTCTTGAAGTGGGTGAGAGGAGAGCCGTCTGCAAGACTTTCTCTTGAAAGGGGTGGTGATGAAATGGTCTGACGTGATGTGTTCAGGCGCACGTGTGCGCGTTTCACCGAGTGTGTCCTACGTCGGGCGGATCATCGCCCGCGATTCGGTCGGTCCTCCCGGGCCGACGGCTGGTCCTTTCTCGAGGAGGGTGTTTTTGATGGATCGGTTTCTCATGTCCCGTCGTGGTCCGCTTCTGGCGGGCGGGCTCATCGGAGTCCTTGCGGTCGTTCTCGTCAAACTTGGCAATCCGGGTAACATGGGCATATGTGTGGCTTGCTTCACCCGCGACATCGCGGGAGCGGTCGGCCTTCACAGAGCCGCGGTCGTGCAGTACATTCGTCCTGAAATTCCCGGATTTATCATCGGTGCCTATCTTTCTTCCCTTCTGTTTGGAGAGCACAGGCCTCGTGGCGGCTCGTCCCAGGTGGTGCGTTTTTTCCTGGGCTTTTTCGCCATGATCGGGGCGCTTGTCTTTCTCGGTTGTCCATGGCGGACTTATCTTCGCCTGGCCGGAGGAGACTGGAACGCGATTGCGGGACTGGCGGGATTGGTGGCCGGCATTTGCATCGGCGTGTTCTTTCTCTCCAGAGGTTTTACCCTCGGTGCGGCAAAACCCTCTCCCAGGCCCGCGGGTAGCCTGCTTCCCCTTGCGGCCGTCGCGCTTCTTTTGCTTCTGTTTTTTCATCCTCTGTTTGGAAAGGACGCGACCGGCCCGATCTTTTTTTCCTCCGAAGGTCCCGGAGCCAAACATGCGCCGATAACGCTCTCTCTTGCGGTCGGGCTTTTCGTCGGCTATCTGGCGCAGCGCAGCAGATTCTGTACGGTGGGAGCCATTCGAGACCTCATTATGCTGCGGGATCCCCATCTTTTTAACGGGGTTCTCGCGTTCATCGCAACGGCCCTCGTGGCCAATTTCGCCTTCGGTTTCTTCAAGCCGGGATTGACCGGTCAGCCTGTCGCCCACACCATGCAGACGTGGAACTTTTTCGGCATGGTGCTCTCCGGGCTCGCTTTTACCCTTGCGGGAGGTTGTCCGGGAAGGCAATTGATCATGGCGGGAGAAGGCGACGCCGACGCTGGGGTTTTTTCCCTCGGAATGCTTGTGGGAGCCGCGTTCGCCCACAACTTCAGTTTGGCTTCGTCCGGAGCCGGTGTCGGCGCGTTTGGAGTTCCGGCCACCGTTGTCGGCCTGATTTTCTGCCTTGCCGTCGGCTGGCTTTTCATCGCCAGGATCGACTAGAGGAGGGGATGTCAATGTCGGATAAGGAAATGTTCGTCGATGCAAGAGGTCTATCCTGTCCGCAACCCGTCGCCGACC
>DAIPHL010000040.1:0-15132 GCA_036771375.1 Synergistaceae bacterium | reverse complement strand
GGTCGGCGGGATTTCTTCGCCCGTCCGGGCTTCTGCCGAGCAATAACGATATCTACGTGTCGGCCTCTCAGATTCGCCGCTTCGGCCTGAGAAACGGTGATGTGGTCTGGGGAATGGTGAGGCCTCCCCGTGATCCCGAGCACTACGAGGCGTTGATCCGTGTCGAGACCGTCAACTTCTCCGATCCCGAGGAAGCCCGCAAGCGTCCGCATTTTGAATCACTGATTCCCATCTTTCCGAACGAGAAGATCTCTTTGGAGACGGAACGAAAGAGGCTTTCGACCCGCCTTGTCGATCTGTTCGTCCCGATCGGCAAGGGACAGAGGGCGCTCATCGTCTCTCCGCCGAAGGCGGGCAAGACGACCCTTTTGAAACACCTTGCAAACGCGATCACGAGCAATCACCCCGAGATCATCATGATGGTCCTTCTGATCGACGAGCGGCCGGAGGAGGTCACGGATATGAGTCGGTCCGTCGACGGCGAGATCATCGCTTCGACCTTCGACCGTCCGGCTGAAGAGCATATGCGGGTTGCGTCCCTCTCCCTCGAAAAGGCCAAACGTCTCGTGGAGGTCGGAAAAGATGTCGTGTTGCTGCTCGACTCGATCACGAGACTTGCCCGCGCGTCGAACCTCATCGTGCCTCCTTCCGGCAGAACGCTGTCCGGCGGCATGGACCCCGCCGCGCTTTACTTCCCCAAAAAGTTTTTCGGGGCGGCCCGAAACATAGAAAACGGCGGCAGTCTGACGATCATCGGGACTTCCTTGGTGGAGACGGGAAGCCGGATGGACGACGTCATATACGAGGAGTTCAAGGGCACGGGGAACATGGAGATACATCTTTCCAGAAAGATCTCGGAGCAGCGTATATTCCCGGCGATAGACATCACGCGTTCCGGGACCAGGCGGGAAGATCTGCTGATGCAGGACGAAGAGCTGCAGCGGCTCTGGGCTCTTCGCAGGAAGATCGCCAACATGGACGAAGCCGAGGTTCTGGCCCTTATCATCGATAAGATCAAGTCGACGGAGACGAACAAAGACTTTCTCGCCACGATAAAAGTTTGATGTCCGGTCAGCGTTTTTGTCAAATTCGCAAGATCTGCTAGAATTGTCCTGACGTTTTTGCCAAGCGAGGGGGGATTTATTTGAGCGAACTCGAAAATAAACGCTTCGTGCAGGCGATGATCGCGGTGACATTGATCTTGACAGGCACTCTGGTACATGGTGCGGCGAAGAACGTCGGAGGCTATTGGTCCAACTTCGACTCCATCGACGGAGCGAACGAGGACATGGCTTTGGGTTACGTCGTCGTGGATGCGGCGGCGGCTCAGAACGCCCATCTCGGCAAAGACGCGATGGGACCGTTCAACAAGGCGTCCGCCGGTCCTTCCTTTGAAGACTCCGACGTGGTGATGGAGGAAGAGTCCACGGAGAAGGAAAAAACCTCCACAACCGAGGTCGCCGTACGCTGGAAGGAGGTCACCCTTCAGGCCGGGGACACCCTTTCCAAATTGGCCGAAAAGTACAACTGTTCCGTGAACGGCATCATGAAGGCGAACGAGCTGAAAGATCAGCACAGGGTCAAGGAGGGGCAGATCCTCTACGTTCCGGATGCCGAGGAGTACGTGACCGACACGCTTGCGCACGTCAGAAACCTCAAGAAAGAGGAAGAGGCTCGGATGAGGCAGGCGGACCCCCTCAAGATCACCTACTACGTCGTCAAAAACGGGGACACGCTTTGGAGTGTCGCGAACACCTTTGACCTCGACGTGAACTCCCTTTTCGGATGCAATAAAATAACGGAGACGGATATTCTGAAGGTCGGCTCGACGCTTCGAGTGCCGAACCAGGACGGCATCTTCGTAACGGCGCGGGCGAACCAGACCGTTGCGAGCCTCGCGAAGGAGTACGGTATCTATCCGGAGACGATCCTGAAAGCGAACGAGATGAAGGCCGGAGATGTCCTGGTCAGCAAGCGGGAGATATTTCTGCCGGGCGCCAAGGTGACGGCCTTTGTCGAGAGCGGCAAGGGAAGGACCGCGGTATCCGGTGCCGTTAAGCAGAAGTTGACGGCAAAGCGCGGGTTCGGCTGGCCGACGGTGGGAAAGATCTCCAGCCCCTTCGGTTGGCGGCGGGATCCCGTCGGAGGCAGGAGGGATTTTCACACCGGCATCGATATCAGGGCACCGAGAGGTCGCCCGATCGTCGCGGCCGCCGCCGGCCGGGTGGTCCACGCCGGCTGGATGGGCGGTTACGGCAAGACCATCGTGATCTCGCATCCGGGGAATATGACCACTCTGTACGCCCACTGCAGCAAACTGCTTGTCCAGGCTGGCACGCAAATTCGTCGAGGACAGAGGGTGGCCCTGATCGGAAGTACCGGAAGATCCACCGGAAACCACGTCCATTTCGAGGTTCGCCGGGGCGGTTCGCCGATCAACCCGATCAAGGCCTTGCGATGACGACGATAGGGAGCGGGAGTGATTTCCAGGAATGACGAAGTTTATTTTCGTGACGGGAGGGGTTGTCTCCTCCCTGGGCAAGGGTATTACGGCGGCGTCTCTCGGGACGCTGATGAAAAGGCGGGGGTTGAACGTCTCCATCATCAAGATGGATCCATACCTTAACGTCGACGCGGGGACGATGAATCCGTTTCAGCACGGCGAGGTGTTCGTGACAGACGACGGTGCGGAGACGGACTTGGATCTCGGACACTACGAGCGCTTCATCGACGAGGGGCTCAGCTATCACAACAGCGTCACCGCGGGAAAAATCTATTCGCAGGTCATCTCCAAGGAGCGCGCGGGCCGGTACAACGGTGGAACGGTCCAGGTGATTCCTCACGTCACCAACGAGATTCAGGAGAGCATCCTCCGTGTCGCCAAGGGACGAGACATCCTGATTGCGGAGATCGGGGGGACGGTCGGCGACATCGAGGGCCTTCCCTTTCTGGAGGCCATCCGGCAGATGTCCATTCGGGTCGGTCGGGAGAACGTTCTTTATTGTCACGTGACCCTCATCCCGTATATCGGTGCGGCCGGAGAACTCAAGACGAAACCGACCCAGCACAGCGTCAACGAGCTGCGTCGCATCGGAATCCAGCCGGATATCATCATATGCCGTTCCCAGTTTTCGATGAGAGGCGACATGATGGACAAGATCGCGCTCTTCTGCAGCGTCTCTGGAGAGAGCATCTTCGAGGCGCTCGACGAGGAGACGATCTATCGGGTCCCGATCTCGCTCCAAAGACAGAACCTCGATGCGCTCGTGCTGAGGAAGCTCGGTATGGAGCATGACGGCACGGCGGAGATGGGTGACTGGCTCAAATTTCTGGAACTGGGGGAATGCCCGAAAGAAGAGGTGGAGATCGCTCTCGTCGGAAAATACACCAGCATCAAGGACGCATATCTCAGCGTCAACGAGGCGCTCTCCCACGCCGCGATACACTGTGGTGCGAAACTCAGAATCCGGCCGATCGAGACCGAGGAGGTCGAACGGCTCGGTGCGGAACAGGTCCTCTCGGGTGTCCACGGTATTCTGGTCCCCGGTGGATTCGGCTCCCGCGGGGTCGAGGGCAAGATCGCCTCGGCCGGGTATGCCCGTGAGAAGCGAATCCCGTACTTCGGCCTCTGTCTGGGGATGCAGGTGGCGGTGATCGATTTCGCGCGCAACATCGCACATCTGGCGTCGGCGAATAGCTCGGAGATGGACCCCGGGACCCCGAATCCCGTGATCCACCTGATGGAGGATCAGAAAAAGGAGGAGAATCTCGGGGGCTCGATGCGGCTTGGTGCGTACCCCTGCCGCCTTGCCGAGGGAAGCCGGGCGAAACGGGCTTACGGCGGCAGGGCGGAGGTTATGGAGCGTCACCGCCATCGGTTCGAGCTGAACAACGATTACAGGGCGAGACTGGAGTCCGCGGGAATGAGAATCACCGGTGTATATCCGGAGAAGGATCTCGTCGAAATCGTCGAGCTGGAGGATCACCCATGGTTCGTGGGAGTTCAGTTCCATCCGGAATTCCTCTCGAGACCACTGCGTCCCCATCCTCTTTTCAGGGATTTCGTCCTCGCGGCAAAAAACTTTGCGGCGCTCCGATAAATAACGCATCGTGTTCGAGCGACCTTGCATCTTTTAAGGAGGGAAACGCAATGAAACGTCACACGTCAACGATCCTGGCAATCTTCGCACTTCTTCTGTCCGCCGTCGTCGCGTTTGCGGACAGCCCGGCGCCGGGTGATAAAGGCGACAACGGGAAGATCGATAAATCCGGGTTACAGGGGCTCGAACGCGTCGAAAACGTCGTTTACGGGTATCCTCAAGACGGGGGGCTGCTGAATCGCCTCTCCGCGATAGAGAAAACGCTCTTCGGAATGGAGCTTCCCGGCAGTCTCACGGAAAGAGAGGCGGCTCTCGAAAGGTTTGTCGAGAGGGGGAACGAAACGCAGCCTTCGCTGCTTTTCAAGATGGGTCTCGCCGAGTGGTTGGTCCTGCGTGCCGTCTATCCCGCGAAACCTCTTGTCTCCAGAGTTCCCGATCTTGAAAAGGCCTTGGAGAACGAAACTCGCGAGGGGGCGCTGAGCGCAAGGCTCGAGCGGGTTATCTCCAAGATCCTTCCCGGGGGGGTTACCTCCGTCGGTGTGTCTTTCCCGGCCGGTACGGTCATGAAATCCAGATTTACGAAGACGCTGACCGTTCGAAACGTCAAGAAAAACGATGTCGTGGATCTGGAGTTGATGGAGGATTGCGTTCTGGGTGGGGCTCTCGTGGCTCCAAAGGGGAGCCGCGTTTTGGCCGAGGTTACGAAGGTCAAGATGCCGCGCAGTTTCGGACGTCCTTCCGAGATCGGTGTCGAGTTTAAATCCATCGAGACGCTCGACGGGCAGATGATACCGATTTTCCTCGGCCCGAAGGCGAAAAAGGCGATGGAGCTCGACACGGGGACTGCGGGAGCCGCCGGCGCGAGTTTGCTCGGTGCGGCTCTGATCGGGCCTGTCGGCTTGGCCGGAGGTTTTCTGGTCAGGGGGAACGACAAGCAGATCAAAGAGGGAACGATTGCCTACGTGGAGACCAGCGAGCCCAAAAACGTAAAGGGATTCCGGATCCCGGGTCCCATGGAGGATCTCGTCGGACCGGATGCCTCGGCTCCACAGGGATCGACGCCGATGGGCACGCAAAACCCGAATCCCTGATCGACTCGTTTCGATCTCCTGGCGTTCGGAAGGGTTTTTCCGGGGTCGTCGCGGAGAGTTTCCGGGATGAAAAAGTCTTGCCGCTCGGTCGTCTTGATGTCGTGTCTGGGTATCGTCGTTTCGCTCTCGATCCCATTGATGCTCTTTGCCTCGGAGGAGAGCGACAGAGCCCTTCGGATTCTGGACAGATGGACGTCCCTGCGATGGGGAGACGGCAACCTCGCATGGGTGGTGCATTATCCTGCGGAACTGGTCGATCCGTGGGTTCGTTCCGAGGCGAAAAAGCGCAAGTTGCGGCCAGATCAGACCGAGGCGTATCGTAAATCGTTCGAGGACGAACTGAGAATTGGCTCGGCTACCGCTTCCATGCTCTCCGTCTATGTTTTCGACCAAAACCCGTTGAAGCTTTCTCCGCTGTCGAAGAACATCGTTCTGATCGATTCCTCCGGTCGGCGAATCCCGCCGATCGTGTTCGAAAAGAAGCTCGACAATCCGCTGAAGGGGCTTGTACAGGGTTTTGTCTTCTTCCCCAAGCAACGGAACTCGAATTTTCGCATAGCGGTGAAGGGCTTGAAGAGCGGGGGCGAGACGATCTTTTCCTTTGGCGGGAACGGCGCTTCCGCGGCCGACGGCGGCGGGATCGTCACCAGGTCGCCGGCTTCGCCGCCTGCAAGCGGGAAAAAGACGTCCTCCCAATCGCAGAAGGAGGTCGTCGTCAGAATCCCGACCGTGAATAAGCCGGTCCCTCCAAAGACGCCGCCTTCCCAGAAGCCAAAGGAGCCGGAGTTTTCGACGGAGGGAGAGGTATACAAGCCGACACGTTCTTCGGAGCCTCACTCGTCCTCCGCAGATCTCTCTTTGGACCGGGCCAAACCCGTTTTCGCAGCGCCGGTCCCCTTCCCCGACATCGATCGTCCTCCGGAGCGCTCCGTGGATCTTCCGAAAAAACTCGAGCTCCGTGAGAAAGAGGTGTTGGAGCTTTTCTTGAAGGCCTGGATCGGAGGGAATGTGAACGAGATGTATTCTCTGCTCTCCGCCGAGTCGCGAAAGAGGGTATCGAAGGAGCGCTTCGAGCGAGAGGTCATGAGCGGCGGATTTCGTCAGGCGCTCGCCCGGGGGTACAGGGTCAGCTGGAACGGGAAGTGCGCGCAGGTGTCCGTGGCGAGGAAGATGATCCTCTTCCGTGCCGTGGACACGAAGAGGATCGACTTCGTCGAGGAGGATGGTGCCGTGCGTGTCTCGTGGTAAGATCTTCCTCCTCCTGTTTCTCGTCGCTGTCGGGGTCTTTGGATTTTATTTCCAACGGGATTTGAACCTCTCACAGAGGGGAATCCCGAAGAATCTGCCGGATATCGTCGTGGAAAAGCTGGATTTTCGGCGCGAGATCGCCGACCGGGAGTGGCATATCGTGGCGGAGAGCGCCGAGCATGAATCCGGGATGATTCGGGCAAACAGCATGGATTTGACCGTGAGCGAGGCGAAGAGCGGGCGAGTCGCCAGGATGTTCGCGCGGAGCGGAGATTTCTCCCGGACGGGAGGCGATGTCCGACTGGCCTCGATAGATGGATTGCTGTATTCTTCCGGGCGAAGCATCGACGTGATGGCGAGCCGTGCGCGTTTTGACAGCTCGAACGACGTATGGGTGTTCGACAACGGGCTGATCATTCAGGACAGCGACGCCCACATCGAGGGCGAATCGGCGAAGATCACCCGTGAAGGGGTCTTTCGCATCGAGAGGGGAGCGTATGCCCATTGGAAAACAGATTGAGTAAAGCGCATCGCGGCTCCTTCTTGTGGGTCCTTGTGATCTCTCTTGTCCTGTCGTTCCTTTGCTCGTTTCCCCGTGAGGCCTCGCCGGCACAGGAGCCCGATCGGTTTCGTCTGGATGCCGACAGGATTTCCTTCGAGGAATCCTCCGGGGTGGCCACCGCGGAGGGGAATGTGAAGATCGAAGGCGAGGGGATGCGACTCACCGCGCCGTATGTGGAATACGACAGCGACGGCCAGAAGGTCAGGGCGATGTCGTCTCCGGAGGGAGCCGTCGTCTTTTCGACCGTGGGACGCCGTCTGAGCGGCGAGAGGCTCGACTACGACTTTTCGACGAAGAGAGGGGCGATGACTCGTCCGAACGGAAAGATCGATGCCTTTTACGTCAAGGGGGATCGGATCGAGGTGATGCCGCTCTCGGACGTGCCGGGGTATAGGCGTCGGGCGAAGTCCGACGAGGAGGAGTCCGCTGCACGGTGGCTTGGGGCGTCCGTCACCACCTGCAATGAACTCCATCCGCATTACAGGTTGGAGGCGAAGGAGATCTTCGCCGTCCAGGGGAGGCGTGTCGTCATCCGGAGGCCGAAGGTCTATCTGGGAGACCGTCTGCTCTTCGCCTACCCGTTCGATTATGTGGTTCCCCTTAAGAAGAAGAGTAAAAAGGAGAGGGCTGCCCTCTTCCCGAAGATTGGGTATGAATCCTCCAAGGGTGCGGGGCTGGGGGTCCGCGGTCCCTATGTGTGGGATTCCGGCTCGCTCGAGGTGGAGGGAATCGCGTGGAGCGAGGGTCTTTGGGAGGGAGAGGCCCGTCTTGTGCAGGAGATCGCGCCGGGCTGGAGAGCCTACGGCGTGGCGAGGCGCGCGTATGACAAGGATCGCGACGTCACGCTCTGGCGTCCCGAGTGGGGACTCGAGTACGAAGGAAAGGGCTGGGAGTTCGAGATCGGATGGAGTCAGAGAAAACTGCTTTCGCTCCAGAAACGATCGGGGATCGACACGAGATATGTGATATGGCGGAAGCCGGAGATTCGTGTTGCGAGTCCATGGTACAGCGACCCTGCTGCCTCCGGGTATTTCCGGCTTTTCGGAAGCTGGGGGCGCTACGAGGACGTGACCGAAGGGGGTGGAAAGGCCGTGGAGCGCGCCGGTGCCGGCGTGCAGATTTACGGGGAGTTCCCTTACGGTGGTGCGAACGTGAAGCCGTTTTACAACGCGACCTACTGGTATTACAAATACGACGATGACCTGGACGACTCGCAGCGGATCCTCAGCGCGATTTTGGGCGTCCGCTGGCGGCTGGCAAGCGTGAACATGCAGACCGCCTATCTTCGAAGATGGACGTGGGGCAACTCTCCGATGAAATGGGACGACTACGACGACAGAGAGGAGCTCTATCAGCGAGTCGCGTTCAGAATACCGACCAATCGTCACTCGAAGCAGGAGTGGTTGGAGCTGGCCGTCCGGGGGGCTTACAGCTTCGACGACGAGGAGCTCTCCGAGATGGTGTACAAGGCGTCGTACAACCAGCACTGCCTTCTCTGGGAGCTCATCTACCGCGACGACAGGGTGACCGACGACGACTGGATCGGATTGAATCTGACGATCACCGCGTATCCGGAATCCGGCCTTCGCCTGATGGACGGCGAACTCTTCGATCCCTGCGAGGTTCCGGACAAACTGGATATCAAACGAAAGTAAAATTATTGCAAGGAGAACATGACGGACGAGGATTGTTCGTCGACGAGCTTTGTGCAGGGACGTCTTTTACCGTCTACCCGAGGGTTGACGGTTTTTTTGTGTGCGTCTATAATTCAGATACCCCCCCATGGTGGGGTGTCTGAATTTGGAGGTGTCCTTCATGAAGGAGAGGTTCAACGTGACCGGAATGACGTGCAGCGCATGCAGCGCGCACGTAGAAAGGAGCGTCGCGAAGCTCCCGGGTGTATCGACCGTCGCGGTGAACCTTCTTCAGAACAGCATGACGGTCGACTACGACGAGGCCCTGCTCTCCGGTGCCGATATCGTCCGGGCTGTCGAAGACGGGGGATACGGCGCCTCTCTCGCCCTGCCGTCCGGAGGGAAGACGGTCCCTTCCGATGTCGCTCCTTCGCCCGCACACGACGAGGAAAAGGCCATGAAAAGGCGTCTTTTTGTCTCGCTCGTTTTTCTCCTTCCCCTGATGTACGTCTCGATGGGGCATATGTGGAGCATGCCCATTCCCTCGCTGCTGCACGGTCCCGAAAATGCGATGGCTTTCGCCCTGACCCAGTTCTTGCTGACTCTTCCGGTCGTCTACGCGAACAGAAAGTTTTTCATCGCGGGTTTCAACGCCCTCAGGAAGAAGGCGCCCAACATGGACACCCTGATCGCAATCGGTTCCGGCGCCGCGCTTCTGTATGGGGTCATGGCGCTGTTCGCGATCGGATACGGGCTTGGTCACGGCCTCCGCTCGGTGGTGGAGCGCTACGCGATGGACCTGTATTTTGAATCGGCGGCGACCATACTGACCCTGATCACCGTCGGAAAGTATCTGGAGGCGCGTTCCAAGGGCAAGACGTCGGAAGCGATCGCCCGGCTTTTGGACCTTTCCCCCAAGACGGCCACGGTCCTGCGAGATGGCAACGAGGTCGAAATCCCGTCCGAAGAGGTCGTGGTAGGAGATCTTGTCGTCGTCCGGCCTGGGCAGAGCATCCCGGTCGACGGTTTGGTCGTCGAAGGCGACTGTTCCGTGGACGAATCGGCCATCACGGGGGAGTCTCTTCCCGTGGAGAAGGGACCGGGCGACCGGGTGACCGGCGCCACGATCAACCGCAGCGGGTATTTCCGTTTCAGAGCCACCAAGGTGGGCGACGACACGACCCTGGCGAAGATCATAGAGCTCGTGCAGGAGGCGAACAGCGGCAAAGCGCCGATTGCGAAGCTGGCCGATCGGGTCAGCGGAGTTTTCGTGCCCGTCGTGGTCCTGGTCGCCCTCTTTTCGGCCGCCGTCTGGCTGCTTTTGGGCTATCCGCTCGTCTTTGCGGTCTCCATCGGCATCTCGGTGCTGGTGGTCTCCTGCCCCTGTGCGCTTGGCCTGGCCACGCCGACGGCCATCATGGTCGGGACGGGACGGGGGGCCGAGCTGGGAATTCTCGTAAAATCGGCGGAGGCCCTCGAGGTCGCACACTCTGTCGACACCGTGATCCTCGATAAAACCGGGACGGTCACGGAGGGAAGGCCGG
Source organism: Synergistaceae bacterium (assembly GCA_036771375.1). GTDB lineage: Bacteria > Synergistota > Synergistia > Synergistales > Synergistaceae > DAIPHL01. Next base: position 4,953 of record DAIPHL010000040.1, on the reverse strand, counting down.
AGGTAACGGATCTCGAACCCGCTCCGGGGAGTGCGGCGGACGACCTGCTCCTCGTGACCGCCTCCTTGGAGAACATGTCCGAACATCCTCTGGCGAAGGCGATTGTGGAGAAAGCCGTTTCGTCCGGTATGGAGCTTCTCCCGGCGGAGCATTTCGAGGCGATCGCCGGCCGGGGGATACGGGGAACGGTCCTCGGGAGAAAGGTCGGCGTCGGCAATCGTCCGATGATGCAGGAGATGGGGTTTGACACCGAACCGTTCGACGGAGATGTCGAACGCCTGGCAGAGGAGGGCAAGACACCTCTTTTCGTCGGAGGCGAGACGGGAATCCTCGGTCTCGTCGCGCTCGCGGACGCGGTGAAACCGACCAGCAAGCCCGCCATCGCCGAACTCGGACGGATGGGGTTGGAGGTAGTCATGCTCACCGGGGACAACCGCAGGACGGCCGAGGCGATACGCGTCGCCATGGGGATCGACCGAGTCCTCTCGGAGGTGCTTCCACAGGATAAGGCAGCCGAGGTCAAGCGGAGCCAGGGGGAAGGGAGGCGGGTCGCGATGGTCGGAGACGGTATCAACGACGCTCCGGCGCTCGCCCTTGCCGATGTCGGAATCGCCATTGGAGCGGGTACCGACATCGCGATCGAGTCCGCCGATATCGTGCTGATGAAGAGCGACCTGTTGGACGCCGTCACGGCGATCCGCCTCAGCCGTGCGGTGATCCGCAACATCAGACAGAACCTGTTCTGGGCGTTTTTCTACAACGCGGTCGGCATTCCGTTGGCGGCGGGCGTCTTTTACCCGCTCCTCGGCTGGAAGCTGAACCCGATGTTCGCGGCCGCCGCGATGAGCCTCAGCTCGTTCTGCGTGGTCACGAACGCCTTGCGTTTGAGATTTTTCAAGCCGTTCGGCGAAGGCGTCGGCGGTCCGAAAACGAATACGAGACAAGTGAAAGAGGAGGAAGAAAAGATGAAAAAGACGATGGTTGTCGAAGGAATGACGTGCGGTCACTGCTCCGCGAGAGTCGAAAAGGCCCTCTCGGCCCTGCCGGGCGTGTCGGCGAAGGTGAATCTGGAGACGAAGACGGTTTCCGTGGAGTCCAGTGGCCAGACGAGCGTCGAGGCGATGAAGAAGGCGGTCGAAGAAGCGGGGTACGAGGTCGTATCCGTCAAAGACGGAAAGTAGCGGATGCAGGCACCCCACGCCCAAGTCACCAGGATGCTCAAAACCGCGCGAGGCCAGCTGGACGGAATCCTGAAGATGGTCGAGGAGGATCGATACTGTGTGGACATCTCCCACCAGCTTATCGCCTGCCAGGCTCTTCTGCGGAGGATCAACGAGGAGGTCCTCTCGAGCCATATGAAGCGCTGCGTCAGGGAAACGCTCACGTCGGGACAATCGGAAGACGTCGACCAGAAAATCGAGGAGCTCATCACGCTTTTCAGCAAGATATCGAAGTGACTTCGGGGATGGAAAAGCGCGAAACGGCGTGACGCGTTCGTGGCCACGCCGTTTACGATGTCGTCGGGGTTCTTTACGCTGATTCCGCCTTAAAGAGGGCGGCGAGCTTCAAGGCCATCTTGGACTTTCTGCGGGAGGCGGTGTTGCGACTGATGACGCCTTTGACGACGGATTTGTCGAGAGCGCTTTGTGCTTCGTTGAGGCGGCGTTCGATCAGTTCTCTGTCGTCGCTCTCCAGGGCGCTAAGGAAATTCTTGGCCGTATTCTTACAGCGGGTTTTCCAGTAGCGGTTGTAGAGTCTATTCTTTTCAGCGATTAAAACGCGTTTCGCGGCGGACTTCTTGTTGGGCACGACTTTCACCTCCTTCTCCTGAAACGTCAAACATAATATCATATAAGGAGGATGCCGCGCAATATCTTCGCTCGTCGTCTTTTGTCCGATCCGTACGAGAGGGAAGACCAATTTGTGTGTAGGAACCGCCCTCTCCGCCGTTTTGACAGACGGAACCGGCGTATGGCAGCGAAGATCTGAATATGGATACGGCAGGCAGATTTCCGCCTAAATCTTCTCCTGATAAACCTCTATGAAGGAAATAAGAAAAAGACGGAGTATGTCTTCGAGAAACGAACTCAAACCGGATTCAATGGATTCCAAAAGCGTTTTTCTTTCATGTGCGTGCGCGTATACGACGTAGTACTCCAACGGGGGCAGAATCGGATTGCGCAGGTCGATCATGCGCAACCGCTTTTCTTTCAGCTCTTCGCAGATCAGGCTGCGGGGAAGGATCGCGTACAGTTCGGAGTTTTCCAGAAAAGGAAGGACTTTGCTTGCGACATCAAAGCTCAGCGTAAAGTTGGGACCGTGTCCGAAGATATGTTCCGTGTCTGTCCGGTCCATCAGGTCTGTGTTCAACATAGGCAATCTTCTGAGTTCGTCCGAATTTACGGAAGAGGGTGCCTCGTGATTATGGCCGCTGCACACGAGGACCAGGGGTTCCCTGCAGATTTTTTTACAGTAGAATGCGGGGTGGACAAGCGGATGGTGTGTGACGCCAAAGTCAAAACGTCCTGATTGAACGGCGGCGAGAATTTCGCGAGAGTGTTTGAGGATGAGGGTTGTTCGGGGCGGGATCGCCGAAGACGACTTTTTTTCGGGTTTTCCGAGTGAAACGGCCGCAAGGGATCGCTCCAGATATTTTCGTAAGAAACAGTCGTAAAAGAGGTGTACGCAGCCGAGCTTGATTCCTTCCGGTGTAGCGGAGTCGAGGCGGATTGCTTTAAGCGCCTTTCGTTCGTATGACAGGATATCTCTGGCGAACGGGAGAAGCGCTTCTCCCGCCGCCGTCGTTCTGATCTCGTCTCGTTCCCGATGAAAGAGCTTTTCCCCCAGCTGTTTTTCCAGCTCCTGGATACGATTGCTCAGGGTGGATTGAGAGATGTGCTGGGCCAGTGCTGCTCTTGTAAAGCTTTTCTGCTCGTGCACCATCAAAAATGATTGCAAAAAATCCGTGTTCATCGTGCTGTCCTATTTGAATCGAAAAAGCGGTTCGTCTCCATCGATTTTTTTCGTTTTACTTCCCTCCGGCGGTTTGTTACAATTCGCCCAGCATTTAGTTCATGAACTCTAACTTATTTTGCGGAACGAGGATTCCGTGAAACGGCGGATTCGGCGATAGGGGAGGAGAGCATGGCTCATTTGTTGATGATCGAGAGTTGGGTGGGGGCCAACGGAAGGCTCTTACCGAAAGCTCTTTGCGACGCCGGACACACGTATACTCTTTTGTGCAGAAACCCCGAGCATTACCGAGAGGAAAGGAACACGGAGATTCATCCGGTGATTCGCTATGCTAAAAGTTGCCTTGTGACGGAGACGAACGACGTCGCCGAAATTTTAAAGACGATCCGGGGTCGGTCGTTCGACGGCGTTCTGACAGTTTGCGATTATTACATCGATATTGTGATCGAGGTGGCGGCAAAGCTTGGCGTACCCTGCCCGTTTCCGAAAGACTGCCGCGTCGCTTCGCGGAAACATCTTCTTCGAAAAAGGTTGGACGACGCAGGTTTGCCGAATGTCCGATTCGTCCTTGCGGACGATTGGAGCAAGACGGAGGAGGGGGCGCAAGAGATCGGTTTTCCCCTTGTAATGAAACCCGTCGATCTCGCATCGAGCGCATTTGTTCGACTTGTTCGCAATCACGATGAGTTGAAGGACGCTTTCAGAGCGCTGGACGGATTTCAGTGGAATTTTCGAGGTCAAAAGCGTGAACGGCTCTTCTTGCTGGAGGAGTATCTTTTGGCTCCCGAGTACAGCGTAGAGGTTGTCGTCCACGACGGTTGTCCGTTTTTTTTGGGTGTGACCGACAAATCTCTGACTGGCTCGCCTTTTTTCATCGAAAGCGGTCACATGTTTCCGGCCGTCCTGGAAGCGGACGAGAGGAGCCTGTTGACCGATTACGTGGGGGCCGTCCTGCGGGTGACAAACTTTTCAAAGGGAGTCGTCCATGCGGAAGTGAAGCTCTGCCGTGACGGTCCTAAGATGATCGAGATCAACCCGCGCTTGCCCGGAAACTATATCGTCGAGCTGATCCGCTCGGTGAAGGGAGTGGATCTTCTGAGCGTCTTTATCGAGCTCGCACTTGGAGAGAAACCCCGGTTTGACGACGCGTTCGGTCGGGTTTCTAGCGCCGCGATCGCTTTTTTGGTGCCAGATCGGAGCGGTGTCGTCGAATCTCTGTCCGGCGTGGAGGCCTTAAGCGGCTTCTCCGGGATAACCGACTGGTGCTTCGAAGATCTTGCGGACCGCGTCATCGGGCCAGTCGTCGACAACACGGCCTATCTGGGGTATGTCATGGGAGAGGACGAAGAAGGTCTTGGCGCGAGGAGGGTTGTCGAAAACGCGATTCGAAGCCTATCCCTGCGTTTTCGATCGGACGCATGAGCGAGAGGAGAATGTGCGATCGAAGGACGGAAACGTCGAGTCGAAGCGAGCATAAAAGTCTCGGCGTTCTGCTGGTTTTTACGTTCTTCATGGTCCTGGGGTTCGAGATGATCATGCCTCTTCTCATCGGGCGTTATGTGTACGACCTCAATTTTCCGGCTGTAGAGGTGGGTTTTGCCCTTGCCGTCCGGAAATTTTTTCAGCAGGGTCTGGCGATGCTCGGTGGAGTCATGGCGGATTGCTTTGACGTCAGGTTTCTGATTTGTTTCGGCGTGCTGATAAGGTCGTTCAGTTTTCTGTTACTTGCGTTCAGCGAGACAACGACGGCCCTCCTCGTCGCGATGATCTTTACGGGTTTGGGAGGGATCCTCTTTGAAACCCCCTACCAGGTGGCGATCGCCGGGCTTACGACGGAGGAAAGCCGGCCGGGGTATTATTCGCTGAACAACACAATCGTCGGGGTTGCCTCCACTGCGGGCCCGTTAGTCGGAGCCGTGCTCCTCCGCTTTGATTTTTCTCTTGTCTGCCTTGGAGCGGCCGTCTGTTTTGCCGCCGACC
>DAIPHL010000039.1:0-15148 GCA_036771375.1 Synergistaceae bacterium | reverse complement strand
ACTCGAATACCGGGAGATGTCCGAAAGAGGCGGGAGCGGGTGACAGACCGCTCCCGCCTCTTGTGTGTAACGTCCGATCTATTGTGGATTACTTCGATCGCAGCTGTTTTCTCAGACCCTGTAGAAGGGACAGTGTCGTAAAGAGGATGATCACGATCGAGATCGGGCTTTTGAACATGCTCCCCAGCAGACCGGGAACACTGCCGTGCACCAGCGACAGCGCCCGGGAGAGCTCTCCTTCGGCCATGCCTCCGAGAACGAGCCCGAGCACCATCGGTTCGCGAGGTACATCACAGACCTTCATGAGGTGTCCGAGAAGCCCGATCGCAAGCATGATGCCGACCTCGATCATCGACATGTTGATCGCGTAGGAGCCCATTACCGCAAGTCCGATCACCATCGGTCCCAGGATCGAGGCGGGCGTTTCGATGAATTTTACGCAGTATCTGGCGATGAAAAGTCCGACAGGAACGAAAACGAGGTTGGAGACGAAGAGGCTCATGATGAAGCTGTACACGATCGCGCCGTTTTCGGTGAAAAGGGTCGGACCGGGTTTGAGACCGTGAATCATGAGACCGCCGAGGAGGACGGCCGAGACGGCGTTGCCCGGTATCCCGAGGGTGAGCGCAGGGACGAGAGAGCCGCCGACAACCGCGTTGTTCGCGGTTTCCGAGGCGATGACGCCCTCCGCCGTGCCTTTTCCGAACAGCTCGGGGTGTCTCGAAAATCTCTTGGCGTCATCGTAGGCCACGAAGCTGGCGATGCTGCTGCCCGCGCCCGGTATGATCCCCACCACGATACCGATGATCGAAGCGCGCAGAGCCAGCATCTTGTGCTCGAAGAGTTCCATCATCTCCCTCCACACCCCCTTGCCGACGCCGCGGGACTGCCTGACGACGCTCTTGTCCTCGCAGAGGGAGGAGATGACCTCCGGTATGGAGTAAAGGCCGATCAGTGCGACGACGAGGGGCATTCCATTGTACAACTCGGTGATGCCAAACGTGAATCGCACGTCTCCCGTGATCGGGTGCATGCCGATGACGCTCAGAAAGAGCCCCAGTACGCCGGAAAAGAGTCCCTTGAGCATGTTTCTCTCGGATAGCGACGCGATGACGCTCACCCCGAAGAGCGCGAGCAGAAAGTACTCCTGCGCCCCGAATTTCAGAGCGAACTCGGCGAGGGGCGGGGCCAGAAAGAGGAGAGCGAAGACGCTCAGGAAACCACCGAGGGAGGAGGCCGAGGTCGCCAGGGCGATCGCCCTGGACGAAGCGCCTTGTTGGGTCATGGGATAACCGTCGAGGAGAGTACAGCAATTCGCCGGCGTCCCCGGTATGTTCAGGAGAATCGCGCTGATGGCCCCGGAATACGTGGAGGAACAGTAGATCGCTCCCAGCAAGGCGAGCCCCATGGCCGGCGGCATTCCAAACGTGACCGGGACGAGGAGCGCGACCCCCATGGTGCTCGTCAGTCCCGGCAGGGCGCCAATGACGATTCCGAATACGGTTCCTGCAAGGATCAACAGGATGATGAAGGGATCCGCAAGCAACGTGGCGCCTTGTGTCAAACCTGAAATGATCGATTCCATTCGAAAGAGTCCTCTCTATCAGTCAATCAGCCGGTGAATATCCGGGTTATTCATCACAGTAGGAACCCCTCGGGCAGTCTCAGTCCGAGAAACTTCACGAACAACGCGTACATGACAAGCATGAAGGCGGCGGAGGTGCAGAGCGATATCGACAGTTTGTGTCTCCCGAAAAGCGTCATCATTCCCACGAAGAAAACGATCGTGCTCACGAAGTATCCGATATATTGGATGGCTCCCACGTAGAGCAGCGTTCCTGCAAATATGAAAAACGTCACCTTCCGCCTTCGAGACAGAGAGAAGTCCGAGGTCCGGGAGGTTTCCGTATGCGGGATCGCGTCGAAATCGGCGGTCCTCCCTCTGATGTTCTTGATGACAAGCATCAGGGAAAAAAAGAGCATGAGAATCGTCAGAAACCTCGGAAAACTCGACGATTCTGCCGGATAGGCAAAAGATTGAAACAACAATGCCGCAGAGATCGCGGTAATCGACAGCGAAAAATTGAGCTCTTTCTGACTGGCGCGCAACGCCATTTGGGTCAACTCCTTTTGAGACGGATATCAAAAACCCCCCTGCCGTCGTTCAATGTGACGGCAGGGGGGAGAATGAACCGCTAAAACAGATCCTTGTATTTTTCCACCAGTTTCGTGGATTCGTCGACCAACTTCGAGGATTCCTTGGAACCCATAAATTGAATGTTCAATCCCAGGCTCTCCGCCTGTTTGATGAACTCCTTCGACTCCGCCACGGCCTTGAATGCCTTTTCGAGCGCGGCGACCTGCTGTGGCTTCATCCTCTTGGGGGCGGCCACACCACGGAGCGCCATGCCGATCGAGGGGATGTTCTCTCCGAAAATTTCTTTCGAGGTCGGGGTCTCCTTGATCGAGGGGACTCGTTTGTCGTAGAAGACGACGACGGGAACGATGCGCCCGCTCTCGATGTGCGGTATGGCGGCGCTAAGCGTCGAGGCGGCGAGTTCGACCTTTCCTCCCATGAGGGCGGTCAGTGCAGGACCGGAGCCGCTGTAGGGAACGAAGTTCGTCTCCATCTTCAACATTTTTGCGGCGACCAGATGCTGGAGCTGCACGTTGCTCTGTGGCCCGTCGCCCGCCACGTTGAGTATGCCCGGGTTTTCCCTTGCGTACTCCATGACGTCACGGGCATTGTGGAAGCGGCTCTCTTTCTGTACCACCCAGACGATGGGGTCGATCTGAAAATTACAGATATACTGAAAATCGTCGAGCTTGAAAGGAACGTTCGGCCGAAGGGATTTGATCAGGATCATCGAGGGCAGGCTCGTCGCTCCGATCGTGTAGCCGTCGGGGCGGGCTTTGGAGAGCGCCGTCCAGCCGATTTGACCGCCCGCGCCCGGTTTGTTCTCTACGATGAGGGACTGTCCCAACGGTTTGTTGATGTGCTTTGCGACAAGGCGCATCAAAATGTCGTTCCCACCGCCCGGAGAAAAGGGCACGACCACGGTGACCGGTTTTGCCGGATAGGCCGCTGCGTACAGCGTTGCGGGGATTCCCAGACTTGCGATGACCACGAGCATGCACAGTGTTTTGATCGTTTTTCTTGTAAACATTCTACGATCCTCCTTATCAAGATACGTTCTACACGAGAACTTTGTCGCCGTCGACGATGACCTTGCCGTCGACCTCGATGCGAGGCATCCACATCAGCAGATCATAATGACATGACGCCTTGGTATTTCCGCCCAGAGTGATGTTTGTCCCTATTCCGATGTGCGCCGTCCCGACCACACCCTCATCCTCCAGCATGATGCCGCACATTCTGCAACTCGGGTTCAGCCCGACGCCCAATTCCGCGATGTTGAAGCTGTTGGGGTCGTTGTGGCTTTCGAGATCCTTCCGCAGGATGTCGGCTTGACGCCCTCCGGTGATCTTGGTGATGAATCCGTTCTTCACCTCCGCGGTGACCGGTTCGTCGAGCACTCCGATTCCCAGGTAAGGGATGCTCGCGTCGGCGACGATGATGCCGTTCGCGCTTCCTTCCAGAGGAGAGACGTTCGCCTCGACCGTCGGTATGGTCGAGAACTCTCCGGGCTCGACGACGCAGTATAACGCGTTTCCTCGTCTTCCTGCAATATCAAACCAAAGATCGGTTCCGCCGGGTGTGGTCAGGTGAACCCTGTCTCCCTTTTCGAACGCCTCCGCCACGGCTTTGCATACCGGCTTCAACTCGCGGAATTTACCCTCGATCCCGCCGCCGATCATCATATCCTCGGTGAAATCGGTCATGACCAGCAGTCTTGCTCCCTGTTCGGCGGCTTCTCGAACGGCATATGTGTGTGTTACCGAGTAGCTCACCGGGATGAGAACCACATCCGCTTGTTTCATGCCGGCGGCGATCACTTTGGGCGGCTCCTCGCCGGCTCGCTTGCGAGGCTTCATGACACTCAGAACGACCTCCGCTCCTCGCTCGACGGCGGCTGCGGCAAGCGCCTGCCCGATCCCTTCCTTGACCATATCGGTCACGATGTAGACGGTTTCCCCTTCCTTCAGGCCGACGCATTCGTCGAGAACTTTGCGGGCCCCCTGCAACATCAACGCTTCCTTCATCCTCAAGGGCAACATCTCCTTTGATCGTGAGTGATTTTGGAGTAAACACCGGTTTTGCCTCTACGGAATATATAATGTAATACTACAATCGTACATATCTTTGTCAAGCCGTTTCCGCTTGTGTATTGTGCCGATTTGGCACATAATGATATCACCGTAGAGAGATCATGTCCGACCGGAAGAGAGGCATCGAGATGAGAAGAGACGGTTTGCACGAGGAGCCTTCCGATCTGATAAAGAAAGCAAAGCCACTTTCACAGCAGGTTACCGGAATCCTGCTGGCCGAGATACAGGCCGGCGTCTTCCAGCCCGGTGACAGATTGCCGCCGGAGACTGAGCTCGCCAGAAAATACGGGGTCAGCCGGACGATTATTCGAGAGGCTCTTGCGAGTTTGAAAAACGACGACATCCTGGAGTCAAGGCAGGGGAGGGGCATCACGATCAAGGATCCACAAGGGCGTCTTGCGTTTCGGTTCTCCGATGTCTTCGAGACGATATCGCAGCCGGAGGTGAACTATCTGTACGAAATGAGGGCCATCTTGGAGGCCGAAGCCGCCGGCTTGGCGGCGCTTCGGCATACGGAAGCGGACAGACTTGCGATCGAGCGAGGATATGGGGAGATGGCCGTTGCCGTCAAAGAGCATAAACCCGGGGAAGAAGCCCACTTCATGTACAACGAGTCAATCTCCGTTGCGAGTCATAACCCGGTTTTGATCGAGTTTCTCGGGTTCCTGCAGGCGAAACTGAGACTTTTGGCCAAGGAGCTGCGCTTGGGGACGATGATGAGTCCGGAGCGGGCCACACTCGTTTTGGGAGAGCACAGGAAAATCGTCGACGCGATCCTGTCGCGGGATCCGACGAAAGCGCGAGAAGCGGTACTGGAACATCTCAGAAACGCGGCGAAGCGGGCGAATCTGCAAATATACGCTCCTTAGATTCCTTAAGATTAGAACGGATTAGAACGAATTTTACGAGAGAGAAAGCGGAGGCGTCCCCCTTCTCCGATCGAAAGGGAGGAGGATGTTTTTTGTCCTGTTGCTTTCGTGCGAAATCGAACGGTTCGCGCGGAGGGATCGTCCGCCCGAAATCCCGTCTTTGTTCGTCCGTGCCCTTCTGCTGAAAACCCAAGCCGTCGACTCCGTCCCCCGCAAAGTCCACCGATCGCCGTTTCAAGGGGTATGGGACAGGGAACGAGACGCTCTCCAAATGCGCGATCGTATGGGAGACTCGTGCCAAGCATCGTCGGGTACGTAAGAGATGTCCGTTCGATGGGAAACGCCCCCGGTCGATGACGCGGAATCCATTCGTCACCGGCCGGGGCTCTGCGTTTGTTTACGGAACCAACATGCGCGGGGCACGCGTTGTCACGGCGCAAAAGGATCGCCTGTCTGACCTCGCCTGCCCCGATTCGCGTTTCATTCAAATCCTCGCGCCTACGATCTTTTCTCCGGCGATCTTTTCGATGTCTCCGTAGTGCTCTTTGATCTTTGCGAGGACGCGCCCCGGGGTAAGCGGTATTTCATAAAACCGTATGCCGATCGCGTCTTCCACGGCCGAGAGAATGGCTGCTGCGGTCGGAATGACGCCGCATTCACCGATCCCTTTGGCTTGGAACGGGCCCGCCGGGTCCGAGCTCTCGATGAGGATGGATTCAATCTCGGGACGGTCATCGGCGGTCGGCAGCATGTACTTGTGGAACCCGCTGTTGTAAAAGCCCTTTCCATCCTCGTATGTCATCTCCTCGCGCACGGCATATCCCACGCCCTGCAGGACGCCGCCCTCGAGCTGTCCCTCGGCGAGAACCGGATTGATCGCTCTGCCGACGTCCTGCGCCGCGGCGATTTTCAGCACTTTGATCATGCCCGTTTCCATATCTACCTCAACTTCGGCTGCCTGTGCGTGCCATGGCGGCGAATTGGGCGGCACCGTGCAGCCGGACGCGAGGAACTGCTTGCCGCTTAAGTGGGCCTCGTACGCGATGGAGGAGAGCGGAAGCGACTTCCCCTTTCCTTTTACGACCTCGACGACGCCGTCTATCAGGTCCAGGTTCTCGCGTTCCGTTCCCATGTATTCGGCCGCCCAGGTCAGGATTTGTTCCTTCAGCCGTTTCCCGGCGTCGATCATCACCATCCCGACCGTATAAAGTGTCCGGGTCGCATGGCTCCCTACGTCGAAAGGAGAGGCGGCCGTATCGCCGAAGTGCATATGGCACCGCTCGAAGGGAATGCTCATGATGTCCGAGACCATCTGCAGCAGCGCCGTCGTGGAGCCGGGCCCGATCTCCGGTATTCCGCTCGCCACATGGAGGGAACCGTCTCCCTCGATGCGCAGGTATATCGCGTTGTAGTCCACACAGAATGGCCAAGCGTTGCTGACGTGTGTCCCCGCCGCGACGCCTACGCCTCTTCGGATCGTTCCCCCCTGTTTTTTCCCTCGCTTCTCCTTCCAGCCGATTTTCTCGGTGACAGCGTCTATGCAGTCGTTCAGGCCCGTGGAGCCGACAGGGAACGGGAAAAACCATTTGTCCCCCGGCCGCGTGGTGTTCATTTTGCGCAACTCCACCGGGTCCATACCGATTTTGGCGGCGATTTCATCCATCAGCGTCTCGATGACGATGGTGCCCTGCGGTGTTCCGAATCCGCGAAATGCCCCGGCCGTCATCTGGTTCGTATAAACCGGGTATCCTTCGTAACGCAGATTGGGTATGCGGTAGGTTCCGGCGGTTCCGCAGGCTCCCAGGACCCCGAGCACCTCCACACCGAATGTCGCGTAGGCACCGGTGTTGAGGTTCGCGATCGTCTCCAGCGCCGTCAGCGTTCCGTCGCGCCGTGCGGCCATGCGCGCTTGTACGTAACCGCTGTGTCTGCTATCGCTGCAGAGAAAGTCCTCTTCTCGAGTGTAGACGTACTTGACCGGCCTGTGCGCCATTTTCGAGAGCACGGCCGCGATCGCTTCGGCCTTGCCGCTGATTCCGATCCTGACTCCGAATCCGCCTCCGACATAGGGAGGATTGAACACCCGGACCTTGCTCTCGGGCAATTCGAAGAGGTGCGCCAGGATCATCTTGGTCGGATGCGGAGTCTGCGTCGTGCTGCAGACCACCAGTTCCCCGTTGGGTTTGTAATCGGCGAGCGCCGCGTTCGTCTCCAGCTGCGCCTGTTTTACTCGGGGCAGGGTGACCGAGCACTCGACGAAGACCTCTCCCTCCTTCCAGCCCTGTTCGAAATCCCCGATCGAAAACGTCGTCGGCTTGCCGCAGACGTTTCTGTATTCACTCTCCCCATGAATGAGCGGTGCATCGTCCTTGCGGGCCTCGATCGGGTCGAAGACAGCGGGCAGAAGATCGTACTCGACCTTGATCCGTTTGAGCGCTTCGGCGGCGATCTCCTCCGTATCGGCGGCCACCGCCGCCACTTCGTCCCCGACATAACGGACGATGTCCGGGAATATCTGTTGGTCCAAAATCGGCTCCTCCGGCCGGAGCGTCGTCACCATTGTCGCGGACGTGTTGAAGAGCTTTCGCGTCGTGTTTTTGCAAGTGGCGACCACCACTACACCGGGAAGAGCTTCCGCTTCCGAGGTGTCTATGGAGGTGATCCATGCGTGTGGGTGGGGGCTTCGAAGAACCTTTGCATGGAGCATGTTGGGCCACGTGATGTCGTGAGTGAACTTTCCCGTTCCGGTTGCCTTGTCCCAGCTGTCCTGTCTGGGAATGTTTTTTCCTACGGAGTGCGTCATAGCCGTTCTCCTTTCTGAAGTTCTCCGGCTGCCGCCAGAACCGCCTCTTCTATTTTGACGTAGCCGGTGCAGCGGCATATATTCCCGCCGAGGGCTTCCCGTACCTCTTCCTTGTTCGGTCTGGGGTGCTTGTCCAGCAGGGCTTTTGTCGACATGATCATTCCGGGCGTGCAGAATCCGCATTGAATGGCTCCGTGTTCCACGAACGCCTGTTGAATGGGGTGAAGTTTCCCGTCGGTCGCCAGCCCCTCGATTGTCTCGATCGTCGCGTTCATGGCTCTCATCACCGGGATGAGACAGGAGTTCACGGCCTTGCCGTTCATGACGACCGTGCAGGCACCGCACTCTCCTTTACCGCATCCGATCTTCGTCCCGGTGAGTTCCAGTTTGTCTCGCAGCAAATCGACGAGTCGCATGTCGGGGTTTACCTCGAGTTCCATATACTTGCCGTTTATCGTTGTCTTCAACAGTTCGCTCATTTCATCGATCCCCTTTTCCTCAGATTGCGATGCCGAGCTGTCCGGCGATGTCTTCGAATGCACGACGCACGATAACGGGCAGCGTCTGTTCACGATATTCCTGGCTGCCCCGCAGAGGATTGCTGCGCGGCTTTGCGTCCATTAAGACCATGCCGGAGGCGGTACGAATGTTCTCTATGGTGAAGGGCTTGTTCGAAAACCATTCCTCGGCCTGCCGGGCCCTCTTGGGTCCGACACCGACCGGTCCCATGGTGATTCTGGTCCATTTCAGCGTCCCTTCGAAGACGTGCGCCATCGCCGCCGCGTTCAACATCGGCAAGGAGAGCGATTTACGGAGCTCCAGACGGACAAAGGAAGCGGCCTCACCTTTCTTCGGGCACGGTATACGAACCGATGTGACGACTTCGGAGGTGCTGTCCAGCGTGCTGCGTCCGAAGCCGGCATACATCTCGTCCATCGTTGCTTGACGTATTCCTTTCGGGCCATGGATTTCAATGAGTGGGGCGAGTGGCGCGACGGCCATCGCCGCGTCCGCTGCCGGCTGTGCCGTTACGATGTTGCCCACCAATGTAGCGACATTTCTGATCTGCAGAGAGCCGACAACGCCGGCTCCTCGGGCGAGAGACGGAAAGAGCTCGCGTACCAGGGGAGAAGACGAGATCTCCGCGAGCGGGACCGCTGCACCGATCACCAGGGTATCCCCCTCTTTTTCGATGACTCGCATCTCGGGGATCCTCGTGACGTCGACCAGAGTCCTCGCTTTTTTCTTCCCCTCCTCGAGGTCGATCATCAGATCGGTTCCACCCGCGATGACCATACCTTCTCCTCCGGCGTCCCGGAGTTTGCTCACGGCCTCTTTTACCGAGCCTGCAATGAAATACTCCATACCAACACCCTCCTCTCGAAATTGGTGCTCAAGAAATCACCGCCAAGCAACATGAATCCCCTTTCATGTGCAAAGCCAACGTTTGAGTGTATCTCACACGGTGTTGCGTGAATTATTGTTTATAATTGAGCTTTTAGTGTAGGTCCATTATCCATCCGAAGGATTTATTTGTCAAATTATTTGTGAAAAAGAGGAGTGTCGTGAACAGATGTGAAGCAATCGATTTTTTGTGCGTCGACCGTGTATCATATAGAAAATGGAATGTCTTCAGGTAAGGAGAGAGGACACGGATGAGCAAACGATGCGACGAGTTGCGCATATTCATGTTGCGGCATGGTGAGCCCGAATTTCCGGACGGTCGGTCCTATCTGTACGGACAAACGGATTATCCTCTTTCGGATTCGGGTGTCGTCCAGGCGGAGAGGATGGGTGCTGCCATGGCGCCGATACGGATGGATCGAATCGTCGCAAGCGATCTCGTTCGCGCCGTTCGGACCGCCGAGATCGTGGCCTCGCATCAGTGTTCCCCTGTAGGGGTGGAGCTGGATTCGGGCCTTCGCGAAATCGACATGGGCGAGTGGGATGGGCTTCCCAAAGAGCGGGTCGCGGAGGAATTTCCCGCTCTGTTTCTTCGCAGGGGAGAGGATCTGATCAACGTCGCTCCTCCCGGAGGCGAAACCTTTCAGGAGCTTCAATCGCGTGTTCTTGCCGCCTTTTCACGGATACTCGAAGGCAGCGCGGAGGAAAAAAACCTTTTGCTCGTCGCTCACGGGGGCGTTTTCTGGAGTATCGTATCTTACCTCTTCGATATTCCGCTCGGCGATCTCTTCCGTTTCCCTCTCGATTTTTGTTCCGTGCACGTGATCGGTTTTAGTGAACGTGCATCCAATCGTTGGGGGAAGTTCAGATTTTTGCGATATAATTGGGCTCCTGATCTTTTTGTATATCCCGATCAAGTGATTCGGTCTGTTTAAATCCGCCCGTTTTCTCATTAGGAGGGGATCTGTATGGCTTTCCGCATGTTGGTGATCAATCCGGGCGCAACCTCGACGAAAATAGCCGTGTTCAAAGACGAAAGAGCGTTTCTACAGGAGTTGATAGAACATGACTCCGCAGAACTCGCCTCTTTTTGCGGACTTCCCGAACAGGAGCCCTACAGAAAGAAGCTGATACTCGACGTTTTGAAACGGGCCGATGTCGAACCGACTTCTTTCGATGCGATCGCCGGCCGAGGTGGGCTTCTTGTCCCGATGCCGGGCGGCACTTACGAAGTCTGTCCAAATATGCTTGCGACGCTTCGCGAATCCCGCCATGGGGAGCACGCCTCGAATCTCGGAGCGCTTCTGGCCTATGATTTTGCTCTGCTCGCAGGCTGTAAGGCCTATATCGTCGATCCGGTGTCGACGGACGAATTCGACCCGGTCGCCCGCATCTCCGGCCTGCCCGAGATACAACGTCCAAGCCGCTACCACGCACTCAATCACAAGGCGGTTGCAAGGCGTTTTGCGTCTTCTCAGGGGCGTTCCTACGCGGATATGCGCCTCATCGTCGCGCATCTCGGAACCGGCACGAGCGTCGCGGCACACATCGGAGGGAAGTCCATCGACGTCAACGATCCTTTGAACGAGGGGACTTTTTCGGTCGATCGTGCCGGCTCCCTGCCGGTGCGGGAATTCATGGAGCTCTGTTACTCGGGGAAGTACGACAGGCGCGAGATGACGAAAAAGATCGGCCAAGAGGGGGGCCTCTTCGCCTATATCGGAACCAAAGATCTGCGACGTGCCTGGGAGATGGCGGACGGTGGCGACGAGGAGGCACGGGTGGCAATCGAGGCGATGGCGTATCAGATCGCTAAGGACATCGGCTCCATGGCTGCGGTTTGTTGCGGCAAGGTCGACAATATCATTCTGACCGGCGGAATGGCCTACTCCGAACGCTTCGTCGCACTCATAGAGGAGCGCGTTTCGTTCATCGCGCCCGTCCGGATCATGCCGGGCGAGGAGGAGCTGACATCGCTCGCCATGGGGGTATTGCGGGTCCTGCGGAAAGAGGAGAACGCCCTGACCTACCCCGAATGCGGATAGACGAGTGGACAGTGGAAGAGCGGGGGCAGGTGCCCCGCTCTTCCGTGTGAATCGGCGACGTCGCGGATGTCGAGCGGTGATGTTTCAGCCTTCTACGGTTTTTTCGGCGTCGCGGGTCACCACGATGTCCGCGCCTGTCCCCAGGATATTTCGAATGAGGACGTCGTCTCTTTTTACGGGGGCTTGCAGGTTCAGTTTTTTTATCTCTTCGATACACGTCGATAAAAGTTCCCTAGGGATCGGCTTACTGGAGCGAAGCGGTACCAGTGGTTCTTCGCTTCCCTCGATCCTGGCGGTCGATGTCAGGATTCGAACGGGATGGGAGAATTCATTTTTTGCGTATTCTTCCCCACGCTTACATTGATTTCCGGATATCGATCGAATGTCGTCCCTTTCACCCGTCACAACCACGCTACATCCCATCGGACAGACGATGCATGTGATTTCCTTTTGGAGCATTGCCGTCACTCCTTCAGTGCGTCTATCGCAATCTCGTTCGTCAAGGATTCCGTCGTCCTCACTGTTACACACTCCATCTCTCCGGGATTGACTTTGAGCGCTCTGTGCGTAGACAAAATTTTATCGCCCGAGCTCGTTCTTATGACGACGTTCGATGCTGGTTCAATAACCCTGAAGTATAGTTTTACCTCTTGATCATCTCCCGAAAGATCTATGTGGTGAGGACATATGTATCTGACGTTTCTGCCCGGCTTGCAGAGGATCTTTCCCCTCGATGCCGGCAGCCTGCCCGTCGCGAAGAGGGCCGCCGCTCTTCCGGCCGTTTCGCTCTCCCTGGAAACATTGTCCGCCAGGTCGTTCACGTGCACGACGTTCCCGCTTGCAAAAATTGCGGGGGTCGATGTCTGCATGTACTGATTCACGATTGGCCCGTTGGTGATATGGCTCATCTCAACATGAACCGCTGCGGAGAGTTCGTTTTCGGGAATCAGTCCAACGGATAAAAGCAACGTGTCGCACTTGAAAAACTGCCTGGTCTCCTCGATCGGTTTTTTCTTGCTGTCGACCCGTGCAACGTAAACGCCTTCCACTCGTTTGTTCCCGACGATCTCCGTCACCGTGTGGGATAGTAAAAGGGGTATGTCGAAATCATTCAGGCACTGAACTTTGTTGCGGGTCAATCCCGCGATGAAATCCATGATCTCGACCACAGCGACGACCTTCGCCCCCTCAAGCGTCAGCCTTCTTGCCATGATCATTCCGATATCCCCGGATCCGAGTATGACCACCTCTTTCCCTACCATTTCATTTTGGCGGTTGATCAGCCGTTGCGCTGCACCTGCGGTATACACGCCAGCCGGACGAGTACCGGGGATCTGAATCTGTCCTCTTGTCCGTTCTCTGCATCCCATGGCGAGCACGACGCTTTTTGCTCTTACCTCCGTCATCCCATACCGGGGGTTCGCACAGATCATCCCTCCGTCCGGAGAGATTTCGAGTACCATGGAGTTGAGCAAGGTGTCGACGTCGTGCTCCCGCATCTCATCGATAAAACGACCCGCATATTCGGGGCCCGTCAGCTCCTCGTGAAAATAGGTGAGGCCGAACCCTGGATGAATGCATTGTTGAAGGATCCCACCCAGTTTATTGTCGCGCTCAACGACGAGTACCCTTTTTGCCCCTTCTTTTCTGGCGGCGATGGCGGCAGCCAACCCCGCCGGCCCAGCGCCAATAATTGCCACGTCGCATTTTATTGAATGCATCATTTTACCCCCCTGGCTAACGGGTATGACCGATAATCATGTAAGAACCCTTTTGGTTCTTGTCGACCTCTTCCGCCGGTATTCCGTGTTCCCTCGCCAGAATATCGAGAACCCTCGGACCGCAGAAGCCGCCTTGACAACGTCCGGCTCCCGGCCTCAATCGTCGTTTGACGGCATCCATGGATCTCGCCGGAATGGGGCGATGAAGTGCCTCTACGATTTCGCCCTCGGTCACTGTTTCGCAACGGCAGATGACCTTACCGAACCTGGGATCTTTTTTGATGAGAAGGTCCTGTGCCTCTCTCGACAGTTCATGGAATCGAGGGATATCCTTGCGGATCGGATTGAAATTGGGGTTGAAATCTGCCGGGGCGCCTATTTCGATCAGGGTATGGGCGATGTATTTACCGAGGGCCGCCGATGCGGTGAGTCCGGTTGAGCGAACGCCGGAGATGTTGACGTAATTCCGTACGTCGTCGTACGTGTCGACGTGCAGGCCCTCTGGATTGCGATTGGGGCGAAGTCCGCAGTACTGAGTGATGGTGTCTCCGAAATTGACGTTCGGCACGAGTCTTCGAACGTCCCTTTCGATGCTTTCGAGTCCCTTGGCATCGGTCGACTTGTCCTCCTTGTCCACGAGGTCCTCCGCAGTGGGACCAACAAGCATGTTTCCGTGTATGGTCGGGCACATCAATTTCCCTTTCGTCAGTTTTGTCGGTATCGGTAATACGATGTGCCTGACCTTGCAGGAAGTGTTTTTATCCAGAATGTAAAACTGTCCTTTGCGGGGGTTGACGTAATAATCGTTTTTTCCGACCATTCCGGCGATATCGTCGCAGTGCAGTCCGGCTGCGTTTACGATGTAGTTTGCCTTGATATCTCCGCCGGAGGTCCGTGCGCCGACGACCCTGCCTTCCTCCATGTCAATCCCCGTTACTTCCGTGTTCAGAAGAAAGCTGGCACCGTTTTGCTGTGCCGTCTCCGCGTAGGCGATCACCAGCTGAAAGGGATCGATGATGCTTTCTCGTGGAATGTAAAGCCCCGCTTTTACATCGGGATGAAGGTTGGGCTCCATCTCTAAAAGCTCTTTTCCCGTAAGATATTCGACATCATATACATGATTTTTGAACGCCTTTTCCTTGAGTTGAGGCAACAGATCGAATTGTTCGTCCGTAAACGCCGGGAGTATGCCTCCGATCCGTGCGAATCGGACGTCCATATCGGACGTCAGTTTGTCGTACATCGGATTGGCGGCGACCACCAAGCGCGATTCGAGGCTTCCCGGAGAAGCGTCGTAGCCGGTATGAACGATGGCGCTGTTTGATTTGGATGCGTCCCCTCCCACGTCCTCGTTTTTATCCACAACCAGGACGCGCAATCTGTATTTGGTCAGTTCGAGCGCAATGGCACAGCCAACCGCACCTGCTCCGATGACCAGGACATCCGTTTCATGCATCGCGACTTCCTCCTCTTACATCCCGTTACCCTGTCGGTGGGTGTATTTTTCAAAACCCGGAGAGACCTTCGACAATTGGATATGATGGTCCCGATTATCCCCGGCGTGTCGTCTGGTTTCCTCACCGTAGCACATGCGCCGAAATGACGGGCGAATAAAGGTTTCGCATGAACAGGACTGCTCCCGCAGGAAGTATAGGGTGCTTGGGATGTCGAATGACAGAGAGATCATCCCTTCCTTTCGAAAGCCGTCCTTAAAACAACGGAGGATCAATTTTCCTCCCAGGCTTTGCTCCGTTCCACCGCTCTGTGCCACTGGCGAAGCAGGTTTTCCCTTTCATCTGCGCTCATTTTCGGTTCGAATCGACGTTCGAGCCGCCAGTTTCCCGCAAGTTCCTTGAGGTCCTTGAAATCCCCGATACCCAACGCCGCGAGGTATGCGGCGCCCAGAGCGGTCGTTTCGGTGATCATCGGAACATCCACAGGGATACCCAGAATATCGGCCTGGAACTGCATGAGGAAATGATTGGCGACCATCCCCCCGTCGACTCTCATAACCTCCACAGGGATATGAGAGTCCCTGTTCATTACGTCCAGGTTGTCTTTTACTTGGCGCCGACC
>DAIPHL010000038.1:0-15181 GCA_036771375.1 Synergistaceae bacterium | reverse complement strand
GGTCGGCGCGCCCTGAAGCGCGTCATGGTACACCGAAACGACAGAAACAGACTGATTATGGAGAGATTCAAGGCCTTGGGGCTTGACGTCGAGATGTCCGATGTCGAGAAGGAGGCGCGGGGACGAGTGATTGCACGTCCCCATTTTGCTTTGGCCCTCGTGCGTAAGGGGATTGTCTCCGACACGGCGAGTGCCTTTTCGAAATTTCTCGGGAAGGGAGCGCCTGCCTATGTGCCGCGCTCCGGCTACTCTCCGGTGGAGTGCGTGAGGCTCATCAGGGAAGCGGACGGTCTTCCGGTGTTTGCGCACCCTTCTTTGACCGGACTTTCACGGGAAGACCTGAAACGTCTCCTGTCGGAGCTCAAATCGCACGGTCTCTGGGGGTTGGAGTGCCTCTCCTCTCACTGTTCGGCCGAGGACTCCCTCGGGTTTCTCGAGCTCGCCTCCGAGCTGTCGCTCTCTCCGACGGCCGGCTCGGACTTTCACGGAGCGAGTCGGCCCGATGCGGCGTTGGGAATTCAGGTCGGGGAGGATTTTCTTCCCTGGGCGCGTCTGGGTGTCGCACTCTGATGTCGACCGGTTCGGGAACGATTGTGGATTCGACAGAAAGGTGGCGGTCTCTGAGATGACGGATATTCTGGACTTCAGAAGCGATACGGTGACGCTTCCGACGGAGGAGATGCGGGAGGCCATGTCGAGGGCCTTCGTGGGGGACGATGTTTACGGTGAAGATCCCACGGTGAACGAGCTTCAGGAGTACGCCGCCGGACTCGTCGGCAAGGAGGCGGCTTTGTATGTGTGCTCCGGGACGATGGGGAATCTCGTGTCCATCATGACTCACTGCGCGAGAGGAGAGGGCGTCCTGATGGGCTCGGGTGCCCATACCTGGCTGAACGAGACCGGCAATATCGCCTCCGTCGCCGGCGTCATGCCGTACCCCGTCGACGATTCGGAGGGGATCCCCGCGCCCGAATCCATAAAGGCCTCCTATCGGGTTTCGGACAACGTGCACTTCGCGCACACCACGTTGCTTGCCCTGGAGAATACGCACAACAGCGCAGGGGGTGTGGCGATCGGAATGGATCGTTTTTCACGGACCTGTCGAACGGCGAGAGAACTGGGGCTCTCGATTCACCTGGATGGAGCGAGGATATTCAACGCATGCGCCCATTTCGGTGTGGATGTTCGGGAGTACACGGCGGAGGTCGATTCGGTGCAGATCTGCCTTTCGAAGGGGCTTGCCGCGCCGATGGGCTCCGTTCTATGCGGAAGAAAAGAGTTCATCGAACGCGCGAAGAAGGTTCGCAAGGCGCTTGGCGGTGGGCAACGTCAGGCAGGAATCGCGGCTGCAGCCGGAATCATCGCGCTGCGCGACATGAGAGCGCGCCTTGGTGACGACCATCGCAACGCCGCCCGGCTGGCCGAACTCCTCGCCGAGATCGGTCTCTTTGTGGAGCCGACGCCCGCGCGGACGAATATGGTCTATTTCGGCCTGGGAGGCGCTCCCTGCGACGTGGTGACGTTGCAGGAGCGTTGCAGGGAAAGGGGCCTCCTGATCGGCAGTGCGGGAGGGGGCCGGATGAGGATGGTCACGCATCTCGGGTTGGACGAAAGCGCCGTCGAAAGGGCCGCTTCCATCCTGAAGGAGGTCTTGAACCGGTGACCTCCGTTCGTCGAACAAGGGCCGAGATCGAGGCGATCACCTCCTGGATGTTAGATCGCGCACGGACGCTGGACGGTGTTCGTGGCGCCGATGTGATATACGCCTACGGCGAATCGCACGATCTGAGCCTTCGAGACGGAGAGCCGGAGGAGAATTCGTTCGGCGTGTCGCTCGGGGTGGGGATCCGGATACTCCACGAAGATGGTCGCCAGGGAGTGGCGAGTGCCGGCAGTCTCGAGCGGGACGTGATCGAAAGCCTGATCGACTGGAGTTACGAAAACTCGCGGAAAGCCGAGCCGGAGGAGGGGATCTCTCTTTACGAAGGATCGCTCGCGAATGACGATACGTCGCTTGCGCTGTACGACGAACGGATCGCAAACGACATCACCCACGAGATGCGGATGTCTTGTTGCCGGGAGATGACCGGATTCGCGAAAAGCCGGAGTGACAAGATCGAGTCGGTACGATCCGCCTCCTGGGGGGACGGAGTCTACGAATCACACTATGCGTCGACGGCCGGTCTTTGCGGTTGGAAGCTCTCCACCCTGGCCTCCTGTGGCGTTTCGGTCGTCATGCGAGATGGTGTTTCGTTCGAGATGGGGGGCTACGGAAAAGCGGAGCGCCATTTGGAGGATCTCGACTGGCAGGCGTACGCACAAAACGCCGTCGACAGAACGGCGCGTATCCTCGGGGGGAAACCTCTTCCCACGGGCAAGTACAGCCTGATTCTGCCGCCGGACACAGCCGCCCCTCTCGTCGAGGAGATCGGGTCGTTGTTCTGTTCGTCCGAGGTGCACAGAGGACGTTCCATGATGGAGGGAAAGCTGGGAGAAGCGATCGCCGGGTCGTGTCTTACACTGGTTGACGATGCGTGCATCCCGAGAGGAGCCGCTTCCTCTCTTTTCGATGGCGAAGGACATCCCACGGGGAAAACCTTGTTGATCGAAAGAGGCGTCGCGAAGAATTACCTGTATAATATGCAGTACGCGGCGAAGGACGGCACCGTCTCCACCGGAAACGCCTCGAGGGGTTTTTCGAGCCTTCCGGACGTGGGAGCCTCGAACCTCGTCGTTGTACCCGGTTCGCAGACGAGAGAAGCCCTGACGAAGAGCGTTTCCGATGGGATTCTCATCATCGAGCTGATGGGGCTTCATACGATGGATCCCGTCAGCGGAGATTTTTCCCTGGGCGCGAAGGGCCTTCGTGTGGAAGGAGGAATCCCGGGGGCGCCGGTGGCGGGGGTGACGATCGCCGGGAATCTGTTGGATTTTCTTCGAAGAATCGTTGCGGTCGGCAGCGATCAGGAGTCTTTCGGCGATGTGAGAACGCCGACCTTGCTTGTGGAGGATGTTGTCGTTGCGGGTTGTTAGAGGTTTTGGGGTTCTGATTCTTCTCTTCTGCCTGGTGTCCGCTTTCGTTGGGGAGGCTTACGCCGTCTCGACGCTCGACCTGATGCAGGGAGATGTTCGGAAGGGCGCCGTCTCGGTGAAGGAGAGCGAGGGGCGCAGGTACGTCGCGTTGGATGAAATGCTTTCGAGCCTCGGGCTTGCGCCGAGCGCGGTTTCCGGCGGCGTGGTCGCCGTTTTCTCGGGCAAAAAACTGGAGTTCTGGAGCGGATCGAACATCGCCCGTGCGAGCGGCTCCGTTTACGCGATGCCGACGCCGGTCTTTCCGGAGGGCGGTCATTTTTGGGGGGATGCGAATGCCACCCTGCACGTCATGAGCCGATTTCTGGCGAGCGTTTCTCTGCCCTCGAATTTGAGATGGGAAGGGGGCGGAGGTACGGAGATCCCGGCGTCTTCGCCCATCCCGTCTGCGCCGTCGATCGCCACCCGGAGCGAAGAGCCCTCATCCGGGATTCCTTCCGAGGGTGGCGTGAAGATCTCTCGAATTCGATGGGGAGAACAGGCGGAGGTCTACAGGGCGGTGATCGATCTTTCCTCGCAAACCGATGTCGTTCGGAACGAACGGGAGGACCTGTTCGAGTTGAAATTTCCGAAGGCCTCTTCGTCTCTCTCCGAAAGCACGAGCCCCTGGCCGCCTCTTGCGGTCGATGTCAAACGCCTCGGGGACGGGGTGCTCCTTTCGTTTCGGCATAACGCCAAAAAGATCAAGACCTTCTGGCTGACCGATCCTCCTCGTTATGTCGTCGATTTTTACGGGAAGGACGAAGGAGATCCTCGATCGATACAGACGCCGCCGCTGCCTTCCGTAGAACCTGCCGGTTCCTCGAGCTCCTCTTCCGAGGAACCACCGAGTGCGTCCTTCGCGGGAGGCGGATATCTCGTCGTCGTGGATGCGGGACATGGAGGCCACGATCCGGGCGCGTCGGGAAATGGTCTTCGAGAAAAGGACGTCACGCTCAAAGCCGCTCTCGAACTCATATCCAGTCTGAAGAATCTGGGGCTGAACGTCCGGGCGACGCGGACGGACGACAGGTATCTCAAACTCGGAGAACGGACCCAGATCGCGAACAGTGTAAACGCCGACATATTTATAAGCCTGCACTGCAATGCCATACCCAGGGGCAGGCGAGCATCCGGAACGGAGTTGTACCTCATGGCGGCGCCGACCGACAAGGATGCGCTGAACCTCGCCATCTCCGAAAACAGGGAGCTCAGCGGCGAGGCGCACAGCGCCGCGGAGGTGACCGCCACCGCGGACAAAAAGACGCGGCTTCTGTTGAAGATCCTGGGGGATATGCAGCAGAATGAAAAGATCAACGAGAGTACGTTGCTCGCCGAGGACATTTACGGCAAGATCAAGGGCGGCGGTTTTTCGATTCGCAAGGTTCGGCAGGCACCGTTCTTCGTTCTGCGTGGTGCGGCGATGCCGGCTCTTCTGATTGAAATGGGATATGTGACCGACGCGAGAGAGGCAAGACTGCTGAATGATCGGGGATACCGGACGAAGATGATGGACTCGATCGCAGCCGGAATTTTGAACTACTTGAAAAAACACCCCAAGGAGGAGCGTAAGACAAGATGAGATCCCCGGAAGACAGGAAATGGAGCAAATACGACGAACCGTCGCCGAGGGAAAAGCGGGAGATGTTCGATCGCGGCGAGTGGAGGAGAGAACCTCCCCCCAGAAAAAAGGCCCCGCTGCCTTTGCGATTTCTCGCCTGGCTCTCTCTTATCGCGATCTTTTTTGCGGTGGGGTATGGTGCGACGTCGCTGGTTTTCAAGTGGATGGACAGGGGAGGAACCTCCAGACATCCCGACAACCTCGTCGTGTCCGGACAGGATGCACAAAGGCTCGTGGAGGAGACGGTTTCGCAGGATGCCGTCTCCTCCACGGTGTCCTGTGTCATCTCGGTCCCGATGGATACGGAGTTCGAGACAAGGCAGATTCAATGCCGAGGCGGAATCCGCGAGGATACCATTCAAGAGGTTCTGTCCGCTTATCTGGACGCGGTGAAGGAGGGAAAACTCCTCGATCCCGCCGCCGTGAATCTGAATCTCTTTCAGAGCGGGGAGTGGCTCTACCTGAACATGAATCAGAGTTTTCTCGAATCTCTCAAGGCGATGGGGGCGGAAAAAACGCGCTTCCTGCTCACGGGGCTCGTCAAGACCATGACGGACAACTTCTCTCCGATCAACAAGGTCAAATTCTACATCGGGGGCAGGGAGATCAAGGATAAAAAGCCGGTCGATCTATCCATGCCATGGAGCCTGCGGAGCAAATCGAGTTGATCGATCCGGCTGCAAGACCGGATCGCAGAGCGCCCGGCGAGCTTCGACAGATCTCCCTGGAACGAGGTTTCAACCGCTACGCCGAGGGGTCTGCGATCGTGCGATGGGGTGACAACGTGGTGTATTGCACGGCCTCGTTGGAGGAAAAAGTCCCTTCGTTTCTCAGAGGGAGCGGCCGGGGTTGGGTGAGCGCCGAGTATGCCATGCTGCCGAGATCGACACGGGAACGCAAACAGCGGGATATACGACGAGGCCATCTGGATGGGCGCAGCAGCGAAATACAGAGGTTGATCGGCCGTTCTATGAGAGCTGCGGTCGACCTCGCCGCGATGGGCGAGCGAACGATCTGGATCGATTGCGATGTCGTTCAGGCCGACGGAGGAACGAGGAGCGCCTCGATCACCGGTGCTTTTGTCTGCCTGGTGGATGCGTTGCGAAGGATCTGGAAAGAGACCGACGAACTTCCTCTCCTGGCCCAGGTCGCCGCGGTGAGCGCAGGAAAGAGGAACGGGAAGATCATTCTGGATCTCTGTTACGAGGAGGATTCGTCCGCTGATGTCGATTGCAACGTCGTCAAGACGTCATCCGGCAAGTTTGTCGAGTTTCAGGGGACGGGAGAGGGCGGTTTCTTCTCGACGGAGGAGCTGAGCGAGATCGTTTCGCTCGCGGACGAGGGGTTGGCGAGGCTCTATAGGGTGCAACGGGATGTGCTGGAGCTGACTCGATCCGAAAAGGCACTTTTCGACGCCCTTGCCGCAGGCGAGCGTCTGGGATGAAGATCGTACTGGCGAGCACCAATCGCCATAAACACGAGGAGTTCTCCGATTTTTTCGGAAAGGAGCCGGCGTTCGCCGAAGCGGGCGTGCAGCTTTTGTGTGGAGGCGATCTGCCTCGAATGCCGGACGGGGTGGCGGAGACGGGGGACACTTATGAGGAGAACGCCCTGATAAAGGCAAGAGCCTGGGCGGACGCCTCGGGGCTCCCTGCGATCGCCGACGACAGCGGCCTCGAGGTGAAGAGTCTCGCCTGGGGTCCGGGCGTTTACTCCGCGCGGTCGGCTCCGGGGAGCGATTCGGATAGAATTCGGTGGCTCCTGCGAAGCCTGGAGGGAGCGACCGACAGAAGGGCGAGGTTCGTCGCGTGCCTCGTGGTCGTCTTCGGCTCCCGACGTGAACGGGATTTTCGAGATTATTTTTCCGTGACCGGCTGTTGCTGGGGAAAGATCGCTTCGGCGCCGTCCGGTTCGGAGGGATTCGGCTATGACCCCGTCTTCGTACCCGACGGTTACGATCGGAGTTTTGCCGAACTCGGGGCGTCCATCAAGGCGAAGATCTCGCACAGAGCGATCGCGATGCAGGGAGTGGCACAAATCGTTCCTTCTGTGTTAAAATATCTGTCTGTGTATGATTCGATCAATGAAACGGACCGAAAATAAAAGAAATTTTTTCGAGGGGGTGTAAATCGGATGAAAATTTTTCTCTCCATTTTATTCCTGGCGTTATGCATCGCCCTGATGGGCGTGATCCTTCTTCAGCATCGAAAAAGCGGCGGCTTTACGGGCAGCTTCGGCGGAGGCGGTACGCAGATGGATATGTCGAGCGGTTCATGGCAGCGGATGAACTCGCTGACGAAGGTTACCGTCGTCATGACGGGAGTCTTCATGCTCCTCTCCCTGATTCTGGTGAAGCTCCGTTGACTTCTTCTCCGTGCCTTGACGCCGACGATTCTTTGCATTATACTTTTTGGGTTTGTCCAAAGTGATCATGGGCGCTGTTCGTTGACAGCGGTGTTTTTATAGAAGAGGAGGAAGTTTTATGATCGGAACGCGCACGTATGTGGCGAAGCGCGAAGAGGTTGAGCGTAAGTGGTACCTGATCGACGCCACCGATAAACACCTTGGCCGCTTGGCGGTGCAGGTCGCCCGCATCCTTACGGGAAAGCACAGGCCGACTTACACGCCCCATGTCGACACGGGAGACTTCGTCGTGGTGATCAACGCCGAAAAGGTCGAGCTGACCGGCAAGAAGAGGGAGCAATCCAAGATCTACCGCTACAGCGGCTATCCGGGCGGCTTGAAGAGCGCCACCTACAACGAGGTTTTGAGAAAGCATCCGGAGCGTCTCATCGAAAAGGTCGTTTGGGGCATGCTGCCCAAGACAAAACTGGGACGTGCCATGTACAAAAAACTCAAGGTCTACGCCGGAGGAAGCCATCCACACGCTCCTCAGCGTCCCGAGGCCGTCGACAGTTTCAACTGGTAGGGAGGAAAGGCGATGCAGGATTCCGTGGTCAACTATTGGGGTACCGGACGGCGCAAGAATGCGGTGGCGAGGGTTTTGCTCCGGGCTGGAAGCGGAAAGCTGACGGTGAACAACCGGGAGATCGACGATTATTTTCCGCGCTATATCTGGAAGACGCAGGCGATCGAGCCGCTCAGGGTTGCAGGCGTCGAGGGCAAGGTCGATATCATGATCAACGCCCATGGGGGTGGGCTCACCGGCCAGTCCGGCGCGATCCGTATGGGGATCGCCCGCGCCATTTTAAAGCTCAATCCCGATGCGCGTCCCGTTTTGAAAAAAGCGGGGATGCTCTGCAGGGACTCCCGTATGGTCGAGCGCAAAAAGTTTGGCCAGAAGGGTGCTCGCGGCAAGAGACAGTTCTCCAAGCGCTGATGCTTTTTTAAGATCGGAGCTGAAAGGCGACATCACGAAAACGATGGCGGTTCTTCTCCCCGCCACCGTTTTTTTGTCATCTTCATCTATAGACCTCAGTCGATGGGATTGGGTTCTTCGGCCAGCATGTTTTTGAACTCGTCGAGAGTCCTGCCTCCCAGATCGCCCAGGGTACGTGACCTTACGGATACGCTTCTCTCCTCTGTTTCCCGTGCGCCGATCACCAGCATGTACGGAATCTTTTCCATCTGAGCGTCGCGTATTTTCCTGCCGAGCTTTTCATCCCTCGTGTCGCGCTCGGTCCGCACGCCCGCGTCGTTCAGGGTTTTTTCCACCTCCTGGGCGTACGCTTCGAAATCCGGTTTTACCTGTATGATCTTTACCTGGACGGGTGCGAGCCAATAGGGGAACGCTCCGGCGTAATGTTCGATCAGGATCCCCATGAAGCGTTCCATGCTGCCGAGGACCGTCCTGTGGAGCATGACGGGCCGGTGTTCCGCTCCGTCGTTTCCGATGTAACCCATGTCGAATTTCTCGGGCATCTGAAAGTCGAGCTGGATCGTCCCGCACTGCCATGTGCGTCCGATGCTGTCCTCCAGATGATAGTCGATCTTGGGGCCGTAAAACGCGCCGTCCCCGGGGTTGAGCCTGTAGGGGGTTCCCGTCTCCTCTAGCGCCTCCTTCAGCTTGTTTTCGGCGAGTTCCCAGAGGGATTCCTCGCCCATGAAGTCGTCCGGCCTGGTCGAGAGTTCGACGCTGAACTTGAAGCCGAACACGCCGTAGACGTAGCGATTGAGGTCCATAATGTCCTTGAGCTCGGTTCCGATCTGATCCGGCGTGCAGTAGATGTGGGCGTCGTCCTGGGTGAAGCAGCGGACGCGCATCAGGCCGTGCAGCACGCCCGATCGTTCGTGCCGGTGGACGGTTCCCAGTTCGGCCATGCGCATGGGCAGGTCCCTGTAGCTGTGTTTCGCGCTCTTGTAGATCAGGATGCCCCCGGGGCAGTTCATCGGTTTTATCGCAAAGGGGCGTTCGTCGATCTCCGTGAAGTACATGTTTTCGCGGTAGTGGTCCCAGTGTCCGGAGCGAAGCCAGAGATCCCGATCCAGAATCAGCGGTGTTTTGATTTCGCTGTAACCGCGTTTCTTGTGCTCGCCGCGCCAGAACGCGAGCAGCGTGTTCATCAGGACCATCCCCTTGGGATGGAAGAACGGGAACCCCGGCCCCTCGGGCTGAAAGCTGAAGAGGTCCAGCTCCCTTCCCAGTTTCCTGTGGTCGCGCAACTTTGCCTCCTCGATTCGTTTGAGGTGTTCGTCGAGCGAATCGGCGTCGGGGAAGGCAGTCCCGTACACGCGGGTCAGCATCACGTTCTTTTCGTCTCCGCGCCAGTAAGCTCCGGCGATCGAGAGGAGCTTGAAATGTCTGATGTGTCCGGTGTCGGAAAGATGCGGTCCTCGGCAGAGGTCCCAGAACTCCCCCTGCCGGTACAGGGAGACGGTTTCCGCTCCGATGTCCCGGATCAGCTCGGTCTTGAAGGGGTCGTCCTTGAAACGTTCCAGCGCTTCCGGGCTGCTCATCTCCAGGCGTTCGATGCGGAGCTTTTCCTTTACGATTCTCTTCATCTCGGCCTCGATCGCCGGCAGGTCCTCGTCCGATATCGGGGTGGGAAAGAGCACGTCGTAGTAGAAGCCGTCCTTTATGGCAGGCCCTACGCCGAAGCGCGCACCGGGATACAGGCGAAGAATGGCCTGTGCCATCAGGTGCGACGCCGAGTGGCGGATGATCTCCAGCCCTTCCGGCGAGTTCGGCAGGATCGGGCGAACCGCTCCACCGTCCGCCAGCACGGCGTGCAGATCGACCGGGTGTCCGTCCAACGTCGCGGCGATGGCCCCTTTGATATTCCACTCCTTGAACAGTGCAAACGGCGTGGTCTTCCCGTCCGCCGCAAATTTTTCTCCGTTTGGGCCCACGTAACCGGCCATGCGATCATCTCCTCACTCGCTTCTCCGTGCTGCATTCCTCGTATTCAATACGAAACGAGATCGATTTTATCATTTTTTCATTCTTTTGACAGCCGCATATTGTACGAGGCCTGTCAAGAAGACGAAGAGCGCAGCGGGTTGAAAAACCTCTCCCGCCGCGCTCTTGATGGGTCGTTTTTTTGAAGAAAGCCGACTCGACTATTCCTTGCCGCGTTTTTTGTTTTCGGCGTCCATCGTCAGCTTGAGAGCGTAGCCAAAGCTGCCGAAACCGATCAAAATGCAGAAGATCATATTGATGACCCAGAGATTGCCGTTTTCCATGAAACCCTCGCTCCTTTCCTTAGGACGGCTTGCGTCAATCCAGTTTGTTGGAGTACGTGAGGTTTTTGGTCATGAAATTGTTGAGCGCAAAGAGGATCAGGAAGAGAAGTCCCCATTCCACGACCATGGCGCCGGGGGTGTACATGTACTTCGTGATGGGCCAGAATTTGTACCACTCGCCCGGATACCAGCTTGCGGCGTCCCATACCCACCAGCCCCACACGAATGCGAAGAGTGCCGGGAAGAGCTTGATCGCCGACCACATCCATTTGACGCGAATGTCGGAGCAGGGTGCGATGTCCTCTTCCCAGAGTTTGTCCACGCCGTATCTCATGGCGGCGAGCGAGTAGAAGAGGCCGACGATCAGAAGGGCGACGCCCCAGACCATGTCCTGGTTCTCGAATACCCTGTTGTCAAGAGCGGAGAAACCTCCGACGACGATGAAGAAGAGGGATGTGATCAACGTCCCCTTCAAGCGGCTCAGTCCCATATCCATGAGGTTGCGGCAGCCGAGCTCGACCATGGCGATGAGGGAGCTGAGGGCGGCCGAGAAGAGCGCCAGGAAGAAGAGGATGGCCATCAGAAAGCCCCCGGTCGTGTTCGCGAAGAGGTTCGTGAGGTTTATGAAGGTCAGGCCGTTCGAACCGGAAGCCATGACGGCGTTCGGGTCCGGCGCGAGCGCGAAGACCGCCGGCAGGACGACCATGCCCGCCAGCATCGCGGCGACCGTGTCGCCGAAGGTCACGGTAAAGGCGTTGAGCTCGATGTCTTCATCCTTGGCTGCGTAGACGTAGTAGACGTGGAACATGCCCCAGCCGGCGCCGGTCGACCAGGCCGCCTGCGTGAAGGCCGCGAGCCATATTCGGGGGCTCAGGAAATCTTCGAAGCGGATGTGGTACATGAATTTGAATCCGTCGACGGCTTTGGGGAGCATGGCCACCCGAAAGACCAGGATCGCAAGCAGGATGAAAACGGAGGGGATCATGATCTTGTTGGCAGCCTCGATGCCGCCCTGTATTCCCCTTGAAATGATGATCGCCGAGATGACGACGGCGACGATGAACCACATCCAGGATTCCCACGCGGGGGGCGTCATCGCGAACGAATTCCATGTGGCGGTGGTGAGCTCGATCCCACCGGATTTTACGGTTCCGAGGAAGCCGCTGAAGATAAGGACGAGGTACTTCGTGACCCAGCCGAGAACGACCGCGTAGTAGGCGCCGATCATAATGCAGACCATTCCGCAGAACGCGCCGACCCAGGTCCATTTACCGCCGAGTAGTGTTTTGAACGCACCGGCGTTCGCCATTCTGGTCTTTTTCCCGAAGACGGACTCCGCACAGATCAGGGGAACGGCCCAGATGAAAAGCGCCAGGAAGCACATCAAAATGAAAGCGCCTCCGTTGTTCTTGGCCACCTCTCGGGGGAATCGCCAGATGTTTCCGGTCCCGACGGCCATTCCCAAAATCGTGCACATCAGTCCCCAACGGCTTGAAAACTGGTCTCCGCCTTTTTTGATCTCTGCCATAACCAGACCTCCTTCTCATCACTGTGAAAGCACGGTGTCTCTTAAAACACAAAATGGCAAAAGTTCGAGCCGCTCCTGAATGGTTGTTTCGGGCATCACTCCCTTCGATTTTTATCGGGAACACCTGGTATGAAAAGGACATACCAAGCGGGAGAGCCTATTTCGAAAGATGCTTACGACGGACATATCGATAAATATTTATAAGTATTTAAGAGAAGAAAAAGAAATGGGGACTCAGTGTGGGTAGTATAGCCCATTTTCGGATATTTGAATAGGGCAATTCGGTAACATAAATGTGAAATTGGCAAATATTTTTGGACGGACCGGGAGTCGCTGCATCGGAGAGCGCGTCGTTCGGGGACCTATGGTACCGCCCCCGAGCGTATGCCTTGCCGGGGGCGGTGGTCGATGCGTCGATGCAAAGGAAGGAGGGCTCCACTACTTCATTCCGGTGCTTCCGAAGCCTCCCGAATCGCGTGAAGAAGGGGAGAGCTGGAGGCTTTCCCGGATCTGTGCCCGCTCCACCGGTGCAAAGACGATCTGCGCGATCCGGTCGCCCGGATCGATCGTGAAGGGGCGTTCACCGTGGTTGATCAACAGAACCCTGAGCTCTCCCCGGTAGTCGGAGTCGATGGTGCCCGGTGCGTTCAGGAGGGTCACCCCGTGTTTCGCGGCGAGCCCGCTGCGCGGACGTACCTGTCCTTCGTAGCCCTCCGGTATTTCCATGTACAACCCGGTGCCCACGGAGGCGTATTCCCCCTTGTGGAGCACGACCTGCTCGTCGGCTCGAAGATCCATGCCGGCAGAACCCGGGGTGGCGTATTCCGGCAAGGGGTGGTCCGAAGATTTCCTCATGATTTTTACGACGAGATTCCCAGAGACGGGTTGCATGGTTTTCCAGTTCCGCCGTCCGGCGCTATCTGCGTCCTCTGTCCGGTCTCGGTCCGCGCGGTCTGTCGCCTCTTTCGTGCGGTGGCCGCGAATCGCGCCGGGGATTTCCCTCGCTCTTCGGGAACTTGGAATAGCGCTCCTCGCGTTCGCGTTCGAGCGGGATCTGTTCGGCGAACGTGGGGTCGGAGGAAAGCTCTTCCATCCGATCCAGCACCCGTTTGCGGGAGAGGTTGACCCGGTTCATGTCGTCGATCTCCTTGACGATGACGAGGACGCCGTCTCCCACTTCGAAGGCGTCCTCAATCCTGGGGATATGGTTCGTGCTGATTTCGCTCACGTGCAGCAGGCCTTCCTTGCCCGGGAGGAGTTCGACGAACACGCCGAAGTTGATCATTCTCGTGACCTTGCCGACGTAGATTTCTCCCGCCTTGATGTCCCGGGTCAGGTCGGAGATGATCTTTCTTGCCATGTCCGCGGCCTCGCTCTCCATGGCGGAGATGAAGACCCTTCCGTCGTCCTCGACGTCGATTTTCGCCTTCGTCTGGGCCACGATCGAACGAATGGTCTTGCCTCCGGGGCCGATGATCTCGCGAATTTTCTCCGGATCCACGGACAGGGTGATGATCCGGGGCGCGTTCGGGGAGAGCTCGGGTCGCGCGGACGAGATGGCGCTTCCCATGTTCTCCAGAATTTTCATGCGTCCCTCCCTGGCCTGTGCCAACGCCTGTTCCAGTATGGCGCGGGTGATGCCGCCCGCTTTGTTGTCCATCTGAAGGGCCGTGACGCCGTCTTTCGTCCCGGCGACCTTGAAGTCCATGTCGCCGTAGTGATCCTCCAGCCCCTGGATGTCGGTCAGGATTCCGAACTTTCCGCCGTCGGCGATCAGGCCCATCGCGATGCCTGCGACGGGCTTTTTGATCGGCACGCCCGCGTCCATCATCGAGAGGCTTCCTCCGCAGACGCTCGCCATCGAGCTCGATCCGTTCGACTCCAGTATGTCCGAGACGACGCGGACGACATAGGGGAACTCCTCTTCCGAGGGCATCATCGGTCTGAGGGCTCGCTCCGCCAGAGCGCCGTGCCCGATCTCTCGCCTCCCGGGGCTGCGCATCGGACGGACCTCTCCGACCGAGTACGGAGGGAAGTTGTAGTGGAGGATGAACCTTTTCGAAGGCTCGTCCCACTTGAGCCCATCGAGCATCTGGTCGTCGGTGCCCACCATGCCCAGCGTCGTCACCGCGAGCGATTGTGTTTCGCCCCGGGTGAACAGTGCGGAGCCGTGCGTCCGCGGCAGTACGCCGACCTCGCAGGTGATCGGCCTCAGCTGGTTCATCTCTCGGCCGTCGGCCCTGCGTCCGTCGTCCAGGATCAGGCGGCGGACCCCCTTTTTCGTCATTTCATCCATAAGCCCTGCGATGTATCCTCCCGAATCGGGGTGGGACTCGGCGAAACGCTCGACGATTCTCTCCGATATCGCAGCGAGCGCCGCGGCTCTTTTCTGTTTTTCATGGATCTGGATCGCCTCGTATATCTCGTTGGAGAGAGTGTTCACGACCCATTCGTCGATCTCTTCGATGTGGGCCGGAGGCGCGATTTCGATCTTCTTTCGGCCTACCTTGCTTCGCATCTCTTCGATGAAGTCGACGATCTTGTTGATCTCTTTCTGTGCGAGTTCGAGAGCGTCGATCAGAAGCGCTTCGCTCGCCTCGTTTGCGCCGGCCTCGACCATCGTGATGCCCCCTCTGTGCCCGGCCACGATGATGTCGAGCGAACTCTCCGGCAACTCCTTTTCCGTCGGATTGACGATGAACTCTCCGTTGACGTATCCGATGCGAACGGCGCCGATCGGTCCATTCCAGGGTATATCGGATATCGCAAGCGCCGCGGACGCGGCGTTTACGGCCAGGATCCCCGGCATGTTGAGCTGGTCCACCGAGAGCACCGTCCCCACGACGTGAACGTCGTTGCGCATGTGCTCCGGAAAGAGTGAGCGAATCGATCGGTCGATGACCCTGGCGGTCAGGATGGCGGATTCGGCGGGACGCCCTTCGCGTTTGATGAATCCGCCCGGGATCTTCCCGGCGGAGTAATAGCGTTCCTCGTAATCCACGAGCAGCGGGAAGAAGTCCAGTCCTTCCCTCGGCTTGTCGGACATGACCGACGTCACCAGGACGACGGTCTCCCCCCACTGCGCCAGGATCGACGCGTTGGCCTGCTTGGCCATCCGGCCGGTTTCGAACGAGAGGGTTTTCCCTCCGAGTTCGAGGCTAAATGTCTCAGCCATTTTTTTCTTTCCTCCTCTTTATTTTTCGATTGTGACCGTGAAATGATACCATCAAAGGGGCGTGGGTGTCGCGTCGATTTTCCGTTTTTTTGTATTTTCCTGCCGTTCATAAAAAAGGAGCAGGCGGAGCGTACGCTCGCCGACC
>DAIPHL010000037.1:0-15626 GCA_036771375.1 Synergistaceae bacterium | reverse complement strand
GGTCGGCGGGACGTGCATGTCCGCCCCTGTGGGGTTTCTACGGTGAACGTGTCATGGGGTCGGGATTTTTTTCGGCCTTTGTGTCGGACTGGTGCCTCGGTTTTCGCCGCGCTTTCGTGTCTTTGCGCGACCTCTTCTAGGAAAGGCGTCCCGAGGGAGGGACCTCGTGATCCCTTCGTTCGACCTGTCTGCCGAACAGAATGGCGAGTTTCCGAATTTCCGCGGACCTCGCCTTCAGGGCGTCTGTCTCCTTCAGCCGCCAGGTCCAGTTTCCGGCCGTCGTGGAGGGGATGTTCATCCTGGCGCTTCCATCGAGCCCCAGGACGTCCTGCGCGGTCAAAACGACGAGGTTCGCCGTGCTCGCAAGAAGCATGCGGGTCATTGCGCGAAGCACATCCGAGGAAGACGGAGAGGGCGAACCCTCCATGCCGGCGTATCGAAGGAAATTCGTCCTTTCGGCGGTACGTGCGTCCTCGTCCCACCAGCCGATCGTCGTGTTGTTGTCGTGCGTCCCGATGTAGGCGACGCTGTTTTGTCTGTGCATGTGCGGGATGTAGGGGTTTTCGGGCATGTTCTCGCCGAACGCGAACTGTAATACTTTCATGCCGGGCAGGTCGAACGCCTCCATGACCGCACGCACATCGTCGGTGATGACGCCGAGATCCTCCGCGACAAAGGGCAATTTTCCCTCTTCGTCGCCGAAACGCTGGCGGAGCACGTGGAAGAAGTCTCTCCCGGGGCCCTCCTTCCACGTACCGTTGAGGGCGGTCGGCTCGTCGGCGGGGATGGACCAGTAGCCGATCAATCCCCGGAAGTGGTCGATGCGGACGACATCGGCGCATCGCAGCGCGTGGCGGAATCGATCCTGCCACCAGCCGTAGCCGTCGAGCTTCATCCTCTCCCATCGGTAGATCGGATTGCCCCATCTCTGTCCCGTATCGCTGAAGTAGTCCGGCGGAACGCCCGCGACGGAGGTGGGGCTGCCGTCGCGATCGAGCTCGAAGAGCTCCTGATGGCCCCAGACGTCCGAGCTGTCGTATCCCACGTAGATCGGAAGATCTCCGACGATCGGCACGTCGCGTTTTTTGCAGTGCGATCTCAGCCCGGCAAGCTGCCGAAAGAAGAGGAACTGTTCGAACCGGCAGATGTCGAGCAGCCTGGAGACCTCCGGCCTTCTCTTGAAGGGGTCGAGCACGCTCCAGTCGCGAAAGGCGTACTCCGCGGGCCACTCGTTCCAGGCGACGTCCCCGACGGTTTCCTTGAGGGTCGTGAAGAGGGCGTAGTCCTCCAGCCAGAAGGCTTCCTCGACGCAGAAGTTCCAGAACTCGTCGGAGAGGAGCCTGTGTCGGTCTTTATAGGCGTCGTTCCTCCGGAAATTTTCGTAGGCGTGCAGGAGGAGTTGCTTTTTCGTCTCGGCGACTCGGGCGAAGTCCACCCGGTTCGAGGCCGGGAGCTCGTATCGTCTCAGTTCCTTCCGTTCGATCAGACCCAGGTCGGCCAACCCGTCCGGGTCTATGAAGAGGGTGTTGCCGGCGAAGGCCGATGGGCTGCTGTAGGGAGAGTAAAAGGACGGGGCTGCGATCGGGGAAAGAGGCAGGATTTGCCACGCCGAACAGCCGACCTCGGCGAGGCGGTCGACGAATTCCTCCGCGCCTCTCCCGAAGTCGCCGATTCCGTACTTGCCCGGAAGGCTTGATATGTGCATCAATATACCCGCCCTGCGTTTTTCGAGTGCTCTGAACGCGCACACGGCAGACACCTCCACAACGACGTCGGTCGGTAAGATGATCGTACCCGCAGCATATTCTATCATCACGAAAACGGAAATCGAAATGGAATGCGGAAAAGGCGAGACGAGGTCGTTTATAATAATAAGGTATGACGGACGGGGGGTTTTTACGATCGATCGCCGCACGTTCTCGCTTCACCCGTTCGAATAAGCGGACATATCGTGGATGTCCTGAAGAGGGAGGAACGCGATCATGAAGGTAAATGTGGGTTTCATCGGTTTCGGCAAATTGGGGTCGGCGATCGCGACGGGGTTGTCCGCCGCTCCCGGGTACGAAGGGAAAATTTTCGCA
The DNA here is from genome assembly GCA_036771375.1 of Synergistaceae bacterium. GTDB lineage: Bacteria > Synergistota > Synergistia > Synergistales > Synergistaceae > DAIPHL01. Next base: position 13,545 of record DAIPHL010000037.1, on the reverse strand, counting down.
TTCGAACCGTTCGACAGGACGGCCGCGCAGACACTTCGTGAGCGGTATCCCAAGACGTTTTTCATCTCGGATTCTCCTGAAGACCTTCTGGCGCGCGTCGAGATCGTCTTTCCCACCGTGCTTCCCGATGTCCTTCCCGCCGTGACGGCTGGCCTTCCGTTTTCCGCCGTGCACAGGGTCGTGCACGTGGCTGCGGGAATCGACCTTTCCGAGGCGAAGGCATATTATGGGAACGCCGGAAAGGTCCTGCGTGCCGTTCCTCTTCCCTTTGCCTCGCGAAGGATGGGACCGATGCTCTTGTTTGGAGACGACGCCGATTGTGAGGCACTCTTCCGCTGTTTCGGGTCGTTGATCAAGGTTGACACGGAGAGGGAGCTGGAGATCCTCGCGGTTCACACCGCTCTCATGGTCCCTTACTACGCGATCGTCAACGAGGTGGTCGAATGGTCCATGAAAAAGGGGATGGCTTGCGAAAAAGCCCGTGATTATCTCTGCTTCATGAACAGCGCTCTTTCGGACCTGATCGTGCAGGAGGACGTCAGAGACATCGGGAATTATCTGAAAAGCATTGCGACGGCCGGTGGAACGAATGAGGAGGCGCATCGAATCCTGACCGAAAACGACGCATATTCTCCGTGGCAAACGGCGATGGAGAGCGTGGGGCGACGGTACGGCCTGTAGGACGGATTTCCAGGGTAAACATCGAAAACGCGAAGTTTGCAGTCCCGAAAAAAAGGCTCAAGGGGGGAAACCCCGCTGAGCCTTTGTTGTCTTTGGCGTGCCCGCCGGGATTCGAACCCGGGACCTTTGGCTCCGGAGGCCAACACTCTATCCAGCTGAGCTACGGACACGCATCCACAGAGGATATCCTAATGGAGCGAAGCGCATCCGTCAAGGGCCCGCCCCCGGTTGTGAGGGGGTGTTTTGGGGTGAGTCGAAGGGAACCGAGGTGGGTGAAAGACGCCCGTTCGCCGGTTTTTCGTCTCCCCTCCCTCACTCTTCGAACGACAGGCGGGGGAGGCAGTGTTTGCCCTCGGGGGTTTCGAGGAGCCGCACGGGGATGTTGTACAGGCGTTCCATGTTTTCCTTCGTCAGGGTCTCGTCTGGGGGGCCCTGGTGCAGGAACGTTCCGTTCTGCATGATGGCGACCTTGTCGGCGACCGCGAACGCGTGGTCTGGAAAGTGCGATGTCATGACGAAACCGACGCCGCGTTTCGACAGTCTTTTGACGAGCTTCAGGAAGAGGAGCTGGTTTCCGAAGTCCAGATGAGCCGTCGGCTCGTCGAGCATCATCATTTGGGGTTCCTGGGTCAGCGCGGCGGCGAGCATGACGAGCTGCCTTTCGCCGCCGGAGAGCTGTGTGTAGGGTTTGTCCGCGAGGTGGGAGATTCCGAGAAACGCCATGTTTTCCGCGGCGATCTCCCTATCGTGTCCGCTCGGCGCCGCGAGATACGCGAGGTGTGCCGTGCGGCCCATCAGGACGACGTCCCGCACGGGAAAGGGGAAGGTGGGCACATGCATCTGTGGGATGTAGGCGATTTTCTGCGCCAGTTTTTTGCGTCCCCATGCGCCGAAGGGCTTTCCGTCGATCGTGATTCCGCCCCGAAACGGTGTGTAGAACCCGGCCAGGCATTTGAGCAGCGTGCTCTTGCCGACTCCGTTCGGTCCCAGAATACAGAAGATCTCCGGGTTTTCCACGCGGAGGTCGATTTTCTCGAAGACGATCCGTTCGTCTCGATAGCGATAGGCGATCTCGGTCGCGGAAAGCTCCATCACCAGTTCACCTTTCGGCGTATCATGAAATACGCGAAAATCGGCGTTCCGATCAGGGCCGTGACGACGCCCAGGGGGATTTCGGTCGTGATCGTAGCGCGACATACGTCGTCGATCAGCAGAAGATACGACGCACCGAGCGAGATACAGGCGGGAAGAAGCCTGCGGAAGTCCGGTCCGACGAGGATTCGTCCCAGGTGCGGGATGACGAGCCCGACCCAGCCGATGATCCCCGCGATGCTGACCGCGGTCGCGGTCACGAGCGTACAGCAGAGAATGACGATCATGCGGTCCCTTCGGACGTTTATGCCGAACGAGGCGGCCTCGTCGTCTCCGAGGGCGAGCAGGTTGAGGCGCCAGCGATAGAGCAGGAGGACGGCCATGCCCGACAGGTAAGGCGGCAGTGCTGCAAGAAGGAGAGAGCCCTTCAGCGTGGCGAGGCTGCCCATGAGCCAGAAGACGATGGAGGGCAGCTTTTCGAGCGGATCGGCGACGTATTTGAGCAGGGAGATGAGAGCCGCGAAGAAGGCACCGACGATGACGCCGCCCAGCACGAGCGTGACGGTCGAATTTTTCGAACCCATACACAGGACGAAGGTCAGTGCGACGGCTGCAAGACCGAAGGAAAGCGCCGTCAGAAAGATCGAATGGACGCCGCCCGCGAGGAGGATTGCAAACGCCGCGCCGAACCCTGCCCCGTTCGAGACTCCCAGCGTGTAGGGAGAAGCGAGTGGGTTGCGGAACAATCCCTGGAAGGCGGCGCCGGAGGAGGCGAGTCCGGCCCCGATCAGCATCGCACCCAGGGCGCGGGGGATGCGCACGTGCAACAGGAGGGTCTCCGCGACGGGGGACCAGTTCGGTTCGAGGGTGAAAAACCGTGCCAGCAGGATGCGCCCCACGTCTTTTACCGGGATCTCGTACTGTCCCAGCGCCAACGAAAAGAACAGGCAAAGGAAAGGAGAGACGGCGAGGAACAGGCCCAGCGGCAGGTTCCTTCCGTCTCTCTTTCGATCAGCTTCCATGTCGTTTACAGGGTCGATTTGTAGTCCACGCCATAGAATTTCTTGTAAAATTTTTGGACTATCGCATCGACGTCGATTTTCGCGAACCGTTTCGGGTAAAACTGTTTCGCGAGCCAGAGTTCGCCAAGTGCCATCGACTCGGGGCAGGGGTGTCCCCACGGTTTCGTGTACTCCGGAGCGATCAGAAGACGTCCTTTTTTCACCGCGCTGATCCCGCGCCAGGCCGGGTCTTTTTTGATCTGATCGAGGACGGACGCGTAGCGGCTCTGCACGAAGATGACCTCCGGGTCCCATTTGACGATCTGCTCGATGTTGACCTGTTTGTAGCCCTTGACCGCCTCGGCGACGTTGTGCGCGCCGGCCCTGTTCATGGCGACGCCCGTATATTTCCCGGTCCCGTACGTGTACATGTCGGGGTTCGCCATGTAGACTCTGACGTGGTCCTTCGGCGAGATGCCCTTGAGGGTCTTCTGTACCAAGGTCCTGCTCTCGTTTATGAACGCGATGAGCTCCTCTCCCCTCTTCTCGGCGTCGACGACCTGCGCGATCAGCCGGATGGCCTGGGGGAGCCCCTGCGCGTACGCCGCTTCGGGATCGACGAGGTCGGGATGTATCGTGGACGCCTGCTCGCGATCGGCGATGTAGAAGGAGAGGATGACGATCGGGATGCCGAGCTTTTCCAGCTTCTCGATGAACGGTTTGGGGAGCTGGTGTGCGACGAATACGACATCGGGCCTGAGCGAGGCGATCGCCTCGACGTTGATCTCGTTCAGCCCGCCGGGTGTCGGAAGCGTCTTGAGGCGCGGGTAGACCTTGGCGATGTAGTCTCCGAGGAGTCCCTGCCATTTCTCCACCACGCCGACGAGTTTGTCGCCCCGCCCCAGCTCCAGGATGATGTTGAGCGTATGATGCTGAAGACAGACGACCCGCTCCACCTTCGGCGGGATCCTCACCGTTCGCCCGAGCTGATCGGTGATGACGTGTCCGTCGGCCGCCACGGCCGCTCCCGCAAGGAATACAAAGGACAAAAGGACGAACGCCGCCACGACAAACCTCGAAACCGTTCTTTGTGTTTTGAACGTCATGTCGATTCCCCCAACCGCGTATAATTTTGGATGAGTTTTGTGCAACTATGTTGTATTGTATTGATTATAAAGACCTTGTCAAGGAATGGAGATCGTTTGCGCAGAAAATCCGCCAATTTTTTCCCGCTCTTGTTGCGGTATAAAAAGACGGGAAAAGAACGTTTGACGTGGTTGTCCGGACTTTCGCCCGTCATTCCGGTTTTTCCGGCAGATCTTCCTCCCAGTCCGAGATGATCATCCTGCCGTATCCTTCCTTGAGAGAGGCGATGTTCTTTCTCAACATCTCCCATGTCGCGATGATGTGATCCGTGCAGGCTTTTTTCGCCCGGCGCGCGTCGCGGGCGAAGACGGATTCGACCAGTTCCACGTGTCCTTTGTAGCTGACGGAACGGTCGGGATCTCTCAGGAGCGGTCTTTCGGGCGTGCCGTGATAGAACGTGTCGAAAAAAAGGATATAGAGCTCGGCGGGCCAGAAGAGCGCGGTTTGGATGGCGCTCATGTGTTTGTTGCCGGTCAGTCTCGCGATGCCGCAATGAATCTCCCTGTTGATCGCGTAGAGATCCCTCTTCCCCTCGAAGTAGCACTCCCTTTCCCTTTCGAGCAGTTTCTCGAAACAGTCCTTCTCCGCTGTGGGAGCGTTTTGTGCTGCCTCCGCGGCGATTGCGGGTTCGACGAGAAGCTTGACCTTGAAGAGTTTTTTTACGTCCTTGATGGAAAGAGGCGAAAGGATGTATCCTCCGCTGCCTCGGTTTTCGAGCAGGCCCTCGCGGGAGAGGCTGCGCATGGCGTTTCGAACGGGGGTCCGGCTGATCTTCAATTCGTCGGCGATCTGTTGTTCCGCCAGTCTCTTCCCCGGCTGTATCTTGCCGTCCATGATGAAGGAGACGATGCCTTTGTACGCGATGCTTTCCGTTTTTTCATTTTTTTCGCTCACCGTGATTACCTCTTTGATGGTCTCGTTTGGGGCGAGAAAAATCGATGGTCCGGCATCCGTCACACGGCGGAGAGAGGACGGAAGATCGTCATTCCTCGTCTCGGCCGGCCGTACATCGGTCTTTCCCGGGACGGACGCTCTGTTGATGGAGGAACATCTCGTACCCCGTACAGAACCACACGTCGCAGTGTCTTTGCATGTAGACGATAAGTTCCTCCAGAAGAGCCGTTCTCCCCGGATTTCCAATGGTCTGCGGATCGATCTGCAACACGTAGCTCAAACCGTATCGACGGTATCCGTCGAATTCGTCCTTCCAGTTGTCGAGGACGCCGGCGTAACCGGCGATCCGTCCCTGCCCTTTGGGAAAGGCGGGCCGGTAGTTGAACGCGAAGTACGGTAAATCGTACATCGCCCAGTGTATCGGGATTTCGAGAAGGTCGTCGCCAAAATCCAGTCTTTTCCAATATGGTCTGTCGTCGTCGCTGAGATTGCTGGAGTAAAAGATACCACACTCTCTTGCGATTCGTAAAGTCTCCAGGGTCAGCTCTCCGTCGGGGGCCCGGAATCCTTTCGGCTGTACCCCGCAGCAGTCGAAGATCGCGCGGCAGCCTTTGCGTATCGCGTCCCTCTGCTCTTCTCCGGAGAGCAGTCCCATGTTCTCCAGCGCATAGCCTCTGTTGGCGACTTCGTGACCTCTTTTGACGATTTCTCTCACCCGATCGGGGTAGATTTCCGCCACTCTGCCCGGCACGAAGAAAGTGCCCTTTAGTCCATGTTCGTCGAAGACGTCCAATATGCGGGGAAGTCCGTTTGTCATTCCGTACTGGCCCATCGACAGAGTTTTGGGCATCCTTTCGGCTTCGGGGTCGAGCTGCAACCAGAAAAATTCGGCGTTCAGATTGACGGTGATCAAGCTCGCGCACCGCTTGTTCCGAGGCCACATCCCTTCTCTTTTCATCACGCGTTTCCTCGAATTTCTCCGTCCCGGTTTTCCTTGTACCATTGAGCGACCTCCAGTCCCGTCGCGATCCATACGTCCTTGCAAGACGTGATCCGCTCCAGCAGTTTTTCGAGAATACGGATTCTGCCGGGGCTTCCTATCACCTGGGGATGCATCATAAACACGATGCACAGGCCGTATCGATAGGAACCCTCGAACTCCCGCAGGAAGTTGTCGTATACGTCTTTATAGCGGGCGATCCTGCCCTGGCCACACGGCTCGGCGGGGTAAAAGTTGTAGGCCATCTCGACGTAGTCGTCCAGCTCCCACTTTGTGGGGATTTCGATGAAGTCCGTGATTTTTCCGTCGATGACCGTTCTGTACGGGGAGTCGTCTCCCCGCATGGAGCTCGAGTAGACGAAGCCCCTCTCCCAGAGCAGGGAAGGGGTTTCGATCGACCAGTCTCCGGACGGCGTCCGGAAGCCCTTTGCGGGCTGTCCCAGAATCTCGGTGAAGATCCTCTGTGTTTTTTCGATGATCGTGATCTGTTCTGCGACCGTTTTTCCCGCGAACCTCTCGTGGGCGTAACCGTGGTGTCCGATTTCGTGGCCGGCGCGGAAAATTTCCCGGAGAGTCTCCGGATGTCTTTCCGCCGTCAGTCCCGGCACGAAAAACGTGCCCTTGACGCGATACCTCTCCAGAAGCTCCAGGATGTATCCGACGCCGCGCTTCGGACCGTACTCTCCGATCGACCTCGAGCGGATGTACTCGTCTCCGTTCGGCATTCCGCGATTGCCGTTCTCCCACGTTGTGTCGCCGTCCACATCGAACGTGAACATGACCGCGCTTTTACGGCCTTCCGGCCAAGTGACCTTTCGCACGACGAGGCACGCCTCCTGTCAAAATCTTTCCTTTCGGGCCGCAGCGGATTCGCTTCGGGCGAACGAAGCCCTAAAACCGCGGAACGTCCCAATCGTTCGTCTTCGTAAACTTAGGGTACGTCCTTTCGCCGTGAGCGAGACCGAGTCTTGTGCTCATCTCCGCGAAAGCCACCGCGATGAATGCGGGATCGAAGACGGTGACTCCAAGCTTTTCCTCGATGGTTTTGCCGTATTCCGCCATGCCGAGACATCCCAGCACGATGCCGTCCGCACCGTCTGTTTCCACCGCTTTTTTGCAGGTCCTTTCAAGATATTCGAGCGTGACGGACGGATTGGCGCGCAGCTCGCCGATGGGAATGTCGAGCGCCCGAACCGAGGCCATCTTCTCCCTCGCGACGCAGTGTTTCATCAAGCGCCGGTATGTGCGAGGGATGTTTTTGCTGTCCGTCGTTATGACGGAAAACCGATTGCACAACGTCCCGGCGATGGACAGAGTCAATTCGCCGGGCGCGATGACGGGAATGAAGACGTTTTCCCTTGCCGCCTCGGCGCCGACGTCGCTGAAGCAGTAGATGACGATCGCGTCATATCCCTCGCGCTCGGCCTCGATCGATTCCTTTACGATCTCCCGGGCGGCGAATGCCTCGTCCGTACAGCAGTCGAGTTCGTCCGGCCCGGCTTTGATGCAGTCGACGCAGATCGACGCATCCGGCGAGAGAGCGGAGGACAACATCTTCTCCCTCTCGCGCAGGGTCGCCTGTTCCATCGCCTTGTCGGGCATGATCGCCTTGATCTTCAAATCGCTTCCTCCTCTTTCGTCTCGGGAAGTGACGGGAATCACTTGTCCTCCATCACGAAGGGCTTGAAATTCGGGTCGATTTCACCGATTCCCATGTACCTCGCCTTGTAATCCTTGAGAATCTCCAGGAATTTCGGGAAGAGGAATATCAGCGCCGTCACGTTGACGACGGTGGGCATGCCGGTTGCGACGTCGACGAAGGTCCAGATGATTTCGGGCGGAAGCCCCTTCTGGAGCGCGTATACGACCATTCCCAACGCCGGAATCGGGTAGAACCAGCGATAGGCGAGCAGGATTTTATCTCTGATCTGAATGTTCTTCTCGAACAGATAGCCGAGGACCGTGTACTGGTAGGTGAAACAACCCGACGTCGTGGTCACGCCGAACAGGAAGATCGTAAAGGCGAGGATCGCCTGTCCCCAAAATCCGTATACGGAGGAAAACGCGTTCAGTGAAAGGGTGATCCCCCGGACTCCGCTGGACCATTCGCCTGTGATCAGGATCGCGATGGCGGTGATGGAGCAAATGACGATGCTGTCGACAAACACCTCGAATACGCCGTACATGCCCTGGCTGATCGGGTGGTTCGTCGTTGCCGTCGCGTGAATCATCGGCGACGTTCCCTGTCCCGCCTCGTTGCTGAAGAGGGCTCTTGCAAATCCTTTCTGGATGGCGACCATGACGGTCGCTCCGGCAAAACCGCCGGTCGCGGCGGCGCCGCCGAAGGCCGACTTGAAGATCAGGGCGATCGTCGGGAGCAGGTTGTTTATATTTGTCAGAATGATGCCGAAACCGGCGAGGAAATAGAGGGTGCACATGGTGGGGACCATTTTCATGGCGAACTTGCTGAGAGATTTCAGGCCGCCCGCGATCATGATGTACACCATGATGGTGTAGAACACCGCGACGCCGAGCTGGTTCACATGAAACGTGTTGGATACCGCCTCGGAGACGTTGTAGCACTGGGACATGATCAGCGATCCCGTGAGAAGGCCGAAGATGAAAAGGAAGTTGAGCGCCTTTGCGAGGTAGCGCATGAACTCTCCCCGGTTTTCCCCGATCCCGTATTTGATGTAGTACGTGGGGCCGCCGAAGGGGTTGCCGTGCGCGTCTCGGCGTCTGTAATACACGGCGAGCGAGACCTCCGTCATCTTGAGCATCATTCCGACGAGTGCGATCATCCACATCCAGAAGACCGCTCCAGGGCCTCCGACCGCGATGGCGGTCGCGACGCCGGCGATGTTTCCCATGCCGACGACATTTCCGATCGCGATCGTCACGGCCTCGATCGCGGAGACGATCCCTCTGTCCCCTTCGCCCGCTTCCTTGCGGACGATCTTGCCAAACGTGTTCTTCCAGATATATCCGAATCTGGCGAACTGGAAGAACCCCGTCGCGACCGTCAGCGCCAGCCCGAGTGTCAACAGGAGAAGGATGGTGGGCATTCCCCATAGGATGTCGGAGAATTTGACCAGGATCTTGTCGAACGTACTCAGCATACACATCGCTCCTTTTTGTCGTCGGCCAAAACGCCTTGCATTGTTTTGGCGCGGTAACCTTCATGTATTCTTGTATCCATATATTGGATCCCAATTATATGTCCAAATAACGGGATGTCAAGATTCGGCCCCTTTATGTCCTCTGTTTCAACTCGGAGGCCGCTTTGCGCCTTCGGGCAAACCCGCCGGGGGGCGTTCGAAGCGCTCGGAACTCGTCGCGCTTTCGTGTCTTTGGGCGATTTTGGTGATATATTTGTCCGTGAAAGGAGGGGGTGATTGAAAGATGATCCCATATCTGGAATACATCATCGCGGACATGACGAATACGGCGGGGTTGTACAGCTACGTTTCGGAGGCCGGGGTCTTTTGTGCGGCACTTCCGAAGAAAAAGGGAGGTGGGCGCGTGAGCGGTTGGAAAGAGGTTCGTCCGATGCCTCCGCTTTCGAAGGAGGAGAGGCGGGTCGTTCTCGAGGCGGGTACTGAGCCGCCCGGCAGCGGAAAGTACGTCGATTTTTGGAAGGAGGGCGTCTATCTCTGCCGTCAGTGCGGGCTGCCCCTCTATCGTTCGTCCGATAAGTTCAAGTGTTCCTGTGGCTGGCCCGCGTTCGACGAAAACCTGCCCGAGGCGGTTTTGCGTCGAATGGATCCGGATGGGCGTCGGACGGAGATCGTCTGCTCGAACTGTGCCGGGCATCTGGGACACGTCTTCGAGGGGGAGAGGCTCACTCCGAAAAACACCAGGCACTGCGTCAATTCACTGTCACTCGCGTTCGTCCCCACGCGTTCCGCGCTCTTCGCGGGCGGTTGCTTCTGGGGGATCGAGGATCGCTTTGCGTCCACGAGGGGGGTCGTCACCGCGACGTCGGGGTACACCGGCGGCCTCGTCGCCGCTCCCACGTACAGGCAGGTGTGCGGCGGCGACACCGGGCACGCGGAGGCCGTGCGCCTCGACTTCGAGCCGTCTGTCGTCTCGTACGAGGCCCTGGTCGAGCTGTTTTTCAAGATGCACGACCCGACGCAACTCGACAGACAGGGACCGGACTTCGGCTCGCAGTACAGGACGGCGATATTTTATTTCGACGAGGAGCAGAGGAAGATCGCCCAAAAGGCCATCGATCGTCTGAAGGCGTCGGGCGTGAAGGTCGTGACGGAGCTCAAACCCGCAGGGGCGTTCTACCCCGCGGAGGACTACCACCAGAAGTATCTCAGGAAGCAGGGGAAATAACGCCTTGAAGGGCTCTTTCGGCGATTCTTGGGCGGAGCGGAGGGGGAAGGGGTTGCGCACATGGCCGATCTGAAAATTCTATTCTCCCTATTCCTTGCGGCGGCGAAGATCGGGTGCGTCGCCTACGGAGGCGGACCGTCGATGATCCCGCTGCTCAAGGTGGAGGTCGTCGAAAATCACGGATGGATGAGCATCGAGGAGTTCATGGACGCACTGGCCGTCGGAAACGCGCTGCCCGGCCCGATCGCGACCAAGATGACCGCCGTGGTCGGACACAAGATGGCTGGGGTGGCGGGAGCCGCCGCGGCGACGCTGGGCGTGGTCCTTCCGAGTGCGCTTCTCGTTCTTGCGCTGCTGGGATTGGTGGGCGCCCTGAAGGGGAACCCGATTGTGGAGAGCATGTTGAAGGGACTGAGGCCGGTGGTCGTCGCCATGCTCGCCTACGCCGCCTTCGACATGGCGCCCAGTTCGATGAAGGGTCCTCTCTCCTGGTCGATCGGTCTTGTGGCGCTTCTGCTCATGGTGTTTACGAGGGTTCACCCCGCGCTTTTGATCGTGGCCGGCGCGGTCGCCGGAATCGCCCTGAAGCTGTGAGGGCCCTGGGCGGGAGAGAGGGAGGTTGAGCGTATGAAATTCGATCCGTTCAGTTACCGCTATCCGTCGCGCCGAAATCTCGTCTACGGTTCGAGGGGGATGGTCGCGACCTCGCATCCGCTGGCGGCCGCGGCTGGGCTCGAGATCCTGAAGACGGGAGGCAATGCGATCGACGCCGCGATCGCCACGGCCGCCGCGCTCACCGTGGTGGAGCCGACCTCCAACGGCATCGGCAGCGACGCCTTCGCGATCGTGTGGAAGGATGGCAAGCTGCACGGGCTCAACGGAAGCGGACCGGCGCCGGGTGCGTTCGACCTCGACGCTTTTCGGGCGGCGGGTTTCGAAAAGGCACCGCCGAAATACGGCTGGATGGCCTCCACCGTGCCGGGCGCGCCCGCCACGTGGGCAGAGCTTTCCCGCCTCATGGGAAGACTCTCTCTGGAGGCGTGCCTGGCTCCTGCCATATCGTACGCCACGGAGGGATACGCGGTCTCCGTCACCGTCTCGCACTTCTGGAAGCTCGTCTTTGCGCGGCTGTCGCGTCTTGCGGGAGAGGTCTACGCGCCCTGGAGGGAGACGTTTTGTCCCGGGGGGAGAACCCCCGCGCCGGGAGAGCTCTTCAGGTCTCCGGGGCATGCGTACACGCTCTCGCAGATCGCCGCCACCGGAGGAAAATCGTTTTATACGGGGGAGATCGCCGACCGGATCATCGACTTCTCCAACAGGACAGGGGGCTTTTTTTCGAGGGAGGATCTGCGTTCTTTCTCCCCTCGGTGGGTGGAACCGCTTCGTGTGAACTATCGGGGGCTGGACGTCTGGGAGCTGCCTCCCAACGGGCAGGGCGTCGTCGTGTTGATGGCGCTTCGCATTCTGGAAGGGTTCGAATTCTCTTCCCACGAATGTCCCGAGGACGTCCACAGACAGATCGAGGCGATCAAGCTGGCCTTCGCCGACGCGCTTCGTTACGTCGCCGACCCTTCCTGCTTCGACGCTCCCCTCTCCAAGCTCCTCTGTCCTTCCTACGCCGAAGGGCGCAGAGCCCTGATCGAAGACAGGGCGAGGCGCTTCGACGCGGGGGATCCCTATGCCGGAGGCACGGTCTACCTCTGCACCGCGGACCGGGATGGGAACATGGTGTCATACATACAGAGCAACTTCCGTGGATTCGGCTCGGCCGTGGTCATCCCGGACACGGGAATCGCACTCAACAACAGGGCCTGCTGCTTTTCCATGGATCCAAAGCACCCGAACGCGCTCATGCCGGGCAAGCGTCCGTACAACACGATCATCCCGGGCTTTCTTTCAAAAGGCGGGGAGGCGATCGGTCCATTCGGGGTCATGGGCGCCTACATGCAGCCGCAGGGGCATGTGCAGGCCGTCTTGAACATGGTGGATTTTCACATGAACCCGCAGGAGGCGCTCGATGCGCCGCGATGGCAGTGGATGGGCGACCTGTCGGTCGCCGTGGAGCCGGGTTTCTCTTTCAGCGTCGCGCAGAAGCTGGAGAGGATGGGGCATGAAGTCTCGTCCGAGTTGTATCCGTTCGAATTCGGGCGAGGCGAGATGATCGTGCGAACGGAAGACGGAACGTTCGCCGGTGCCGCGGAGCCGAGGGCCGACGGATGCGTCGCGGCGTGGTGAGGAGCTTTCCCTCTCTTCTCGGAGGTGTCGTGAATGTTTGATTTCAGCAGCCGGGTGGTCTCGTCCCTCTCCGAGAGCGAGAAAAGAGAGGTCCGTGCGCTCCTGGCGTCGCAGGATCTCGACTTCGAAGAAGGGGCGGACCGTGTGGCGCTCGTGGAGGATGCGGACGGTGCACTCGCCGGGACCGCCAGCCTCTTTGGCGACGTGATCCGCATGGTGGCGGTGAGCGACGAGCATCAGGAGTACGGACTGTCCGCCGTTGCGCTCTCGGCGTTGCTGGAGGTGGCGAGGTCGCGCGGGACGTCGCACCTCTTCGTCTACACGAAGCGGGATATGGCCCCGCGCTTTGCGTCGCTCGGTTTTCGCGGCATCGCGCAGACCGAAGCGGTATCGCTGCTGGAGACCGGCGAACCGGGGATCGGAACGTACCGTGCGTACCTGGAAGACAATCGAATCGAGGCGCCCGAGGGGGGGACGATCGGAGCGATCGTCGTGAACTGCAATCCCTTCACCCGTGGGCACCGCTATCTGATCGGGCGGGCTTCGGAGGAGTGTGCCCTTTTGTATGTCGTGGTGGTCGAGGCCGATCTCTCGTTTTTCTCCTTTGCGGACCGGTACGCGATGGTCAAGCTCGGAACCGCGGACCTCGGGAACGTGAAGGTGCTGCGGAGCGGGCCGTATGCGGTCTCCGCCGCCACGTTTCCGACGTACTTTCTGAAGGACAAAGGGGCTGCGGCCGTGTCGGAACAGCAGGCCAGGCTGGACGTCGATCTCTTTCTCCGCCTCTACGTCCGGTCGCTTCTCTTGGATGTCCGCTTCATCGGGACGGAGAGGGATTGTCCCGTCACCGCCATCTACAACGGGGTCATGTCGGAGGTCCTGCCGGGATCGGGCGTCGCCGTCAGGGAGGTCGAACGGCTTCGGACGGATTCCGGAGAAGTCGTCTCGGCGTCGACCGTTCGTCGGATGCTTGCCGCCGGCGAGAGGGAGAGGCTGGGGGCGTTTCTTCCGCCGTCGACGACGGACTATCTGCGATCGATCGGAACGCTGTGAACCCGGTCGGAGGGGCCTCTGAAGAAAGAGAGTTTCTGATCCGGCTTCTGAAGTCGAGGGAGGAACGAGCCTGGGTTCAGACTTTGCTGCTTCGGGATA
>DAIPHL010000036.1:0-15660 GCA_036771375.1 Synergistaceae bacterium | reverse complement strand
GGTCGGCGGACGAGGAGAGGATGCCGGCCGCCCCCATGTCCTGCATCGATGCGATCAGCTTCTTTTCTTTGAGTTCGAGGCAGCACTCGATGAGCAGCTTCTCCTCGAATGGGTCGCCGATCTGTATCTGAGGGCGACTCTCTCCGCTGTCGTCTTCGAGTTCCTTCGATGCGAACGATGCTCCAGCGATGCCGTCTCGGCCGGTCCTGGAGCCGAGCAGAACGGCCAGATGGCCGGGGCGGGCGGTCTTGGAGCTGACGATTTCCTCCAGTTTGACGAGTCCGCAGCTGAAGGCGTTGACGAGCGGATTGCCCTCGAAGCAGGGATCGTAAAAGGTCTTGCCACCGATTGTGGCGACGCCGACGGCATTTCCGTAGCCGGCGATGCCCTCGACGATCCCCTGTGCGAGCGCGAGGGATTTCCCGGAATCGGGTGGCCCGAGGAAGAGCCCATCCATCGAGGCAACAGGGCGGGCTCCCATCGCGAGGATGTCGCGAATGATGCCGCCGACTCCCGTGGCCGCTCCCTGATACGGAGCGACCGCGGAGGGGTGGTTGTGGCTTTCGACCTTGAAGGCGAGACCCCAACCGCCGCCGCAGTCCACGATCCCGGCGTTTTCGCCGGGGCCCTGGACCATGCTCTTTCCCTCGTTCGGGAAGAGGGAGAGCAGTTTTCTGGTGGATTTGTAGCTGCAATGCTCCGACCACATGACGCCGATCAACGCCGTTTCGAGGTCGTTCGGCTCGCGGTCGAGCGTGCGCAGGATTTTTTCGTACTCCTTGTCGGAGAGACCGGCCTCGCGGTATCCGGGAGAGCGTTTTGTCGTGCCGAAATTGGCCGAGGAAGAGCGATTCATCTCAATTACCCCCGAGTCTTGAAATGCAGATCGAGCGACTGCCAGAAATGCCTGCCGTCCGTGCCCCATATCGATCCGCGGAGCGTCGCACGCTCCGGGTGGGGCATCAGGCCGAGAACGTTGCCGCGTTCGTTGACGATCCCCGCGATCCCTCCGAGCGCTCCGTTCGGAGAATACTCGCGGCCGGTGCGCCCTGTCTTCGGGTCGGCGTAACGGAAGAGGACGCGTCCGCTGCGCTCCAACACGTCGAGATCGTCCGGCGGCAGAAAGAAAAGTCCCTCGTGGTGGGCGATGGGGAAGTTGACGATCTCTCCTTCGGGGAACGCGTTTGTGAAGGGTGTGTCGTTTCGTTCGACGCGAATATGGCAAGGGCGACAGATGAAACGAAGGTTTTCGTTCGGCAGCAGGGCACCCGGCAGAAGCTTCGCTTCGGTGAGGATCTGGAAGCCGTTGCATATGCCGATGAGCAGTCCCCCCTCTTCGGCATGTGCTCTGACTGCCCGCATGATACGGGCTTTTGCCGCGAGCGCCCCGGAGCGCAGGTAGTCTCCGTAGGAGAATCCGCCCGGTAGGATCACGAGATCCGGCTTCTCAGGGAAGGATTCCTCGTCGTGCCAGACCATATCCACCGGACCGACATCCATAAAGCGCAGGGTCGCCTCGACGTCTCTGTCGCAGTTGCTTCCCGGAAAGACGACGACAGCGCTTCTCACTGTCTTGACTCCAGGGTGAAGGAGTAGGATTCGATGAGATCGTTTACCAGGAGCGCTTCGACGATCTCCGTCGTCTTCTTCTCGGCATCCTCCTCGTCGGACGCCGAGATGGCGAGCCTGACGAACTTTCCCACACACACCTCGCGCACCGCGTCGAAGCCGTGGTTGTGGAGGGAGTTTTCGACGGCTTTTCCCTGGATGTCCAGCACGCCGTCCTTTGGAAGTATGGTGACGTCCGCCCTGTATATCTTCATGAAACGGGAACCTCCCAACAGAATTATTTGTTGATATTATGGTGTAATCAAAACTGATTGTCAAACCTGTGAGCGGCAATTCGGGTCTTTTGTAATGGAATGTGAAGTAAATACGGTGCGGACGGAGGAAGCCCCTGTGGCGACGCGAGGTTTCGTCCGAAGAGATGCAGATGATATATTATCCGTCGAAGGGGGGAAGCCGGGGAGAGGGCTTTTCGAAAGGTCAGTGCCCCGGCTCCAGCTTTTCGTCGCCGAGGGGCAACGAAAGCGCCTGCCCGATTCTGAGCTTGCTTGGGTTGCGCAGGTCGTTGAATTTGGCGAGAACCGTCCAGGAGGAACCTTCTCCGTAGAGGCGTCTTGCGATGATCCAGAGGCTGTCTCCCTTTGCGACGCGGTAGCTGCGATCGACGATCAGGCTTCTCATGTCGACGTCCGTGATTCCCGGTACCTCCCAGAGCGCCTGTTCGACCAGGTATCGAACGTACAGGTTCGGCACGTTTCCCGTCGCCTTGAGAGAGTTCCCGGTGCGCTCCACGGTCACCTCGATACGGCCGATCTCCCTGTTGTTGGAGAGTTTGCGTCTCGTAAAACCCACGCGGTACGTTCCGTCTTCGCCGCTTTTCGCGCCGGAGGCCCACTCGCTCGGAACGTACTCCAGATCCTTCGTGATCGAGTCGTAGTCGTAGTGAAAACGCCCGACGAGGTTCTGAACGGCGATCGGTCCCTCCGACCATCGCCGGTAGGCCTCGTGTCCCTTGATTCCCCCCCATCCGACGAGGCAGAGCAGCGCCACCATCGCCACGCCACGCAGAAAGACTCCGATCCGGTGGAAAAAGAGCGCGTTTGCGGGTGATTTGACGATGCTTTGTATGAGGTTCGCCGTTCTGCGGAGGGCCGGGTTTCCGGGTTGCAGCTCGCTCGCGCGGAAGAAGAGGTCCTTTGCCTTTTCGTATCTGCCCTGTTTAAAGTAGATGCGCGCCAGAAGATCCATCGCCTGAGGGTTTCGCGAACCCTCCTTGTAGATCAGACGGTACAGAAGACGCTCGGCCTGGTACAGATCGACATTCCAGGCGATGTGTTGCGCGCGCCAAACGATGGTCGACTCGACGAGCGCGGCGATGGCCCGGACCTGTTGCATCCCATCGAGAATTTTTTCGGTATGCTGTCCCAATCCGCTCTCCGGTATTTCCTGTAGCTGCACCACGGAGGGGACTTTATGTCGTCTTGTATGATCAACCACGGCTCTTCTTCTCCTTCGGCCCGTCCGATCTTTCGGGGGAATCCTCCGGTGTGTCCTCTGTTGAAAGAGGCGCTTCTTCGGCTTTCGACGGCGCCGGGCGTCCCACGACGACCTCGCCCTTCTGGACGACTTCGCCGTGTAGGAGGATGGTCGGCTTCAGGGCCTCGATCACCTGCTCCTTCTCGAGGTCGGGAACGTCCCGGACCTCGACGACCCTGGCTTCGTTCTTCGGGGGGATCGAACCGACATGGTCGACGATCTCCACGCCCCCTTCCGACATCGAGGCCCAGGTGCTCTCCAAGGAGAAGAGCGCTTCCTTGATCTCCTTCGGCACTCTTTTCAGGCCATTGATCTTGCGCCGGATACGCCATATTCCGGTGCCCAGATCGACGATGAAGTGCGCCATCTGAACCCTTTCGTCCTTTATGGCGGACTCCGCTTGGGTGAGAGTAGGATGAATCAACTGAATCAGCTCCTCCAGAAGATCGAGCTGTTCTTTGCCGAATTCGGGTTCCGGTAGGCGAAAGGCGGCTGGAAACCAGAGCTGTTTCAGTTTTGTTTTGAGCGCCCGCTTCAAGCGTGGACCTCCTCTTCCCATATCGACGAGATAATAACAGTTATTAGTTTCGCCTATTTATCGAATAAGCGCAAGTCTTTCTTTATTATTTCTCTTTTCTTTAATTTTTCGGGCGGACGGGTTTTCTATGGTTTTTTCGGGGGTTGCCCAGCCCCGTGCGTTCGACGAATCGGACGAGTGGGATTCCCAGCGCGTAGCAGGCCATCGCCTCGCCAAGGGCGACATAGACGACGGAGAGGTAAGGAGGAATGTTGAGGAGAAAGGAAAGGTATCCTCCTACGACCAAACCGTTGACGACCACCGGGGGAAGCGCCGCCCAGAACGGCGTCGGCGCGAATCGGGATGCCAGGGCGGCGACAAGGGTGGCCGCGCTGCCCAGGACGACGTCCCACAAACCCAATCCCCCCAGAAAGTTGGCGACCAGACACCCCACGAAGAGTCCGGGAACCGCTTCGATCCAAAGAAAAGGCAAAAGAGCCATCGCTTCGGAGACACGAAACTGGACGTATCCGAACGAGATCGGCTGAAAAACCAACGTGAGCGCAACATACAACGCCGCGATCACGGATCCTCTCGTGATCGCCGAGATGTCGTGCGGCATGGAAGCTCCTTTCTTTTCCATCGTCATGGTTTATTATATAGCAACGAGGCAAAAAAGGGGGAGTCCGTCATGAAGCTCGTCGTTTTGGGTGCGGGGAGTTTTGGGAGTGCGATGGCGATTCACGCTTCGGGGATAGGGCACGAAGTCGTTCTCTGGTGCAGGCGGAAGGAGCAGGCGTGCGGGATTGCCGCCTCGGGAGAGAACCCCGACTATATAAAGGGGGTCCGGCTTCCGTCGGGGATCCGGGCGACTGCGGACCTGCATGAGGCGCTCTCGAGCTCCGATTGGATCGTGTTCGCCGTTCCCACTCAGTCCCTGCGGTCGCTTGCGGAGGAGATCTCCTGCCTTGGCGTCGAAGGGAGAAAACTGCACATCCTGAATCTCGCGAAGGGGATCGAGATCGGCACGGGGCGTTTCCCTCACCGGATCCTCGGTGAATTGCTGTCCGGTGCCAGGTACTGTGCCCTTTCGGGGCCGAGCCACGCCGAGGAGGTGGCCAGAGGGATGCCTACCGCTCTGGTGGCGGCCGCATCCGACGAAGCGGACGCCGTCGCGTGGCAGGAGATCCTGAACGACAACAGGCTTCGAGTCTATACATCGAAGGATGTCGTCGGGGTCGAAATCGGAGGCGCGATGAAGAACGTCATCGCGATTGCGGTCGGCGTCGCCCGTGCGATACGGTTCGGAGACAACTCCGTCGCCGCGATCGCGACGAGAGGGCTTGCGGAGATCATGCGCTACGGCGTGCTTGCGGGCGCAAACCCTCTGACGCTGGCGGGGCTCGCGGGGATCGGGGATCTGATGGCGACCTGTTACAGCCGGCACTCTCGGAATCTGCGTTTCGGAATGGCGGTGGGAGAAGGGAAGAGCGCCTCGGAGGCGGCCTCGGAGATCGGACAGGTGGTGGAGGGGATGCATACGGTCCGCGCGTTGGTTCTGTTGGCGAGAAAAAAAGACATCGAGCTGCCCATCTCCGAAGGAGTGTACAAAGTCCTCTATGAAAACGCAAAAATAAAGGATATACTTACGGAGCTGCTTTTTCGCGATCCGAAACCGGAGATACAAACCACTGACATCGTTTAAGACAGAGGGGAAATGATCATGACCGGATCGATAAAAAACATAGGGATCATCACGGCGGGAGGCGACTGCGGAGGTCTCAACGCCGTCGTGCGGGGCGCGGCGAAGATCGCACTCGCGTCCGGCATCGGTGCTTACATCATACCGAACGGTTACGCCGGCCTCTACAACCTTGTCGACATGGAACGCCTGACCAGGCTCGACGAGGAGCGTGTGGACCATGTAAACTCCGCGTTCGCCGGCTCGGAGGCGGGGCATTCGCGGGTGAAGATTGCCAAGATCGCGAACCCAGACAAGTACAAGCGCATCCTGGTGGGGTTGAAGAAGTTCGATATCGGGGGGCTTGTCATCTCGGGCGGCGACGACACCGGGAGCGTTCTGGTCGACCTGGCCGAAAACGGCATCCCCTGCGTCCATGCACCGAAGACGATGGACCTCGACCTCCAGACGTACTCGGTCGGCGGCGACTCGGCCGTCAATAAAATCGCGCACATCGTGGAGGAGATCAAGACGACCGGCCGAACGCACAATCGCATCATGATCGTCGAGGTCTTCGGACGCTACACAGGACACACCGCGTTCCGCGGCGGGGTCGCGGCGGACGCAGACTGCATCCTGATCCCGGAGATCCCGGTCGATTTCGACGAGGTCTACGAGCATATGAAACGCTACTACATCCGTCGGATTCTCCGCAGCGACGTCCATACGGGGACGTACAGTATCGTCGTGGCGGAGGGAATCAAGGGTGAGGACGGCAGCCTCTTCACGGAGGACGGCAGCAAAGACGCCTTCGGGCATATCAAGCTCGGCGGAGCCGCCAAGTACGTCCGCGCCGCGCTGGAAGGCCGTATGAAGAAGGACCCCGAGATCAAGGAGTTCATGAAGGTGTGTGGGATGTACGTCGACGGCGTTCTCGAAATGCCCGAGATTCGCGAGGTGATACCGGGACATCTCGTGCGCTCCGGTTCGACGGCAGCGTACGACGTCAGCTTCGGCAAGGAGGTCGGCGCTGCTGCGGTCATGCTGCTCATGCGCGGCATATCCGGCGTGACGATCTATCAGGTGATGGACGGGGAGATCCGTTATATGCCCACGAAGGAGGCCATCGTCGACCGGCCCGTCAACCTGAACATGGTCGCCTTCTACGAGCAGATGGATATCTGTTTCGGGCGCAAGCAACAGCCGTACGAACCGACGTTCAAGGAGAACACCGAGACGTACGTGGAACGCTTCCTCTAGTCGTGACCACGCCGTCGACGCCGGAGGGGGAAGCGCTTCGGATTCGTGGACAGCTCGAGCGCATCACCTATGCCAACGAGGCGAACGGGTACTCCGTATTCAAGATCGGCGTGGCGGGACACCGCGACCTCGTGACGGCGGTCGGTTTTTGTTCTCCCCGGATGCTCGGAGAGGAGTTGGAGCTCTCCGGGAGATGGGTCAATCACCCGAAGTTCGGCCTCCAATTTCAGTTCTCCTCCTGTAGATCGCTGCTTCCCTCCACGGTCGAGGGAATCCGTCGCTATCTGGGGTCGGGCCTCGTAAAGGGTGTCGGTCCGCAGATCGCAAAGCGCATCGTGGAAACCTTCGGCGAGCGCTCCCTCGACGTGTTGGACGAAACACCGGACGAGCTGTTGTCGGTCCGGGGCATCAGCGACCGGTTGCTGGCGTCGATCAAACAATCCTGGGAGGCCCAGAAGGAAGTCCGCTCCGTGATGTTCTTCCTTCAGACAAACGGGGTCAGCCCACGTTTTGCTGCGAAGATCTTCGCGGAGTACGGGCAGCATACGATTCAGGTCGTCAGGGAAAATCCGTATCGGCTTGCCGACGACATCTTCGGGATCGGCTTTCTCTCCGCCGACAGGTTCGCCTCCTCGATCGGTGTGGAGCCGACCTCTCCCATGCGTATGGACGCAGGGGTCCTTTACACCCTGTCGGAGTTCTCGGCAGAGGGACATGTCTATGTCCCGAGGCGGCTTTTGGCAAGCCGCGCGGCGGAGCTTCTGAGCGTGGAGGAATCCATGACGGACGAGGCGATAGCGCGGCTTGTCGCCGACTTTCGGGTCGTCCTCGAACGGATCGTACCGGATGGGGACGATCCCGCCGAGGTCGTCTATCTGCCGCCATATTACATCGCGGAGCATAACGGTGCAAGAAAGCTCTCGGAGTTGATTCGACCGGACTCGCCCGTCGAAGATCCTCGCTTTGCGGATTCGCCCCGCGCGATCGAATGGATCGAGGCGCAGATGAAGATCGAGCTCGCACGCAACCAGAAGGCGGCGCTCGCGCTTGCCATGCGCTCCAAAAGCATGATTGTCACGGGGGGGCCCGGTACCGGGAAAACGACTCTGATTCGGGCGATCATCGGTATCTTCGGTTCGATCGGCTATCGCATCGAGCTGGCGGCTCCCACCGGCCGTGCCGCCAAACGAATGGCGGAGGCAACGGGGCACGAGGCGAAGACGATTCACAGAATGCTCGAGTACAACCCCAAAGAGGGAGCCTTCGCCCGAAACGCCGATTCCCCCCTGGAGTGCGATCTTCTGATCGTCGACGAGGCGTCGATGGTCGACATCATTTTGATGTATCATCTTCTGCGGGCCATTCCAAAGGGGGCGAAGCTGATCCTTGTGGGTGACGTCCATCAGCTTCCGTCCGTCGGGCCGGGAAATGTGCTCAAAGACCTGATCCATTCGGGAAAGATTCCGGTGGCCGAGTTGAATGAGATATTCAGGCAGGCCCGGGAGAGCCTGATCGTCGTGAACGCGCACAGGGTCAACAGCGGGCTCCTGCCGGAGGAGCCTGACGACGCCGGCGGCCTGCGCGATTTCTACTTCCAGCGCCAGGAGGAGCCGGAGCGCTGCGTCGAAACGATCCTCTCCATTGTCACGGACAGGATTCCGGCCCGGTTCGGTCTCGACCCCGTGAGGGATGTGCAGGTGCTTTCACCGATGCACAGAGGGACGCTGGGGGCTTTTCACCTGAACGAGGCGCTGCAAGGGGTTCTCAACCCGGACAGGGGGGAGTCGATCGAACGCGGTGGGCGGATCTTCCGAAAGGGCGACAAGATCATGCAGATACGCAACAATTACGACAAGGACGTCTACAACGGCGACATCGGTTTCGTTTGCTCCGTCGATCCCGAGGCCGGGCTTCTGACGGCCGAGATCGACGGGCGCCGAATTCTCTACGGCGCGGAGGAATTCGACGAGCTCACGTTGGCCTACGCCGTCTCCATACACAAGTCCCAGGGATCGGAGTATCCTGCGGTCGTGATCCCCGTGCACACCCAGCATTACGTCATGCTCCAGCGCAATCTGTTATATACCGGCATCACCAGGGGCAAACGGCTGGTCGTGCTCGTCGGCACGAAAAAGGCCCTTTCCATCGCCGTGAAAAACGACGACACGAAGCGCCGTTACACCTATCTCGGGGAGAGGCTTTCCGCGGCGGTGACATGGTAGGTCGCCGCGTGGCGAGAAGGGTACGGATTTTTCCGTTTCGTTCGGACTCAGACGACGACGCGAATCTCCCCGGACGACAGATGCTCTTCCCGTCCGTCTTCGTATCGGACGAGAAGGCGCCCCTCCCCATCGACGTCCAAC
Source organism: Synergistaceae bacterium (assembly GCA_036771375.1). GTDB lineage: Bacteria > Synergistota > Synergistia > Synergistales > Synergistaceae > DAIPHL01. The sequence goes on along the minus strand of DAIPHL010000036.1, from coordinate 6,737 downwards.
GCGGTCGCGTACCGAGGTGTCCGAAAGAGGGCCTCTTTGCTTTCCGTGTCCTGTGACAGGAGCTGAATTCTTTTGCCGAGGACCAGGCACCGTCTCCTGTACTCCTCCATAAATTCGCCGCTGTCAAATCCGTTCCGGCGGAGGCGGAAAAGGGAGTCGAGGATGCCTGCGATCAAGCGGTTTCTCGCGTCGTCGCGCCGTTCCTTGAAGACCGCTCCCGCGATGGGACGAAGCTCGTCCGGAAAGCCCCCCTCGGGTTCGTAGACGTTGATGCCGATCCCGAGGACGATGTATTCGACGCGCCCGCTTTCCATGTTCGTCGCCGCTTCCGTCAAAATCCCGCAGACTTTTTTTCCGTCGATCAGGATATCGTTCACCCATTTGATGCGGGGGGACGTCTTCGACGATTCTTCCAGTGCCCGGCAGACCGAAACCGCGGCGGCGGTGGTAATCGTTGAGGCCTTCTCGAGAGGCATGTCGGGGCGGAGAAGGACGCTCATATAGATCCCGGTGCCGGCGGGAGAGTGGAAGCTGCGGCCGAACCGTCCCCGTCCCTCCGTCTGTGCGGTCGCGACGAGCACGTACCCCTCGTCCTCCTTGGCGGCGGCTTTCTTGTGGAGCAGGCGGTTGGTCGAATCGACCGATTCGAGGACTTCGATTCGTAAAGAGGGTGTTTCCTTCGAAAGATATTTCAAAATGCCCGCAACCGACACCGTGTCGCTTCTCCCGGCGAGCCGATAGCCTTTGTCTTTCACGGCGTCGATCGCATAGCCTTCCTCCCGGAGGGTACCCGCGGTCTTCCGAACCGCACCGTCCGTCGTTCCGAGCCTTTCTGCGATCTTTTGTCCTGGGACGAAGGCGCCTTTTTCCCTTTCGAGCAGCTCCAACATCCGGAGTTTCGTCGAGCCCGTCATGAAGGGTTCCCTCCTTTTCTGCAACGTAAAAGCGTAGCAGAAAAAAAAGTGGTTGTAAATCCGATGTGGTGTCTTTGTCGGCTCGATGATTTGGTATTGACAAAGACGGCGAAAAGAACTAGCTTCATTTGAAAAACGAAGATGACAGGACAAAAATGTTCCGGGGTATTCTCGGCCATGGCTATGGAGGACGTTGTACGAGGGGTGGTGGGTCGTATGAAGGCAAGGGATATCACGCTTCCTCACCTGTTTCCGGATTTTAGAATCATCGGCGGTGCATCCGGGCTCGATACGGTCGTCAAAAAAGTGGCGGTTCTGGACACGCCCGACATGAGCTATTGGATCGAGGGCGGCGAGTTTTTGGTGGGAAACGGGTTCATATTCAAGGACAACGCCTCCTCGATCCCCTCCTTTCTGCGGGAAGTCGCGGAGAAGGGCGCGGCCGCGGTCGGCATCAAGTTCGATCGCTTCACCGCGTTTGTGGACATGTCGGAGATCGCGGCCTGTGCCGATAAACTGGCTCTTCCCGTCTTCCGCATTCCCTTTCGATATCGTTTTCTGGACATCATAGAAAAAACGCTCTTCGAGGTAAACCGAACGTCGAAGGGGAGCGCTCTCTTGCAGGACAAGTCGTTTCTTCTGGAGATGGAGAGTTTGGGGGAACTGATACAGGAGCTCTCCAACCGCATCCGGAAACCGCTCTATTTTTCGTCGCAGGAGGAGTCGAACGGCGCGATCTTCATCCCTGTGGGCAGAGGGGGGAGCAAGGGGATCGAGAACGTCGACGGGTATAAGAACGCCGAGGCGAGCCGGGTCGATTTTATCTCCCTGATACCGAATTTTCTCGGAATCAGGGAGGAGGCGAGGACGTTCGGCAACGTCAGGCGCTCGCGGGTCTATTTTACGGACGTTCATCCGCTCTTCGAACTGCACGTGCTCTTTGGCGAAGAGGAAGAGCTCTCCGGTCTGGAGGAGCGAATCATCCGGCGGGGCGTCTCCGCCATAAGGGCCTTGATGTCCGAACAATCGGCGCTGCAATCGTTGCAACACAGAGAGATCGCCCGGACCTTGGAGCGTCTTGTGCTCGGCTCCTACAGCAACCACGAGATCCTTCTCCAGACGCTTCACAAGTGGGATCTGCCCAATCCGGTTCCGTGCAGAATCGCCGTGATCCCGAAAGACGAGCCATCCGGCGAACTGATCGGACTTGCCGATATGCCGTACCGTTTCGCCTGCACGATCGGCAAATTTCACGTGTTGCTCGTTCCGTGGGAGCTCGAGGCCACTTCCGAGAAGAACGAAAGCGCCCTGCGGTTTCTCGATAAATATGAGAAGCCCGTGGCTCTCGGATTTACGGCGGGTGACCTCGCCGAGATCCCGGTCTCGTTCCAGGACGCGTTGCGGGTGTTCGAATACATGCAAAGACATGCGATCGCGAACAAAACGGTGCCGTACGAAACTTTGCTCCTCGAGCTGGCTCTTTCGAAGCTCGCGGAGAGCGACGAGGCGTCTCGGATATGGTCCCTCTATTGGAGACCGTTGAAGGAGACCGGCGGCTCCGCCGCGATCCGGCCGGACATTTTCGCGAGCGCCTTGATCGATGTGAACTTCCGCCTCGTCGACTGTTCGGCGAAACTGAACATTCATTACAACACGGCGAGAAAATACGCCGACGTGGTGGAACGGGCGATCGGAGCGTCGCTCGGCGATTTCAGGACGCAGGTATGCCTGCTCGTCGCCCGGAATTACGACGGTTTGAACGGGTCGCTCCGTGGCGTTTGAAGGGACGGACAACAGGCCGAGCTCCCGGATTTTGTGGCCCCGGAAGCTCGGTCGGTACGGGATCCGATGTCCGTTGTAACGGTCGCCCGGACAGGGGCGGCCGTTACGCTTCTTCCGTGATCTCGCCGTTGAAGACGGATTCGTCGAACTCGTTTTCGCCCTTTGCGATGATCAGCGTGCAAACCGCGTCGCCGAGGATGTTGATCGTTGATCGACACATGTCGACAAAACGGTCGATTCCCATGATCATCGCGATACCCTCCACCGGAAGTCCCACCGAGGTGAGCACCATCGAGAGCATGATGAGCCCCGAACCGGGGATGCCGGCAGTCCCGATCGAGGCGAGCGTTGCCGTGATGATGATGGTCAGATACGAGTTTGCCGTAAGGGTGACGCCATAAAGCTGCGCGACGAAAACCGAGGCGACACCCTGCATGATCGCGGTCCCGTCCATGTTGATGGTCGCGCCGAGCGGGATCGTGAAGGATGACACACGGTTCGAGACCCCAAGTCGTTTCTCGACGACGTCGAGCGTCACCGGGAGCGTCGCCGCGGAACTTGCCGTCGAGAAGATCACGGTGATGACCGGTGACATTTTCTTTATGAATCTGACAAAACTCAGACGGGTGAATATCTTTAAAAGTCCTCCGTAGATGATGACCGTGTGGATCAAAAGTCCGATGAGAACCGCGATGATGTATTTACCGAGAGGGAGCATCGCACTGTAGCCCAGTTTGGCGAAGGTTCGCGTTACCAGCGCGAATACGCCGTACGGCGCGAGTTTCATGACGACCGACGTGAGAGCGAGAAAGACCTCGTTCGACTGGACGAGGAAGTTTTTGATCATCGTCCCTTTTTCCCCTGCGATGTTGACCGCGAGGCCGACGAAAATCGCAAACACGATGATCTGGAGCATGTTGCCCGTTGAGAGCGCGTCGAAGGCGTTTTTCGGAATGATGTTGAGAAACACGTCGACCAGGGGGACCGCTTCGGAGATCTTGGGCTCGCTCGAAAGCACCGCCGATGTGTTTACGCCGACCCCGGGCGATACGAGCACGGCCACGGCGAGAGCGATGCAGATTGCGATTGCCGTCGTGAAGAGATAATAGAGAAGTGTTTTCGAGCCGATTCTGCCCAAGGTCCGTACGTTCTCCAGCGAGGAGGTTCCGGTGGAGAGCGAGAAGAAGACCACCGGAACGAGCACCATCATCAGAAGCCGGATGAAGCCGCTGCCGACGACGGCAAAGAAGCCGTCGATGAGAATCGTGTCTTTTACGTACCCGGCCGGGACGATATTCATGATCAGGCCGAGTACAATTCCCAGCACCAGGCCGATAAAAATTCGAGTCGTCAAGCCAGCTTTTTTCACCAATCCTCACTCCTTTTCGGGAAAGCTACACTCATACGGAAGCGCTGCGTTTCAAACGCCTCTTTCCGAATCTCCAAGTGGGTGTTCGTTTCGTTGCCGATCTCGTTCGAATTGCCGTTCAGGTTAATTGAATCATGAAGGAAAGCCGGCCGGGGACAAGAGGCCAAAGAAAAGAGACGATCGCCCCCGGCCGGGTGTTGCGTTGTTGCCGATCCGTTGATCGATCTGATCGATCAGTCGAATTTGACGCCGTGTTTCGTCGCAAAGGCTCTGTACTTGCTCATGAGTTCCTTGGCGACCTCGTAGCTCTCCTGCACCTTCCACGTCGGTTTGTCGAAGCCGAGCATGTCCTTGAGGATCTTCGCCGTGAAGTCGGAGTAGTGGACCGTTCCGCCCTTCTCTATTTTTGCGATGCCGTCGAAGTACTGCGATTTCTCGTTGATCTCGATGGCTTCCTGAAGCGTGATGCCCTCGGGCAGACAGACTTCCGCGCCGCGCTGGCTGATGAAGACGGGATAGCCGCCCGGCAGTCCCTGCGGACCCGGGGAGTGGGTGAAGATTCCCACCGGATCCATCAGCGCGTACATATTCTTGATCGCAGACGACGCCGAGAAGACGGTGAAGTCCGGTCCCGGGTTGTAAAGCTCGTCCGAATCGGAGAGCAGCTTTTTCGTGTCGAACTGGGATGTCACGTCTTTGTCGTTGACCATGATCTTCATCCAGAAGGGGCCCTCCTGGTAGCCGAACTCCCTGCGGTACACCCACCAGAGATGATGCACGACCAGATAGATCTGGACCATGCTGATGGGAACGCCGAGCTTTTCCGCCGCCAACATCCGGCAACCCGGCAGGAGGAGCTCCACGTTTCCGATGCCGATGTCCGCCGGAAGGTCCACCGATGCCAGCATCGGATTGGTCTCGCATGAAAAAGCGGTGTTCACGACCCGTGTCTTGACTCCCGATTTTTTGATCGCCTGCATCAATTTGTACGCAAGCGCCACCTGACAGGGCGTCCACGCGCCGAGCGTCGCCCTGCTGAGCTGCTGATATATTTCGGTCGGTAGCGCTCTGATGACGTGCCATGTCTGCATGACGGTGCCGTTGATCACGACGTCCGGCCGGAACTCCGCGATCTGTTCCGCGGTGCGGTCGACGTCCGCGAGGTCGAACTTCTCGAACCGAACCTTCGGATACATGCCCATGACGGTCGCATTGGAGATGGCTGCATTTACGCGCTTTCTGCCGAACTCCTCGTTGAAGTCCCCGACGAGGAGCTCGGGACACTTGGGATCCCTTACGAGGAAGTTGAGGACCTGTTTGCCGATATCGCCTACACCCACCAGCAGAACTTTGTTCATGCTCATTCGATATCACTCCATATTTTGGGAACAGAATATGTTTTGAGGAAAATGTACGCACTGCAGTGTGTACCAAATGCTATTATGAGAAAAGAGAATGAACAATATCGCCAGGCGCCATGAATCGAAGAGATCGAACGTGGAAAATGTGGGGTGTCGCCACGGAAGAACAAAACGGGCGGAGAGCGGAGGGGGTTTTCCGAAAAGATGGGAGAGACGTTTTTTCGCGCGCCGAAAGCACTCGGGCTTTCGATTGCGATTATAATGGTTCTGCTTTTTTTATTTTTCGAATAAAATGTCGAATTGTATGGAAACGGAGCGGATATGATGGATCTCACACAGAAAAAGACACACTTCGATGTTCCCTGGCAGAAAGAGGTCCTCTCTCTTGAGACGTCTGCGTCAAACGGCCTGACGGCGGAAGAGTCGCGGCGACGACTCGAACGGTACGGCCCGAACAAGCTGAGGGAGGGGAAGAAGAAGACCATTTTCCAGCTTTTTCTGGCACAGCTCAACGATCCTCTCATTTTCATCCTGCTGATCGCGGCCGGGATCTCCGGTTTCCTGGGCGAGATCAGCGATATGGCGATCATCGCACTTGTCGTCGTCCTCAACGCGGTGATCGGCGTCTCCCAGGAATCCCGCGCCGAGAAGGCCATGGAAGAGCTGAAAAAGCTCTCCACACCACGAGCCTATGTCGTGCGCGACGGCGTCACGGCGGAGACGGATTCCGAGTCCTTGGTCCCCGGCGACTTGGTCCTTCTGGACGCGGGACGTTTCATCCCCTGCGACCTTCGTCTGATCGAGAGCGCGAACCTTCGTGTGGACGAATCCGCCCTCACAGGGGAGTCCGTTCCCGTGGACAAGGATGCGGAACTGGTCCTGTCGGACACGTCTGTGCCCCTGGGCGATCGGCGCAATATGGCCTACTCGTCGACACTCGTTACAAGTGGGCGTGGGCGCGGGGTGGTCGTCGCCACGGGGATGGACACCGAGATCGGGCGCATCGCCGGTATGCTGGAGGAGCGGGAGGAGCGTACCCCGCTCCAGAAAAAACTTGCGGAGACCGGGCGTCTGTTGGGGGTCATCGCTCTGAGCGTCTGTGCCGCGATGTTCGTCCTCGCTCTGCTTCAAAAACGCGATCTGTTCGAGATGTTCATGACGGCGATCTCCCTTGCCGTGGCGGCGATTCCCGAGGGGATGCCCGCGATCGTCTCCATTGTGCTCGCGATCGGTGTCCAGCGGATGGCGCGAAAGAACGCCATTATTCGAAAGCTGCCCTCTGTGGAGACGCTGGGGGCCGTGGCGCCGACC
>DAIPHL010000035.1:0-15732 GCA_036771375.1 Synergistaceae bacterium | reverse complement strand
GGTCGGCGCATATATCTTGCCGTCGCCCTGCCCGCGTACAACCTGATTTCGGTGGTCTGGGGCGAACTCGTGCTCTCCGGGGGGCTCTCGTTGGTCCTCCTCAGGCGCTCGCTCTGCAGAATCGCAAAAAACCCGCTGATACTGACCAGCATCACCGCCCTCATCTTTGCGCAACTGCATGTGAAGGTCCCGGCGACGTTGCTGTCATCGCTGAACCTGGTGGGGGACATGGCCACCGGATTCGCCCTGATCAGCCTCGGTATGAGCCTTGAGATCAAAAACATCCGTGGCTCGTTCGTTCGAGCCTGGCCGGACGCAGTGGCCAAGTTGATCCTTCATCCGACCGTGGTTTGGCTTTTGTTCAAATTGTGGCCCGTTCCCGAGATCATGATGCAAACGGCCATCATCATTTCTGCGATGCCCACGGCCGTGAACACGTTCATTATCGCGGGTGGGATGGGAATGGAGGAACGCTATGCCTGCGACATCATCGCCGTCACGACGGTGCTTGCGGCCGTAACCATACCCATTTGGGTCGCCATGCTGAAAATATCCTGAATTTTTTACGAAAGGAAATGAATCAGGAGCCACATCACGCATAGGAAGAAGAGAAGGCTTGCAATGGCGATGATCGATTCCGATTTTGCGTTCTTGCCGGGATCCATCCTTTGAAAACCCCTCGAGTACGCGGTCTTTACACGGACCTTCGACGATAGCTTTACAGCCCCCGTGAGATTGTCGGCGAGTTCCACCGCGACGATGGCCATCCCGCTGTCGTTGATTCTGACGCCCGTAACGTCCCCCATGACCGTTCCATCGAAGCCGGGAATGCGATTCACGAAAAACTTGTAAAAGATCGACGACTCGGGCAATCGACAGAAAATGCGATTGTTTTTGGAGAGATCGCTGACCGGAGTTCCCGCAACCGGGTCGAGAATGGCATGACACGCGATGAAGAGCTCTTTTTGCGAGATGTTCTCCCTCTCCATCGAGTTTTTCGGGGCATGCTCGGAGGCTTTTTCACCGACTGTTTCCTCGGCGCTTTCGTCGCTGGAGGCCATTTTTGAAACGAGGAAGGGGATCGACGAGATCTCCTCTTCCGTCATGGTGGTGGTGTCCACAAAGACGATGGCGCTGATTCCCAACGTGTCGGAACAAAAAAGAGTCACGCTCCGCTCCAGACGTTTGTTGTCGGTGATTTCGTTTTCCTGCTGTCTTGCGGCGTAATTGCGTGATAAATGACCTCGAAGGGAGAATGCGTAGGAAAAGAGGGTTTCTTCGCTCCGTTCCCGCTCCCCCTTCTCTAAGACCGCGACAAGATCCGAAAACGGCATCTTGCGGTCCATTCGTTCACGTGAAAAAAGAGCTCCCGTATATTTCAGTTCCTTCTCGAAGAGAATCGTCAAAAAAACGCCAGACAGCGCGCCGGAAACGCCGGGAGCATCCCTGTCGTCGATGAAACCCCTCGTTACGACGTATCTTTCATCCTCTACTTTCATCGAAGGGCAACCTCAATCATAAAGAACATAAAACAGAACGACGATGGCCACCAGCGAAAGAAATACTCCGGCGGCGACAAACACGAATCTCGACGAAATATTCGGAATCTGAGGAAGGTGTCTTGGTGAATCTTTCCGGGACGTTTCCTCGGGGCCTCTCGCCATCTTCAAACGTACCTTGCCGGAGAGCTGCATCACGCCGCAGACCCCGTCGCAGAGCCAAAGGCTTACCGTGGCCGTCCCGAGATCGTTCATCAATATACCGGAGACCTTTCCCTTCACGACGTCGTTGGTGTTTGGAAAATTCTTCGCCAGCAATTTGTAAAAGACGGAATCCTGTGCAAGCCGACAGGCGACATAGCTCCCTATTGGAAGTTCGTTCGTCGCGACGCCGAGAAGAGGGTCCAGAATCGGTTCGCAACGGATACAGAGTTCCTTGCCGGGTTCATCGACCGGCGTGGCATCGTTTTCGGTCGTATCGACGGTCTCCTCTTGTTTTGCCTCTTCTCGCTCATCCTGGTCCTGCTTCGTTCTTTCGATTTCTCTGTCGAAACGTTCCAGATCTTCCACGGTGGCGTCCTGAAACTCGATGAAAGAGACCGTCTTGAAATCGAGTCTGTCCATGCAAAAACGGCTGACCGCTTGTTCCGCCTGTTTCGTGTTGTGGTTTTTCGCCACGTTGTTCAGTATCTTACTGACGTCGAAATACCTGTGTAACTCCTTTTCGCACTGTTCGATGACGGGATCGAGCTCCTCCCGGTCGTTTTTGTTCCCGTGTATGGCGAGAAGCTCCTCCCAATGCTTTCCTCTCTGGTTCTTGCTCTTGGAAAACATGACGTCCAGATAGCGGGTCTCGCGTCTGGTGAGCAAGGCCAGAAACGATCCGAAAAATTCGTGCCCTTGTTCGTTTTTGGCGTCGATAAACCCTTTCAAGATGAGAAATCGTTGTTCGGAAAATTTTTCCTCCATGTCTAGCCTCCCACTCCAAGAGAAGCGCGAGCGAAAAACATGACGTTGCCGATCGTTTTTCGGATGCGCAAGCCTCCCACAATAATTATTATAAACGAGTTTTGGTCATCCCCGGCATGGTCGTCTCCCATGTCTTTGGTCGGTACGAAGATACCTATAATTCCTGATTACAGGATCTGCTTTTTGCAGTAACGTAACAACACGTATGCTTGTTTATTATGAGGGGAGATGGCTCTTATGGCAAGAGAGAGGCTTGTCGTTATCGGAGGGGACGCCGGAGGGATGTCGACCGCATCCCAACTGAGAAGACTGAACGAGGATATCGAGATCGTCGTCTTCGACAAGGGAAGGCACACCTCCTATTCCGCTTGCGGTATTCCTTACTACGTCGGCGGCATGATCGAGGACTGGGAGGATCTGATCTCGATAACACCCGAAGAATTTCAAGAGCGAGGAATCGACGCTCGCGTCATGCACGAGGTGACATCGATCGACCTCAAGAGGCGAACGGTCGACGTGACCGACGTCGCATCGGCGAAGTCTTTTTCGATGGGTTGGGACAAGCTTCTAATCGCAACCGGGACGAACCGGATGAAGCTTACCATCCCGGGTTCCGACGCGGACGGTATTTTTACCCTCGATACGGTTGACAGCGGCGTCCGTATGCGGAAATGGATGGAGGAAAATCGACCGAAACGGGCTGTCGTCATCGGCGGTGGCTATATCGGTCTTGAGATGGCGGATATCCTTTCCTGCCATATGGGTCTTGACGTTTGTATCTTGGAACGCGCCCCGCAGATCATGGGTACGATCGACGAAGATATGGCAAAACTCGTCGCGGAAAATGTCAAGAGCCACGGCACCAGGATCGTGCTCGGTGAATCGGCGACGGAGTTCAGGACGGAAGGGGGTCGGGTGAAGGGAATCAGGACCGAGAGGGGAGAAATCGAAACCGACATGGTGTTGGTGGCACTTGGGGTGCTTCCGAACACGTCGCTTGCGGAGACGGCGGGTATCGAGACGGGTGTAAAGGGTGCGATCGTGGTCGATCCCCAGATGAGAACATCCGCACCGGATGTATGGGCAACGGGAGACTGCGTTCAGTCTGTCAATATGATTACCGGGAAACCGATGCACCTTGCCCTGGGTGCGATCGCCAACAGACAGGGGCGCGTCGCGGCCCTCACCATGGCGGGGCTGCGGGCGGCCATGCCGAAAGTCCTCGGGACCGCCGTTTGCAAGGTGTGTGGACAGGAGATCGGGCGGACGGGAGCGATCGAAAGGGAGCTCAAAGCGGATGGGAGAGAATACATGACGGGCACGATCAACTCTCATCTCAAAGCCGGGTACATGAGCGGAGCCGGTGATATCAACGTCAAGCTGATTGTCGATGCCCGTACCGAAAAAATCGTCGGTTGTCAGACCGTTGGGACGGAGGGATCTGCGAAGAGGGTCGACACCATGGCCACCGCGATAACGGCTGGGATGACACTTGAAGACATCATCAGCCTCGATCTTTCCTATGCGCCGCCGATCTCTCCGTTGTGGGATCCGATTCAGCAGGCGGCCCGCTACATGCGGGGCAGGAACCTCAAAAAGAATTGATTTGCGAAACCGCGACATAGCTCCTGGGACGACGAAAGCCTGAGGGACGGGTTCTTGAAGAAAACCGACCAGACCTCGAGAAGTCTCAGAAAAAATCGAAACACGTATCTGATCGCAGCCCTGGTTCTTTTTGTGCTCTGGATGGCGCCGTATCTTCTGTTGCGGATGAACGCGTCGGTTTTTCTGCTGGCGGAGGATCCCGAGGGACCGACATTCTGTGGGTATGTCGCGAAGTCTGCTTCTTTTGCATGGTCCTTTGTCGTCCGGTATGCCCCCTACCTTCTCACCACGTACATCCTGTTCGTCGCGATCCTGATCTTCTTCGAAGAACGAAACCCGGATCGTACGATACTCTGGCTTCTGACCCTCGCCCTGTTACCGGTGATCGGGATCGTACTTTATCTGTTGCTCGGTCCCGATCTCAAACGACTCAAAAACAGAAGAATTTTCAAGCCGAGGAAGTCCTATCCTTCCCTCTCCTCGCGACATCCCTTTCCTGCGACCATCCGAAAGACATCCGTGCTGGCGTGCAGGAACTCCTCCTCCGATTTGTACGAGCGCGGAGAAGTGACGATCCTGTTCGACGGAGATGAGACGTTTTCTGCCATAAAAAGGGAGCTTGCCCATTCGAAGCGTTATATCAACATCGAATACTTCATCTTCAAGGACGACGGAATCGGCAACGAGATTGCGAAGATCCTTTGCGAACGTGCTTCTTGCGGCGTAAAGGTACGAATGGCGATAGATGGAGTCGGGACCAGACGATTGGGGCACAAACTCCTGAGTCGACTGCACGAGGCGGGCGTCCAGTTGAAAACCTTCATGCCCGTATCCTTTCCGATCTTGCGCAGCAACATCAACTTTCGTAACCACAGAAAGATCGTCGTGATCGATGGGGACGTGGCCTTCACGGGAGGTCTCAACGTCGGAGACGAATATATGGGCAAAGGACCTCTCGGTTATTGGCGTGACACGCATGCCATGTTTCGGGGAGATTCCGTCAAGGCGTTGAACGAGATCTTTCTCAAAGATTGGGAGATCTGTTCGGGGGAGAGACTCTCTTCCGACTCGGAAGAGTTTGCCGGGACGCCGGATCAAGGGACCCCCCCCATGCCATTTCTACCCGTCCAGGTGGTGGAGAGTGGATTCGGTTCCCCTTGGTACGCCATTCAACAGATGTTTTTTTCCATGATCGCGGAGGCAAGTGAAAGGATTTGGATCACGACCCCTTATATGGTACCGGATGAGGCCCTTTTCTGTGCGCTTCAGACCGCGGCTCTGTCGGGTGTGGACGTACGAATCCTCATACCTGCGAAATCCGATCACTTTCTCGTGTATTGGGCGGGACGCTCAAACATAGAGGAGCTCCTTCGTGCCGGCGTCAGGATATGGCGCTACACAAGGGGCTTCATTCATGCGAAGACCATGGTCATGGACAGGGATATCGCCTCCGTGGGCACGGCCAATTTAGACAATCGCAGCCTCTCGATCAATTTCGAGGTACAGACGTTCATATACGACAGACCAACGAGTGATTTGTTGGGCGAGCATTTTTTACGGGATCTCGAAGACGCCGAGGAATGTCGTCTCTCCCAATGGGAGAAGCGTGGCATAGGGGTCAGGATTCTCGAGTCGCTGGGCCGGTTATGGTCTTCTCAGATATGATACGTGTGAACATCCACGATCGACGATTCTCCGATCGTCCATTTTTTCGTTCGTTCGGACTGATCGTCATCCTGCTCGCCCATTATTATATGTACGGAAACGCAGGTCGGCACTTCGACGGGATGGTGAGAACGCTTTGGTTTTTGCTGGGGGTTTCCTCGGTCGTGTCGCTCATCATCGCCAAAGGTCGCGCACGCACGAGTGAAGACAAAAATACGACCAGGTTTCTCGGTGCGCTCAACGGATTTGGGACTTTCTGGAACGTTGCGGTTTTGCTGACGACGCTCTTTACGCTGGCGTTCAACCTGACGGGACGCCTGTTGGCGGAAATTTCCGGCAGGCTTTTCACTTCTTTGGCAGCGTCAAACGTCGGCATTTTTGAGGCGTCCCTTTTGCTCTCGTTCGTCCTGTGTGCGTACGGACTCTTTGAAGCAAGGACGATTCATGTCTCCGAAATCTCGCTCGAGAGCAAAAAAGAGCTGTCCGGACGGGTTCGTGTGGCTCAGCTGTCGGATCTTCATGTAAGCCCGTACATGAGCCTCGCGCATGTGTCGCGCATCGTGGATGCGACGATTGCCTCCGCTCCCGACTTGATCGTATTGACTGGTGATGTCGTCGACGGAGCCGTGGGTGACGAAAACGAGGTGTCGCAAAATTATCTTCCCTATGCGGAGAAATTGGCGGAACTCGCGGCGTATGGGCCCAGACTCGGCGTATGGGCTGTCCCCGGTAATCACGACTATTTCGACGGATTGGACAACACGATGGCGTTTTTGGAAAAAGCTGGGATCAGGCTGATGAGAACGGAAAAAAAGGACCTTGGAGACATCGTGCTTTTAGGAGCGGACGACATTGATCATGTAAATATGTCAGGGGCATCCTCATCGACGACAAGGTCGGAGAAGCTCGTCGCATCTCTGACGAAAGACGAAAAAAGAAAGTTCGTCCTTTTTCTGAGACATCGTCCTGTCGTAGAACGGACGACGATCGGTTCGTTCGATTTACAGCTCTCCGGACACACACACGGCGGACAGCTTTTCACCCTCCCCTCTTCGAGACACAGGATACCGGGAAAGACGAAGGGACCGATTCCGGTGGGGCGTGGTTCCTGGTTGTATGTCAGCAATGGAGCCGGATTCGTTGGCCCCCCGATGCGCTTTTTGGCTCCCGCCGAAATTGCGGTGATCGACATCGCGAATCGGACGAAGGACTTGAAATAATGGGACGGTTCGACAGCTTCTTCGACGATCGGGATGTTTCCAAGATTGCAGCCACGAGGAAAGACGAAGCGCACCCGATCGTCGGCTTACCGCCCGGAAGGTGGCTCTGCGAAGGGGTTTACCTTGTCGAATGCTTCCATCCCATGGGGGCTTTGCACGGTGTGAAACCGCTTGTCCGGCCGGAGGACATGGTGGTGATGAAACATTTCGGAGACGGAGAACCGGTCGTCTTTCTCGATCTGGAGACCACCGGACTCGCAGGGGGGACCGGAACCTACGCCTTTTTATGCGGGATTGGCATGACGGACGGGGAACGCTTCAAGGTCACTCAGGTCTTTCTGGAAGGTCCCGCGAAGGAGGGCCAATGGCTCGACGCCATCGGCGATCTGATCCCGGCGGGTGCATGCCTGGTGACGTATAATGGCAGGAGATTCGATATTCCCCTGCTGCGCACAAGGCATATTCTGGCGAGGACATCCCCCGGCTGGGACGGGTTGCCCCACATCGATCTTCTTTACCACGCCCGGAAATTGTATCGAGGGTGCGTGGATTCCTGTTCGCTGGGGAGCATGGAGAAACATATCCTAGGGGTCGTTCGAAGTCGGACGGATATCCCAGGCTACCTGATTCCGTCGATTTACGTACAATACCTTCGGACTCGCGATGCCGAATGTCTCGACGGTGTTTTCTATCACAACGGCATGGATATCCTCTCCCTGGTCGCGCTTTACAACCATGTGGCGAGCGTGCTCGAAGGAAATTCCACCGACGGTGGCGAGCTCGCGAGGGCCGGTGACATGTGGTATTCTCTTGGGCACACGGAAAGAGCCCGTGCTCTTTGGGCGTCATCATCCCGGGAACCTTCCTCCAAAGTTGTGGCACACGTTCGGATTGCGTTTTGCGCAAAAAAAGAGAAGGACTTCAAAACGGCAAGAGACGAGTTCTCTCTTGCGTTGAAAACGATGAAAGAGATGGAGGGGCGGGATATCCACGGCGAACGCTTCGATGTCGTCTTGATCTTGGAAGAATTGGCGAAAATAGAGGAACACCGGTTGCACATGTTCGAGGAGGCTTTGGAACACACGAGAGAAGCGCTCTCTTGGCTTGGACGAAACCGATATCTCCTGGGAGGCTCGTTTGTACGTATGAACTGTGAAATGCTGCATAGAGCAAATAGACTTGTACGCAAGGCGAGGTGCAAAAAGATTTGAGGATTCCGATTGTCTCCGACGTGTCGAATAACGCGAGAGCGATCTGGAACGTTTTTCTTCCGCTCTTTGTCATTCACTGTATGGAACAGATTTATTTCGTGTACGGCAATGTTCTTCAGAATTATGAATTGTCTCCTCAGGCGATTGGGTGGGTCTTGAGCGTCTTTTTTCTGGCCATCATGTGTATGCGTCCGGTCGGGAGCCTCCTGCTCGAAAACATCGGAGTACGAAATACCCTTTTCATAGGGGGAGTGATCGGGGTCGTGGGTGGGATGGTTCTCTTTTTCGCCCGAAGCGTTCCATCGCTTTTGCTGGGGAGAGCCTTGACCGGAGCGAGTTTCGGCATATACACGATAGGATTGTTTTCTTACCAAGCACTTGCGATTCCGGATGAAATCAGAGGAGCTGCCTTTGCGATCATCGTGACGGGGGGAATACTTCCGTCGGCTACGGTGACGCCAATCGGCGAATGGATGATTCTCAACGCCCATACGGGATTGTATCTTTCCATGGGTCCGGTGTTCTGCCTGCTCTGTATTTACCTTGCGCGACGACTCGACGTTCCTGTCGCGGTCGAAAAACGTGGGGGGCGTCGGAAAACCTGGGGAAGATACAGGGATCTCCTCGCTTTGCGTTCGTTTCGTATGCTGGTAACGACAGGAGTGATGATCTCGTTGGTCGACGCGTCCGTCGTCTGCATATCCATGCTGGCGGCAGAAAGAGGGTTGATCGCGTCGTTCTATCTTGCAAGCGGAGCCGTCTTCGCCGTCATCGTCAGAACGGCCGGGGCCCACATGCTGAACCTGATGCCCAGAAGGCTCTTTTTCGCTCCGTGCGGTATCCTGATGGCCTCCGCTCTTTTTCTCGTATCGGTCGCGCCCTCCAACACCATGTTTCTCGTAACCGGTGCATTCTTCGGCGTGGGCATCGGGATCGTATTTCCGACCCTGCTCTCCTTGGTCAGTGACCTCCTGCCCGCGGAGTTGCGTCCTAAAGGAGTTGCATTCGCTCTATTGGCCTACGACTGCGGATGGATCCTGACTCCGCTCATCGTCGGTTACTTTTCCTCCGTGTTGGGAAGTGCGTGGACGTTCCGCCTCCTGTCGCTCGCGTCTCTTTCGGCTCTCATCGCGCTGCAGTTTTTATACTGGGTCCCGCACGTACTCGGGCAAAAACCGGATCACGCCGTACGATGATGTTATAATCGTGGTCATCGAATCGGGCATTTACGCTTGAAACGACGGACCGGCGAGAGGAGATGAAAGAGATGACGGCTTCCAAACAGAGAGTTCCGGCACATATCTTCAGGGAGTACGATATACGAGGCATTGCGGACAGCGAGCTGACGAGTGAAACGGTGAAGGCGATCGGTCAGGCCTATGGGACGTATCTCTCTGGGCGGGGTGTGTCCAAGGTGACCGTCGGTTGCGATGCCAGGCTCTCCTCCCCTCGTGTAAAGACGGACGTGATGGAGGGGCTCGTCCGAGCCGGTGTTTCGGTCCTCGATATCGGTCTGGTCGCGACCCCCACGTTTTATTGGAGTTTGTACCACTTCGATGTGAACGGAGGGATCATGGTCACGGGAAGCCACAACCCCCCGGAATTCAACGGACTCAAGTTGGCCATGGGCAAAGCGACCATATGGGGTGACGAGATACAGGAGATTTACAGGATCATCGTGGAGGATCGCGCAGGGACGAGCGCACTTCCGGGAAGCGTGAAAAAGGAAAATATCCGTCAGGCGTATACGGAGATGTTGGTCTCCAAAATCGAACTGGGTCCTCGGAAACTCAAAGTGGTCCTGGACTCCGGAAACGGGACCGGCGGGCTCTTTGCACCGGAGTTCGTCCGTAGAGCGGGGTGTGAGGTGATAGAGCTTTTCAGCGAACCGGACGGGCGCTTCCCCAATCACCATCCCGATCCGACAAAACGGGAATACCTGTCGGACCTCATCGACGCGGTTCGAAAAAACGACGCCGACGTAGGGATCGGTTTCGACGGTGATTCCGACAGAATCGGTGTGGTCGACGACAAGGGGAATATGCTCTTCGGGGATCAGTTGATGCTTCTCTTCTGGAAGGAGATCTTGCCAAAGCATCCGGGTGCCGACGTGATCGTCGAGGTGAAAAGCTCGATGATTTTGCCGGAGGAGACGGAGAAACTCGGTGGAAAACCCATCTGGTGGAAATCCGGTCACTCTCTGGTCAAGGCGAAGATGCGGGAGATCGACGCCCTCTTCTCCGGGGAGGTCTCCGGACATATGTTTTTCGCCGACGAATTTTTCGGGTTCGATGATGCGTTTTACGCGGCCGGTAGATTGCTCCGAATCCTCTCCAACACCGATAAGAGCTTGTCCGACCTGATCGCCGAGATGCCGTCCTATCCCTCCACGGCCGAAACGAGGTTTTCCTGTCCGGACGAATTGAAGTTCGACATCGTCGAGAGGGTTCGCGACGCGGCGACGAAGGAGAGGGAGACCGTCACTGTAGACGGGGTCAGAATCATTCACGAAAACGGATGGAGCCTGCTTCGTGCGTCGAACACCCAGCCGGTTCTGGTGGCGCGATGCGAGGGAAGGACCCAAAGGGACCTGGAGATGATTTCAAGCGATATGAAACGTAGAATCAAGGAGGCTGGTGGGCCGGATTTCGAGTGGGAGTATTGAGGTAAAAAACGCTACTGCCCCACTCTTTTCATCTCGAGCGAGTTGAGCAGCTCATTGAGGACGAACTCCTGTGTGCGCATCCGGTTGATCTCGTCCCGCAGTTTTGACTGTTCTCTCTCAAGTACGGTAGGGTCGTCGAGAATCTTACGCCACGCGAAGGCCGGGTGGCTTTTTATGTTTTCTATTTTCTGCACTGTCTCCTCGATTGTCTTCTTTAGCCTGTCTCGATCCGTGCGCATCCCTCCGATGTTCGTCGGCATGTCGTAGCTCTCGGGGTAATCGTCCGTCATCATCAACAGTGCCTTCAGGTGAAAGAGGTCCTTCCACTCGTATGCGGAACGAATGTTCGACCAGAAGGATTTTGCCTCCTCTCCCTGTTCGGGATTGATTTCGGGGTTCATCTTTCTTGACAACAGGCGATAGACGTTTCGGATTTCATCCTCGTCCTCGGAGACGACGAGCGAGGAAAAGCGTGCTTTTGCATCCTCGATCTGTTTGTTTTCCCTGATCAATCGCTCGTCCCATTCCTTGAACTCATGATCCAGGCGGTACTCCATCGTGTCGGAACGGACGGATTCTCCGTGTTCCGCGGCTTCCCGAATCATGGCGATTTTCCGCCGAAGCTTCATGACGGCAAGCTGCCTGCGAAGAAGTTCGACTCGCAGAGCACCCACCTTGATGAGAAACGTCGTCTGCGTCGATGGGATCACGAAACGAACGATGTGTTCGAACTCTTCCATAAGGGTGGCGAGTTCGGTTCTGAGCCTCATGTTTTCTTTGTAGAGCGAATCGAATTCCGGGTCTATCCAAAGCTCGTCCCGCGATTTGTCTTCGAAATCGGTCAAGGTATGGTCGTCCCTCCTTTTCATCCGCGCCTTTACGGATCATTTTACAACATTTTTTCTTGTCGTGTATTCGGGAATGAATTTGATGCAATGTCATTGCAACTTGATCCTCGATCGAATATAATGCCTTCTGATCAGTCCTTGTTCTCGAGGGGAGGCAAATCTGTGTACCACAAACGGAATTTTTCCCCGAAGATCGATCGTCCCGTCGTTTACGGGGGAATTGAAAGTCTGGCCGGTGGAATCGCTTTTTTTGTCCTCGTCATTCTGTTTGTCTCCTCGTTTATGCTGGGGCGCTATCCCGTCTCCTTGAGAGAGCTCTACCTGGTTTTTCTCTCTCGCCTGACGGCGCAAAGCTGTCCCGAGGTCCCGGAGATGGTACAGTCCGTCATCCTCAAGGTCCGCGTTCCACGGATTTGTTCCGCCGTCTTTATCGGGGGTGCTCTGTCCGTCGCCGGTGCCCTCTACCAGGGGCTCTTTAAAAATCCGATGGTCTCGCCGGATATTCTGGGTGCTTCCGCGGGAGCCGGTTTTGGCGCCGCACTCGCCATTCTTTTATCCTTTTCGTTTTTCGCGATACAATTCACGGCGTTCGTCTTCGGTCTCGTGGCCGTGACGTTGTCGTACCTCATCTGCAAGCTGGTCAGTCGGGGAAAGGAGTCCTTGTTGGTGCTGATCCTTTCCGGTATGGTCATCTCCACTCTCTTTTCGTCGCTCGTTGCTTTCGCCAAGTTCGTGGCGGATCCATTCAAGACGCTGCCGGAGATAACCTACTGGCTCATGGGAGGACTCTCCAGTATCAGTGTCACGAGCGCAGCGATGACATTTCCTCTTATTGTGGTCGGAATGATCCCCGCGATGCTTCTGCGCTGGCACATCAACGCGATGGCGTTCGGAGACGAGGAGGCCCAGTCGATGGGACTCGACACGGGGCGGCTTCGGGTTGTCTTCATCGCTTCGGCGACACTTCTCACCACAACCTGCGTGGCGATCAGCGGCATGATCGGATGGGTCGGACTGGTAATCCCACACTTGACGAGGATGTTGACCGGTCCCAATTACAAAAAACTCATTCCCGTCTCCTTTACGGTGGGGGCGAGTTTTTTGCTTTGTGTGGACAACGTCGCGCGGACCATGTTTTCCATGGAGCTTCCACTCGGGATTCTGACCTCTTTGGTCGGTGCTCCTTTCTTTGTCTATCTGCTCTTCAAGAGAAGGAGAGCCGGATGATTCTCACGGCGAGCGAGATCTGTGCAGGATACGGTGTAGAAGACGTCGTATCGAACGTCTCCTTTGAGGTAAGAAGTGGCGACGTGCTCTGTCTGCTCGGGCCAAACGGCGTCGGCAAGACGACGCTTTTCAAGGCCCTGCTCGGTTTCCTGCCGACGAGAAGCGGGGTTTTTTCGATCGACCGGCAAGGGCTTCCCTTTCACAATCGCAAAAGACTGGCCAAGCTGATTGGATATGTCCCACAGGTTCATGAGCCCCCTTTCCCCTTTCGGACGCTCGATGTCGTCGTGATGGGAAGCATCGGCAGTGCGAAACTCTTCTCCGGCCCCAGCAAGGCGGATTTTGCAGAGGCTGCGCGCATTCTGGAGATGCTCGGGGTCGCTCGCCTGAAGGAAACGATTTATACGGAGATCAGCGGTGGAGAGAGGCAGATGGTCCTGATCGCGCGTGCTCTGATGCAAAAACCGAGGTTTCTCGTGATGGACGAACCGACCTCCAGCCTAGACTTCGGCAACCAGATGAAAGTTTTACGGCAGGTGCAGCTTTTGGCAAAGAGCGGTATCGGGATCGTCATGACGTCGCACTTTCCCGACCATGCTTTTCTCTGCTGTACAAAGGCGGCGGTCATGAGCAAGAACGAGCCCTTCCGTGTCGGCGTCGTCGAAGAGATCGTCACGGAGGAGACCTTGCGACGCGCCTACGGGATCGACGTGCACATCTTCCGTGCCAACTTGAAGGGCAGGACGATCAAGACCTGTGTCCCACTGCTGGAGAAAGATGAGTCGGCGTTGGAGTGGGTGGTGGACGATCGATGAAAACGCTCGCCGGATACGACGACGTCGACTGCTCGGATCTCCGCGGCGCTTACGACGAAATCGGGACGCTCTATGGGAAAGAAGGACTCGTCCCCGGCAGACTCGAGAAGATAGGCTACGCGGACAAATGGACTTTCGTGTCGGCGGGTGAAAAACAGTGTGGCATGGCCTTTAATTTTGCAGGGGAACACGCGGTCTATGGCACGTTCGACCCGGCCCCTCTTGTGGAATTGCGCGAGTGGATCGGTCGTGACCTTTTTTCTGTGGGACGAAAACTGGTCGACTCCGGCCGCGGCCGCGTACTTCGGACGCTCTGTGTGGCGATACTGAACGCACTGACCAGGCCGCTTGCGACGCCCGAGGCGTTTACGACAAGAAACATAAGCGCTCTCACACCGAGGGCGTACGATTTCGTGCGAAAGGAGGATCGCGTCGCCGTCGTCGGATACGCCGAATTCGTGTACGATCTCGTGCAAAGAGCCGCCGAGGTACACGTGTTTGACATGCGGCCGATAACCGAGCTTCGCACTCTCGTCGTCGAAAGCGGTGTCGAATACGGTCCCTGTGGTGTCTTTCTGCATGATCCCGAGGAGGGAATGGGCTTTCTGGAAGAGGCGGACGTGCTTTTCCTGACGGGCAGCACGCTCGTGAACGACACCTTCAAAGGGCTTCTGACTCGCGCAAAAAAAGCCCGGGTCAGAGGAATGTTCGGCCCGACGGCGGGAATTTTGCCTGAATTTCTGTTTGCACAGGGGGTGAGTTATATCACGTCCAGTCGAATCACGAAGCCGAAGGAAGGTTTTACCCTTCTTGCCCGGAGGCAAGGCGCCCGTTTTTTTGATCGTTGCACTGAGCCGTACGCGGTGGCATCCCGTGATTTCGTCGCGCTGTCCGAAAAAAGCGTGATACACCCATAACGGAACAAAGAAAAAGGAGGTTCTTTTTGAAATGCTTTGCGGATTTTGGAGAAAACATGCACTGTTCCTTATGCTTTTCATCCTCGTCTTTTGCAATCGAGCGACGGCCGAGACGGTAAAAGACGCTGCCGGGCGCGACGTCGTCGTGCCGGAAAAAGTGGAGAGAATCGCGATCACCTGTTACGGCGGGACGACGCACGACATCTGTGTCATGGGCGCGGAGGACAGGATCGTCGCCCAGCCTTCCATGAAAGCCTTCCCACAGTTGTTGAAGTTCTTTCCTCGGCTGAAAGAGGTAACGGACGCCGGATCGTTCGACAACGTGAACATCGAGGAGCTGATGAAGACGTCTCCCGACATCGTACTGGTCGGAATCAGCTCCAAAAAAGGCAACAAGATGATCGAGGACGTCGGGTTGAAGACCTATACGATGTGGATCGGCTGGGCTGACGTCGACACCCTCAAGCAGGAATTTCTGAACATAGGCAAACTCACGAAAAACGAGGCGGTCGCAAAGAAACTCGTCTCGTACTGGGACAGGAAACTGGGCTTCATCAAGAAGATGACCTCCAAAATCCCCTCCGACAAGAAGCGCGTGGTGTATTATACGAATTACGACAACATCACGAAGGCGAGCTTCACCGATTGGATCTGGAACTGGATCCGAGCAGTCGACGGGATCAGCGCGGTCAAGGAGACACCAAAGGCCGACCTGAGCGTCGAAGAGGTCATGCAGATCGATCCCGATGTGATCATCACGAGAGCCGGCTACTCGTCGGGGTTGCTCTCCGATCCCAAGATCAAGGACCTCAAGGCCATCAAGAACAAACGTGTTTACGAGTGTCCCACCGGCGCCTTCTGGTGGAACTTTCCCTCTCCTGAGGCTCCTCTCGGCTTCATGTGGCTGGCGAAGACCGTTTATCCAGAGTATACGAAAGAGATCGATTTGAAAAAAGAGACGAAGGAGTTTTATAAGGAGTTCTACCGTCACGATCTGAGCGACCAGGAGTACGAGTCGTTTTTCCCGAAGAAATAAAAAAAGGAACCCGGAGATATGCCCTCTCCGACCTCCGTAGCCGGAGGCGCCGACC
>DAIPHL010000034.1:0-16013 GCA_036771375.1 Synergistaceae bacterium | reverse complement strand
GGTCGGCGACACGGAAGACGTTACAGGATGGTCTGAGAGACGATCGCCTGCGCCTCTTCCTGAATTTGTCTCAGGTGTTCCTCGCCGAGAAAGCTCTCCGCATATATCTTGTATACGTCTTCCGTCCCGGAGGGGCGAGCCGCGAACCAACCGTTTTCGGCGACGACCTTGAGCCCTCCGATCGGCCGGTCGTTTCCAGGAGCCTTCGTCAAAAGGGAGAGGATCGGTTCCCCCGCCAATTCCTTGGCGCTGACGTCGGTAGGAGAGAGCCGTGTCAACGCCGTCTTCTGCTCCGAAGTGGCAGGAGCGTCCATGCGCCGATAGTAAGGTCTCCCAAATTTGGCGGTCAGTTTCCCGTAGTAGCGTGAAGGAGACATGTCCGTGACGGCTTGTATCTCCGCGGCAAGCAGGTCCATGATGAATCCGTCCTTGTCGGTCGTCCACGTCGTGCCGTCCGTTTTCAGGAAAGAGGCGCCCGCACTCTCCTCACCGGCAAAGCCCAAAGAGCCATCGATCAATCCGTCCACAAACCACTTGAAACCGACGGGAACTTCGTAGACACCCCGTCCCACGGAATCCGCCACTCTGTCGATGATCGAGCTGGACACCAATGTCTTCCCTATACGAACGTCGCTCTTCCATCCGGTCCTGTGTGTGCAAAGATAGTGAGCGGCGACGGCAAGGTAGGCATTCGGCTCCATCAATCCCTCCCGTGTGACGATTCCGTGCCTGTCATAATCGGTATCGTTCGCAAAGGAAATTCCATATTGTTCCTTTGCCGCCAGCAATCCGGCCATCGCATAGGGCGAGGAACAATCCATGCGAATCTTTCCATCCCAATCGAGGGTCATGAAGGAGAACGTGGGATCGACATATCGATTCAGGATCTCCAGGTTCAAACCGTACATCTCCGCGATCGGAGCCCAAAAAGCGACGCCGGAACCACCGAGCGGATCCACACCGATCTTTATCTTCGCACGTGCGATGGCCTCCATGTCCAATACACTTGAAAGCCCTTTGACGTACGGGATCACATAATCGATGAACTTCGTGGTCTCCTTCCGAAGAGCGGAGGCGAGGGGCAGGCGTTTCACGTCCCTGTTTCCCTTTTTGATCAGCTCGTTTGCCCGAAGCTGTATCTGTGACGTCAGTTCCGGCGAAGCGGGACCGCCCGAAGGCGGATTGTATTTTATTCCCCCGTCCTCCGGAGGGTTGTGAGAAGGCGTCACGACGACCCCGTCGGCGAGCGAGTTCCTCGAGCCGACGTTCCAGTCGAGAATCGCGCTCGAGATCACGGGCGTCGGGGTATAACCGAAATCGTTCTGCACTCTCAATTCGACTTCATTCCCGGAGAACACCTCAATCGCGGTGTAAAGGGCCGGCTCGGAGAGCGCGTGGGTATCCATGCCGATAAAAAGGGGACCCTGCACGCCGTTCCTCCGCCGAAGCTCCGAGATCGCCTGGCAGATCGCGAGGATGTGGGTTTCGTTGAAGCTGTTTTTGAAGGAGGATCCCCTGTGCCCGGAGGTCCCGAACGAGACCATCTGGTCCGAGTCCTCCGGATCGGGGACGTGGGTATAGTATGCCGACACCAGGCGGGGTATCGATACCAGCAGTTCCTTGGGAACACGTGTCCCTGCAAGACTGGAAACGTTCATGTGAGCCCCTCCTTTTCAGTATGTCCTATCACAAATATCTCGTACGACGATACGACAGACGGTTCCAATGTGTCATTAATGTACTACGTTTTTTCCCTCGCTGCCAGGGGGGAAACCCCTACTCCCCGAGTTAACGCGTCGAAATGTCGCGGATCGCCCCAAACGGACTCCTTTTTTCGACCTCCGCACCTCGGAGGCAGGATTTTCAGCCAACCGCAAATGGCGATCGCTCCAGGAACGACGCAGAGGGTTATACCACACACGGCCGACTCTCGCCGGCACGAAGAACACGGACCCAGGTTTTTCGTGAAACAGAATCGATTCGTTTTTGACGAAGAAAAACACCGATCTTTTTGAATCGATCCGCCCGAAATTACCTTCGAAAGGCCCATAATACGTACGAACATCGGGCGAAGAATTCTCTGGTTGCCTACAGGTCTTGATCTTAGAAGAGATCAGTTTCACATAATGATGCGCAAAAGTCGTATATTTTATTTTTTGGAAGATCTGCTACAATAAAATTCACATTTTTGTGTTTACAAAATAAGCAAGAAAAAGGAGCGCAGCACGAGCCCATGAGATTGCCGACATTCATCGGTGGCATACATCCACCCGACAACAAGGCGTTGACCGCCGACAAAGAAATAGAAGTATACGTACCAAAGGGTGATCTGGTTTTCCCGATGTCGCAACATATCGGCGTGCCGTGCACTCCGATCGTTAAAAAGGGCGACCGGGTACTGGTCGGGCAGAAGATCGCGGATTCCGACGCCTTCGTCTCCGCTCCGATTCTGTCCAGCGTCTCCGGTACGGTCAAGGAAGTGGGTGTGCGGATGACCATTCCCGGGACCCTCGAGCCCTGTATCGTGGTCGAGAGCGACGGTGAATTCGAACACGACGTAACCCTTCTGCCACACAAAGAATATGAAAGCCTCGACCCGAAAGAATACCTGAGAATCATACGGGAAGCGGGGATCGTGGGAATGGGAGGGGCATGCTTTCCAACCCATGTCAAACTGGCCCCCCCACCGGACAGGGACATTCGCTGGCTCATCGTGAACGGGGCCGAATGCGAACCGTTTCTCAACTGCGACAATCGCCTGATGCTCGAACGTCCCGAACCGATCATAGAGGGACTGAAGATATGCATGCGTCTCTTCCCTCATGCGGAGGGCGTCATCGCAATCGAGAACAACAAACCCGAGAGCATCAAGAGACTCAAGGGCGAACTTTCCGACCATCACGGTTCTCACATAAGGGTGATGCCCCATGAGGTCAAATATCCTCAGGGTGCCGAGAAAATGCTCATCTATTCGGTCACGGGACAACAAATCCCTCCAGGAGCGCTGCCGGCCGATGTCGGTTGTATCATACTGAACGTGCGGACCCTCTACCATATCTGGCTTGCCGTGACGGAGGGGATACCGGTTGTGGACCGGATCATCTCCGTCACCGGAGACGTGGTCGCCAAACCGAAGAACATCCTGACCCCTCTTGGAACATCGGTACAGGAACTGATCGAACTCGCCGGAGGCTTCACCGAAGATCCGGCAAAAATTCTCTCGGGTGGCCCCATGATGGGGATATCCATGCGCTCCACGGAGGTACCCGTAGTGAAGGGGACATCGGGTATTTTGGCTCTCTCCCCACGGTCGGCATTCTTCTCGACGGAGTCCCATTGTCTCCGGTGCGGAAGGTGTATAGAAGCGTGCCCCATGGGCTTGCTTCCATCGTTTTTGGATCGACTCGTGCGTCTGAGAGAGTATGCCGAATTCGAAAAAACAGGCGGCCTCAACTGTATAGAGTGCGGAAGTTGTACGTATATCTGTCCGGCTCACCGTTTTCTCACCCAGGCATGTCGGGACGGCAAAGCCGCTGTTATGGCAGAACGCAGAAAGAAGGGGGCGAAACAGTGAATCGTCTTCTCGTGATCGGTAGTTCTCCGCATATAAGGACGGATATGAGTACGCAGAAGTTGATGGGCTGGGTCATCGCCGCCCTTCTGCCGGCTGGGGCCGCAGGGGTCTTCTTCCTGGGCACGCGCGCATTGTTGGTGATCGCCGTTTGCGTTGCAATTTGCGTAATTACGGAGGCCGTATGGCAAAAATCCACAAAGCAAACTGTGACCGTGTCGGACCTGTCCGCTGTGGTAACCGGCGTGTTGCTCGCCTACAATCTTCCTCCGACCGTTCCTCTCTGGATGGCGGGCTGCGGATCGGTCTTCGCCATGGTGATCGCGAAGCACTTCTTCGGAGGATTGGGGCAGAACATCGTCAACCCCGCTCTGGCTGGGCGGGCGATGATGCTGATATGTTGGCCGGTGGCGATGACGACATGGACCGTACAGAGCGTAAGTGGTCCGACACCGCTTGCCGCTTTAAAAGGCGGAGAGGGCGTTCTTCCTCCTCTCTTCGACGTCTTTATCGGAAACGTCGGTGGCTGCATCGGGGAAACGTCGGCGCTCGCGATCCTTTTGGGGGCCGCCGTCCTGATCTACAGGGGTGTCATATCCTGGAGAATTCCCCTCGTATACATTCTGACGGTAGCGGTCATGGCCATCATTTTGGGTCGATCCGCAGGGCCTCTGTACGAGATCATGACCGGAGGGCTGATGCTCGGAGCGTTCTTCATGGCTACCGATTACACGACTTCACCGATGACGGCGAAAGGACATGTGGTTTTTGCATTCGGCTGCGGCGTCATAACGTCTTTGATCAGAACGTTCGGGGGGTATCCGGAGGGCGTATCGTACTCGATTCTCATCATGAACCTCGCCGTTCCCATCATTGACAGGTTTACGATGCCTCAAATCCTGGGGGAGGTCAAGAAACGTGGAGACAAATAACAATCATGTCGCCAACATCAACTCCGATTCCAGGGGGAAAATGAAAAAGATCGTCTCGCTGGGATTCATACTGTTCACCGTCACCGCCATAACGGGCCTCATCCTCGGCGTGGTTCACGATATCACCGCGATTCCCATCCAGAAAACCCAGGAACGCCTCAAAAAAGAGGCCTTGGCGACGGCGTTGCCGGAGGCGGATGATTTTTCTCAAATCCAGATGAAGCAAGGGGTTTCGGAGATCGTCAAGGAAGTACAGGAAGCCCGGAAGGGATCGCTCCCTGCGGGATATTGCATCACGGTGACTCCGAAAGGCTATGCGGGAACGATCGAGATCGTCGTTGGAATCACCGTCGAGGGGAAATTGCGTGCCATCAGCATACTAAACCAGAGCGAGACCCCCGGACTTGGCGCGAAAGCGCCGCAACCCGCGTTCTCGGGACAGTTTGAGAACAAGGACGTGGAGAAGCTGATCGTCGTAAAATCCTCTCCCGGGACGGCAGGAGAGATCCAGGCGATCTCAGGAGCGACGATCACATCGAATGCCGTGACAAATGGAGTGAACGAGGCGTTGTCTTATTGGCGGGAAAATTTGAGAGGGGGCAAATAACGTGAACCCACTTCGCATATTGAAAAACGGGATCATAGATGAAAACGCGACCTTGGTACAGTGTATCGGGCTTTGCCCCACCCTCGCCGTCTCAACGAGCGCGACAAACGGTGTGGGAATGGGGATCGCCGCAACGGCCGTTCTGATCGGGTCGAATATCGCCGTTTCCGCGATACGCAGGTTCGTTCCAAGCGAGATCCGCATACCCATCTTTATCGTCGTCATCGCTGGATTCGTGACGGTCGTACAGCTTCTGATCGCCGGATTCGCTCCCGCCTTGGACAAATCGCTCGGCATATTCATCCCTCTCATCGTGGTGAACTGCATCATTTTGGCACGTGCGGAAGCGTTTGCCTTCAAAAACGGAGTTTTCGCATCCTTTTTCGACGCGATCGGCATGGGGCTTGGGTTTACCGTTGCCCTGACGGCTCTTGGGGCCGCCCGCGAATTTCTCGGAAACGGGACCGTCTTCGATTTCGTCGTAACTCCGGCGGGTTTTCAGCCCGCACTTCTTGCCATCCTGGCTCCGGGCGGTTTTATCGCGCTCGGTGTTTTCATGGCCCTCTTTCGCGCATACCAGGAGTGGTCCGCCGTGCGGAAGGGTGTGCAATCGAAGGACAACCCCGCCGACAGCGGCTGTGGTTCC
Source organism: Synergistaceae bacterium (assembly GCA_036771375.1). Lineage (GTDB taxonomy): Bacteria > Synergistota > Synergistia > Synergistales > Synergistaceae > DAIPHL01. The sequence goes on along the minus strand of DAIPHL010000034.1, from coordinate 10,257 downwards.
TGTGGTTTGGGCGCCGTCTGCTGTGGCTGTGGCCTGGAAAGCCCCGAACCACCGCAGAATAAGGAGGAAACGGATCGATGAACCTTCTTTGGATATTCCTGGGCTCTATTTTCGTCCACAACATCATTCTGGCCCGTTTTCTCGGTTGCTGTCCCTTCCTCGGTGTATCCACGAAAAGCGAAACCGCAAAAGGGATGGGAGTGGCGGTGATATTCGTGACGGTTCTCGCCGCCGTAATGACGTGGCTTGTCTTTCACTTCGTGCTGGTGCCGCTGAAGTTGCAATATCTGTATACCCTCTCTTTTATCCTCGTGATCGCTTCACTCGTCCAGTTCGTCGAGCTCTCTTTGAAAAAGATCAACCCGCCTCTTTACAAATCTCTTGGCATTTTTCTGCCGCTGATCACGACGAACTGCGCCGTTTTGGGGGTTGCGGTCATCAACATGAACGAAAAATACTCCTTGCTGGAGTCGATCGTCAACGCACTCGGCTCGTCGATCGGTTTTTTGCTTGCCATCGCACTGATGGCGGGCATAAGAGAGAGAGTCGAGAAAAACGACAACATCCCGAAATGTCTCCAGGGCCTGCCCCTTGCACTGGTGACGGCCGGCTTGATGTCGATCGCCTTCATGGGCTTCAGCGGCATCATAAAATAGCGAGTTGCGTGATGAATCTCTGGAATGGATGGATGGAGGATGTGAGACGATGATCTCGTTCGAAGGAGTTTTTTATCCTGTGCTCGTAATGGGCACACTGGGTTTGGCGTTCGGGGCATTGCTCGCTTTTGCCTCGATAAAGTTTTTCGTAGCGGTAGATCCAAGAGTGGGTTTGATAAGAGAGATCCTGCCGGGAGCCAACTGCGGCGGTTGTGGTTACCCGGGCTGTGACGGGTATGCAGACGGAATCGTCAACGAAGGAGCGAAAACCAATCTCTGCGCCGCGGGAGGGGCCGCTCTCGCCGAAGGAATCGCAAGCATCATGGGAGTCGACAGCGAAGGCTCGATCCCTCTTCGCGCCTTTCTCAAATGCAAAGGAAAAGCGGAGTTTTCAGCGCGCAATGCAATCTACGAAGGAATCAAGGATTGTCGTTCCGCCGCCATCCTGCCGGGAGGCTCTCCCAACGCATGTCCGTTCGGTTGCATGGGCTTCGGGACCTGCGTGAAGGTCTGTGTATTTGGAGCTCTTTCCATCGAGGATGGGCTCGTCTCCGTCGACCCTCTCAAGTGCGTCGGCTGTGGTACTTGTGTTGCCACGTGTCCAAAATCGGTCTTGACCTTGATCCCGAAGGAGTCTTTCGTCCACGTGACCTGCAACTCGACGTGGAGAGGACCGGATGTCAAAAAAGTCTGTTCGGTCGGCTGTATCGGATGTGGCCTCTGTGCGCGAGTCTGTCCGGAAAATGCCATAAAGATCGAGAAGAACCTCGCCTCGGTGGATGGAACGAAATGCACCGCCTGCGGCGCTTGTGTCGCGAAGTGCCCCACAAAGAGCATCGATTTCATTCTTTCGTCGAAACAGTCGGAAGAAAAAGAGAGCGCCTGACGCATCGAAGAAGTCTCTTGAAAGTTTTCCGTCCAAACGGAAAAACACAGATTCCATCGTAAAAGAGTACGAGGCGGGCTCGCGAGGCCGCCTCGTACTCTTTACGGACGAGCTCCCGCGATGTTGCCAACCCCGTGCTTTTGTCTTTGCGTTGTATCGTGTTGCCTGGTCTTGTCCCGCATCTTGTGTCGTCTTTTCAGTTGTCCCATGGCCTCGAAAAACCGGACCGATTCATCACGCTTCAATTCCCTTAAGTCCCTTCAAACAGCTAAAAGCATTGGGAAAGAGGTTCGATCTTGCGATCGAACGATTGACAGAAAAGAAAAGAGGGGGTAATATATGGGACATAAGTCCCATATATGCAAATATCGTCTCTCCTTTTCTTTAAACTTTATAAACGTAGGAAAATCGCGTATGAACACGCAAAACGGGAGACTGGTGTGGTCATTCAAAAGTCGAGAGAAGAATTGGGGGGAGCGGTTTGAATAGATACAACCTGGCAGGTAAACGTCAAGCCAAACAAGAAGCCTTACTCAAAGCGACCGGGCGTCTTCGTTACACCGGCGATATCCGTTTTCCGGATATGTTGCACTGCGCGATACTGCGCAGTCCCCATGCAAACGCGATGGTCAAGAGGATAGACGTATCCAAGGCCAAAGAGTTGCCCGGTGTGATAGACGTCATTACACACGAGGACGTTCCGAAAATCCTGAGTATGCACCAGTTCCTTCACGCCCCTGAAGTCATGTACTACGACAGTTATCTATTGGAAAAACATGTTCGCCATGTTGGTGACCGAGTTGCGGCGGTCGCGGCGACAAGTATCGAAAAAGCCCAAGAGGCTCTCGCGTTGATCGAGGTGGAATACGATGTGTTGCCCTGTGCCACCAACATGGATGCAGCACTCTCACCCGATGCCCCCGTCATTCACGAGGAAGCCCGCAAGGGTGAAAAGACGGTAGGTATTCAGGGTAACGTATTCGATCGAGTAGATATCGAAATTGGAGACATCGAGGCAGGATTTTCCAAAGCAGATTTCATCATAGAAAGAACTTACAATACATCGAAGCCGAACCCGGCACCGATGGAACGTACCTGCGTGGTCTGTGCTCCCGACGAGGAGGGAGGTTTGAACATATGGGCCACCAGCCAAGGCATACACGCCATGCGGATCAATATCGCCCATTCGCTCGGCCTTCCGGTTAGCAAATTAACCTGTCACAGGATTTTTCTCGGGGGTTCTTTCGGGGCTCACATTCACACCGGTTTTATCGAAAACATCTGTGCTTTTCTGGCTTTACGCACCGGTCGGATCGTGAGGGGGGAAAAATCCCGGGAAGAGATGTTTCTTTCCTGTGGACGTCACCCCATGAGGCTTGTCGTTAAAATGGGATTCAAAAAGGATGGCACGATGACCGCGCTTCACTCCGACGTAACGGATGATACGGGAGCGTATGCTTTCAGCGGAAGCTCGAAGATGATGCTCGCCGCCGGGTTCACCCTATCCATGTACAAGTGTCCGAACCTGCGTATGTCCGGACGCGCTGTGTATACAAACACACCACCACTCACTGCGATGCGGGGCGCAGGGAATCCACAGGCATCTTGGGCCATCGAGCAGATGATGGACGAAGCCGCAGAGACGCTTGGAATCGACCCCGTCGAGATCCGTATCAAAAACAACCTCGGCGTGGGAGATACCTTCTATGGGCAGGGACCGGCCGTTATCAGCGTGATCAACAGCTGTGGCACCAAGGAGCTGTTGGAAAACGGCGCAAAAGCGATCGATTGGAAAAACGCAAGAGGACATGGAAACGGCAGGACGCCGTATCCGGACAAACCCTGGATCAAGCGCGGAATCGGTCTTGCCAGAGGCTTCCATACATCGGGATGCGGCTCCGAAAAACCGAACCGATTTATCATCGATATCAGTGGAGCCACGATCAAGATGAACGAAGACGGCACTGCCGTGCTGCACAACGCGGCCTCAGACTGTGGAGGGGGCAACATCAGCGCATATGCGACCCTGGTGGCCGAGACCATCGGTTTGAGGTACAGCGATGTGATCGTAAAGGCAGGAGATACGAACACGACTTTATTCGACGGACCGACGCATGCGAGTCGTGGGCTTTACGGAGCCGGTCAATCCGTCGTCGGCGCCGCCGCAGACGTACGGAGACAGCTTCAGGAATGGGGTGCGAGGGTCTTTGGCTGCGGCAACGAGGATATAGCGATAAGCGGAGGAATGATCTTCCCCCACTTTAAACCCTCCGCAAAAAAACGGTGGGGGAGATCGTTTTCCAGGGACATACTCGCGGCTGGGGAACGATCGTAGCCGAGTCGATGATAAGACCGACCGCCTGTCCTCCGCATTTTACAACCTTTTTTATGGAAGTCGACGTGGACACGCATACGGGAAAAGTCGAGGTCGTGCGCTGCGTATCCGGCATAGACACCGGCACGATCATCAACCGCAACAGTGTGGAGGGGCAAGTTGCAGGGGGCGTACATATGGGAATCGGTTTCGCTCTGATGGAGAACACGTATTTTTCGCAGGATGATGGCATGCCGCTCAACGCCAATTTCAGCGATTACAAGATTCTTACCTCCTTGGACATGCCTCCCGTCGAGATCTCGTTTGCCGATACCTGGGAACCAACCGGTCCGTTGGGGGCGAAAGGAGTTGGAGAAGGCGCCACAAACCCAGTTGCACCAGCTATTGCGAACGCGATATACGACGCATGCGGCGTTCGCATCAGGGACCTTCCCTGTAGTCCGGAGAAAATCCTGCGTGGCCTGAAAGAACGCAAAAACGGCGAAGGCCAGGGGGTGGCAGTATGACGATTGGGGAAACGTATTTCAGACCGACTACTTTGGAGGAGGCGTCTGCTCTTCTCAGGGAGGGAAACGCTCATCCCATCGCCGGAGGTACCGATGTAATCGTCAAAATGCGACGTGGGATCATAAAAGACAAGAGGTTGATCGATATAAAGAGAATCCCCTCTCTCTTTGAGATTGAAGAGCGCGATGGAGGGATCGTGATCGGAAGCGGAGTAAGACTCTCCGTTCTCGCCTCCGAGGCACGCATCGTGTCAAAATATCCGGCGCTTACCGAAGGAGCCGCGAGCATCGGCACACCTCAAATTCGCAATCTTGGCACGATCGGCGGCAACGTCTGCAACTCTTCGCCCTGTGCGGACACAGCCCCTGGCCTCCTGGTCTCCGATGCTTCGGTAATCGTATACGGGAACGGCCAAACGAAAGAAATCGGCATCGGTGATTTCTGGAAAGGACCGGGAATGAACGTACTTGAGCCAGGCGAGCTGATTTCGGGCTTTTTTCTCCCCCGGCCAGCTCCCTCGACCAGACAGGCTTTTCGAAAACTGGGGCCCCGCAGGGCTGCCGACATTGCCGTCGTCAATCTCGCCATATCCTTTACCGTAAAGGATGACTTCTGCTCCAACGTGCGCATCGCCGTCGGCTCGGCGGCACCCACTCCGATTCGGGCGACAACGGCCGAAAAGCTGATGGAAAACAAACCGATGGAGGCGTTGGATTTCCTCGCAATCGCCTCGACGGTTGTCGGCGATACCACTCCCATAACGGATTTACGGGGTTCGGAGTGGTACAGGAAGGAAACGCTCCGTGTCCTCGTCGAAGAAATGCTGTGCAACCTGATCGGAGAGTCTGGGGGGAAGGACTGTGTTTAAACAGGAAATAAATTTTGAACTAAACGGGGAAAAAATGACGTTTGAGGTCGAACCCACCCGCTCACTTCTTGAATTATTGAGGAACGACCTCGGTATGACGGGCACCAAGTGTGGGTGCAACGAGGGAGAGTGCGGTGCATGCTCTGTCCTGCTGGATGGAGAACTCGTGACATCGTGTCTGGTCCTTGCGGGCGACCTGGAGGGACGGCGCATCCTCACCATAGAAGGGATAGAAGGGGAAGGAGGGGAGCCGCACATCATTCAAAAAGCGTTTATCGCGCATGGAGCGATTCAGTGTGGGTATTGCACGCCAGGTATGATTTTGGCGGCGAAGGCTTTGTTGGATAAAACACCTCACCCGACGGTCGACGAGATAAAGTTCGCGATATCTGGTAATATATGTCGTTGTACCGGATATGATAAAATTATTCTCGCAATTCAGAGCGTCGCGCGCGGGGAGAAATTCGAGGAAAACGACGGAATCTGGTTGACGGAAGAGAAGGAAACTTCGAACACCAGGCGCTGCGACATGAAAAAAGCCATATAGCAAGGGCCGATCGGGACTCCCCGGTGCGGCCGGGGAGTGATCGAATGCCTGCGAAAGGAAACGAACTGGTCAAGGCGATTCCAAGAATTTTGACGGCGCTTTATGCACATGAGGATGATGTCGCAATCAGAGAGATCGCCTCGGAGTGTGGAATACCGAAAAGTACGTTACACCGAATCCTTCAGCTTTTGGAGGAGGAGGGGTGGGTCTTCAAGGAGGAAGAGGGAAACTATCGCATCGGCCTGCGCCTTCTCGTCATGGCTTCACAGTCACGGTTGAGGATGGAACTCGTAAAACAGCTGCATCCGGTGATGAAGCATATTTCGTGTTACTGTGGTCAGACGGTCATTCTGAATGTCCTCGACGACGATCAAAGCGTTTGTCTGCACACGATCGAGTCGAAGAAAAGGATAAGAATAGAGTCTCAGGTAGGTTCCAGAGGCCCTCTGCATGCCGGTGCGAGTGGAAAGGTGCTTTTGGCTTTCTCGTCGCCGGAATTGTTAAACGAGGTTTTAAAAGAACCTCTGAAGAAATTCACGCCCTTTACGCTCACGACCCGTAGCGCTTTGCGCGACGAAATGGGGAAAATACTGAAGAACAGGTACTCGACCAGTATCGAAGAACTGGATCCAGGTGCAGCGGCCGTCGCGGTACCGATTCTGGACACGCACGGTCAGCTGGTCGCAGGTATTTCGATCGCCGGTCCGAGATTTGAATTCGAGGACATGGAACGTACATGGGCGGAAGAAATGTTGAGAGTCACACAGGACGTTCTCGATTACGGTGTCAAACGGGAGGAGGTCTTGATGTCACTCTAGGCAGAAGGAGAGTCTTTCTATGGTCGATCTGGTCGTGTGCAATGCGCACATTGTAAGCGAGAACGGAGAGTTTTTCGGCGGGGTAGCGGTCAAGGAGGGAAAGGTTGTCGCGCTCGGCTCCGATGAAAGTATCACGACACTATCGAGTGCGAACATCGTGGACGGTCTCGGGTTACATTTACTTCCAGGAGGTGTCGATCCCCACGTTCATATCAGATACCCCGGAAGCGCGCACAGAGAAACGTTTGTCACCGGGACGCGCGCCGCCGCCGCCGGAGGAGTGACCACCATCGTGGAACATCCGATCTCGACTCCCCCTCAATTCAACCCCGAAATACTCCAGGCAAGATTCGACGCGGTCTCAAGCAGTTCCAGTGTGGATGTCGCCTTTTTGGGCGCCGCGAGCGGCGCATATCCGGATCGGGTCCCTTCCTTAGCCGCGCACGGCGTCGTTGGATACAAAACGTTTCTTCACGCAGCACCGGAGGGAAGGGACAGAGAATTCGAAGGGCTCACCAGCAAGGACAATTTCGAGCTCCAGCAGGTCATCAGAGCCGTGGCGGCCACCGGATTGAAGGTGGCGGCACATGGCGAGGACAACGACCTGGTTGCCGGAAACATCGCAAATCTACGCCGTCAGGGCCTGACAAAACCGATCGCCCATGCGCTCTCCCGCCCCCCCATCGTTGAAGTCATGGCTGTCGATAGGCTGATTCGCCTTGCAGAACTCGAAGGGGCTTCGCTCTATCTGGTTCACATATCCACTCCCCACGCGGTCGAGGCTGCCTTGGCAGCCCGCAACCGGGGGCTCGACGTGACCATCGAAACTTGTCCTCAATATCTTTACCTGAGCGAACAGGATCTCGTAAAACACGGTCCTTTCGCGAAATGCAACCCGGCTCTGCGCGAAAGATCCTTGGTGGAAAAGATGTGGGACTATGTCGTGGACGGAAGCATCGATACCATCGGCAGCGATCACGCACCGTTCACGGTATCCGAGAAATTGCGGAATCGGGAGGATATCTTCGTGGCCCCATCTGGTTTCCCCGGTCTTGAGACACGCTTCGGACTGATGCTCAAGGCCGTGATCGATGGGAGGATATCGCTTCGCCGGCTTGTGGATCTGATCTCGACGAATCCGGCAAAGGCGTACGGCCTGTACCCAACAAAGGGAGCCATCAAGGTGGGAGCCGACGCGGATTTCGTGCTCGTCGATTTGAGACGTGAAAGGACGGTCGAAACCACCGGGATGGAAACCATGGCGAGGGACACGGCAAAGGTCTACGAGGGCTGGAAACTGCCGGGATTCATACACTCGGTATGGCTCAGAGGGATGAAAATCGTTGAAAACGGAACGGTCGTCTCGAACGGGACGGAGGGACGCCCGATCAAATTCGGCGGACAAGCGGTGTGACAACGATGGAAAGGAATTTCAAGGTAAACGGTCCAAGGTTTTTAATGCTCTTCGACGCGCTTGCCAAATTTGGATTCACTTCGGAGGGACTCGACCGAGAGGCGAATACGCCGGCTTTTTTCGAGGCAAGAGATTTTTTGAAAAAAGAGATGGAGGCCTCCGGACTCGCCACGAGAATCGACGCGGCGGGAAACTTGTTCGGTGTTCTACCGGGAAACGGTTCGTGTAAAACGAAGATACTCTCCGGTTCTCACTTGGATTCCGTTATACATGGAGGCGCATTCGATGGGGCACTGGGAATCGTGGCAGCCCTGGAAGCCGTCAGGACTTTGAAGGATTTGCATTACGTACCAAGGCACTCCATAGAGGTCGTGGCCTTTAACGCCGAGGAGGGAGGACCTCTCGGGGGGACCTTCGGCAGCAGGGTCTTCGCCGGATTGCTCAAACGAAAAGATGTACCGGAGGAAATCCTGCGTTCCTTCGACATGGATTTCGACTCCCTCGAAGCCTCACGAGCGGATGCAAAAGAATACCACGCGAGCATCGAGCTTCACATAGAGCAGGGCCCGGTCCTCTGGGACAAAGAGATCCCGATCGGTATTCCGACGGGAATCGTCGGCATTTCAAGACACTCCGTCAGGATAACCGGCTTGGCGAACCATGCCGGAACGACCCCCATGTGTCGTAGAAAAGATGCGATGCAAAGCGCGGTCAGGACATTGAATCAATGGTTTGCCTGGATGAAAGGAAGGCAGGAGTTTGTTTGCAACGTGGGAAAATTCGATCTGTTGCCCGGACATGCCAGCATCGTTCCCGCCTGTGTCTCGTTCGTTCTGGAACTTCGCTCCATGGATTCGTCCATCATGAAAAAAGCGGCGGAGGCGTTTCAGACCATCTTGGAGGAAGAGAAGGGCTGCACTGTGGAAATGCATTTACTCGGAGAAAAACCCCCGGTTTTCTTGGACGGAAAGATCGTGTCCGTAATCCGATCCGTTTGCGAGGAACGAGGTTTTCGTTTCGTCACGATGCCAAGCGGTGCTTCTCACGATTCCTCTCCTCTTGCCAAGGTGATGCCATCCGGCATGATCTTCGTGCCAAGCGCGAATGGCGTGAGCCACGCCAAGGAAGAGCATACTTCAAAAGAGGACATGCTTCGAGGCTTGGAATGCCTGACCGATACGATACTAAAACTGGACGGCCTGTGAGATTTTTTGACCGCGAAAACAGGACATGAACGATAGAAAAGGGATCTATGCCGCGCTTGTCCTAACGGCACTCACGTATGCCGGCTCGCCATACTTCGTCAAAGTCGCAATCGAAAACGCTCCGCCCATGACAGTGGTCTTCATGCGTTTTTCGTTTGCCGTCTTCTTTCTTCTGCCGTTTGTGGTAGAGGAGAAGAACCGTCTGCATCGCCCCTCAAAAAAGACGCTCGCCCGCATGGTCACGCTGGGCATACTTGGGATGTTTCTCTACCATTACCTCTTTTTTGCCGCACTGCAATATACGAGCCCTCTCAGCGTAGCCATCATCACATCGATCATGCCCCTTGCCGCCTCCATTATCGCGACGATCGAAGGCGTGGAAAGACTGTTTCTATCGAGAATCGCCATGATGCTGCTTTCGGTTGTCGGCATTCTTATCGTGATGTCCGAGGGGAGCATCAAGACGTTGCAGGAGATTCGTTTCAATCGCGGGGATCTCATGATGCTCGTCGGAACGCTCTTTTTTGCCTGGTACAACGTAGGTTGCCGAAGTATTTTGACAAAGTATCCGCCGCTTTTCACCGCGTTCTTCTTCACGGTCGTAACGGCCGCCTTTTCCTTCCCGTTTTTCCTGCAGGAGGTGGCATCGGTCCGCTGGGAAGCGCCATCAATCTGGATCGCCGGCGTCTACACAGGGCTCTTTCCATCCGCGCTGGGGCTTTATATTCAGCAACTCGGGATACAGCGCATCGGAGTCAGCCGCGCCGTCGGCTTCAACAACCTGATTCCGGTATTTTCCGTCGTCATCTCCCTATTCGTCTTCGGCATCGACAGCGTAAAACCGACACATCTGGTCGGCATGGCGATCATCATTCCATGCGTTCTCTGGAACGCTCGAATCAAGTAAAACCACACCCGCGACAGCGCCCCATCCAGTCACGAGTGTAAACGACCCGCACCGGCGGAGGGGAAGGGAAAAGGGAAAACGCCCCCCCGCAGGCACAGACAAATCGCTTCGATT
>DAIPHL010000033.1:0-16354 GCA_036771375.1 Synergistaceae bacterium | reverse complement strand
GGTCGGCGGTCCGTCTCGGCACCCAGTTCGTCCAGCAGGACGACGGAGCCTTCCGTCGCCGTGTCGAGGATCTTCGTGATCTGTTTGATATGGGCGCTGAAGGTCGAGAGGTTCTGCTCGATGCTCTGCTCGTCCCCGATGTCGCAGTGGATATCGTCGATCTTCCCCAGGACGGAGCCCTCCGACGCGGGGATGGGAAATCCCAACCATCCCAGGCAGACGCAGATTCCTGCCGTTTTGAGCGCCACCGTCTTGCCTCCCGTGTTGGGGCCGGTTATCACCAATGCACGGAATTTTTCTCCGCAGGATATGTCTACGGGGATCGCCGCTTCCGCCAGGAGAGGGTGCTTTGCCTCGCGCAGATCGAACAGCCGTTCTCGGGTGAGCATCGGCATGTGCCATCGGTCACGTCGTATCTTTTCGGAGAGCGCGTAGAAGAGATCGATCTCTCCCAGGACGCGTTCGGCGTCCAGAATCCCGGCCTCCCGAGCCAGTACCTTCTCCGTCAATTTGTGCAGGATGCGGCGTTCTTCGGCGTTTTCGTCCTCGACGGAGATCGCGTGTTCGTTGTTCAGCGCGACGAGAGCGTGCGGTTCCATGTAGATGCTGTTGCCGGAGCCCGATCTATCGAGGATGAGGCCCGGGAAGGAGGAGATCGCATCCTGACGAACCAACACGACGTGTCGTCCGTTACGAAGAGAGAGAACCCTCTCCTGAAGAAGAGGGGCGTACTCTGCAAGGATGTGTTGTCCTTTGCGACGTATCTGTTCGCGCAGTTTGCGCATCGAATTCCGCAGACGTCTCAATCGATCGGATGCGTGGTCGTAGAGTCGGCCGTCCTCGTCGAGTACGGCAAGCGCTTCCTCCTCCTTTGAGAAGTCACGCAGATCCCTCAACAGAACGGAGAAGACCGGCCATTGGACTTTTGCAGCCTGCAGCGCCTCCTTCATTCGTCCCGCTCCCTGGAGCAGGCGCCGAACAAAGAGCAATTCACTTCCAAGCATCATCCCGGAGCTCTTCGCTTCCGAGAGCAGGTGTTCGACGGCCGAAAGCTTATGGTTCCATGGAAGATCTCCGTTCTGGTCCCTGTATTCCTCGACGGCCGCAAAAAGATCGTGACGAGCTTTCAGTTCCTCCATATCGGAAGCGGGCGGTATGGAAGCAAGACGGTTCGCGCCCAGATCGCTGCGGCAGTCTTTCCGTATGATTACAAGGATTTTGGATATTTCCAGAGCACTTCTCGCTGAGTCGTCAATTTTCATCTTTATCGATCCATGGTCAATTCAAAAATATGATTTCCTGACATCCCCACTTTCGTCCTTTTTGCCGAAAGAGGGGAAAAAGTGATTCAGTGTGTCGAGCATGGAGTTTTTGGGGTCGCCCCATTTTTCGGGGGCATCGCGTCCCACCGGGCTGTCTTGGGAGGGGAGATCGTCGGAGCGGGCGGGCAAGGGTTTGGATTTTGCGAGGTTCGTCTCCGACATCGCCTGTTTTTGTATGTAGGAAGCCGCTTCTTCCTGGAGGGATTCCACGTTTGGCAGGACTCCCATACGATCGAGCAGAGGGTATATGAACGGCCATGTCTTCGCGGTGATTCGAAGCGCCTCGCTCTCTTTTACCCATGCATCTCCAGTCACCGGCGCCAGGATCATCCCTCCGACGAGTAGAAGAAGGGCGATCAGATACGATTTTATGAACCCAGCAACACCGCCCGCCAGCTTGTCCATCCATGTCAGACGCGTCGCACGAAGCAGTTTCCTCGCGAATCTTTCGACGACCGAGGTCGCGACGTAAACCAGGACGAATATGCCCGTCATCGCGAGCGGCGTCGCGACGAGCGGTGGAAGTTCGAGAGCACGTGAAAGGATTTTCGCCATGCGCACGTAGAAGGTGAGAGCACAGTAAAACCCCCCGATGACGCTGATCAGGGAGAGCAACTCTCCGGATAATCCCCTGAAGAGCCCTCGGACGATGAAATAACCTCCCAGGACGATCAACACGAGATCCGTCGTGTTCATCCCTCCGACGCCTCCGTCGACGGGTCGATTCGTTCGGCGGCCTCCCTGAGGCGCACGGAAACCTCGAGAAGTTCGCTCGCGAGAACCATGCAGGAGAGAAAGAGCCGTTCGTCCTGCTGGAGTTCGTGATCCGTTTCGGCCATCACCTCCTGGATGAGTTCGTGTACTTCGCGCAGACGGTTTTCTCCAAGCGAAGTGGTGAAGCTGTACGAGCGCGTCCCGACAAGCAGCGATACACTCCGGCGTTCCATGTTCGCCTCTATTTTTCGGGCGAGTCGGGAAGGAGTGGGAGCAGATTTCGAATCCTTTCCGCCAGACGCTCCATCCTTCGGTCGGACTCTTCCAGCTCGGCCTTCGCCGTTTCAAGCTCCTCCCGGAGACGTTCCTTCTCCTTCCGAGACTCTTCGTCGATCTGCAGCAGCTCGAGCTCGCGTTCGTCAAGCGCCTTGCGAAGGTTTTTCGCCTCGCAGACCGCTTCGTCCCGCTCCTCGCAAAGGGCGTCCACGAATGTCTCCAGTCTTTCCACAACCTTCTCCAGCTCGGTCAGTTTGTTCATCATGTAACCTCCGTGGTCGATTCTATTTCGGTGATCCGTGCGACGGCATCGGCAAACCGGACGTTCACGCTCTTTCCCTCACGCACGAACGTATCCGCCTGAAGCGTCGTGTCGTCCGGCATCGAAAGTCTGACCAGCACATTCCCTATTTCGCGGAGCGACCGCACATGGGTTCCTCCGCAGGGGATCTCCACACTCCGTCCTTCGATCCGTGTGCAAAAGCTCCGAAACGACGTCAAGTCGTCTCCATCGGCTCTCACGACGACGGGGACGTCCTCCAACAGCCATTTTTCGATCAGCGCGTTCAGTTCATCTTCGTGTCTTTTCAAGTCCGCTTTGAGCGAGTCTCCGGCGAACCCTTTTTTTCGAAGGGATTTGCCGATTCGGTAAACGTCCCGGCAGTGCATGGGAGAGACGGAGGAACTCTCCAGGGCGACGTGATCGAAATCCGGGGCGTCCAGCGCGTCCGGACAAGGGGATTCCTCGAGCCAAAGGGGAGCCAGCGTGCGGTTGAGAGAGAGGGCCATCATATGCGCCGCCGAATGCGCGCGGGAGAGGGCGCTTCTGTTCGTCTCGTCCACTTGCAGTGTAATGGGGCTCTTGCTGGAGAGAGTCGGCCTGTCACCGTGAATGACATGTCCTACGCAGAAGTACCATCCCGGTTCGTTCTTTTTTACCGGGATCTCTTCGTCGACGGAGAAGATTCCTTCGGGGCTTATGCCGACGAATACGACGTCGGCGAGAGGATAACGTTTCCCCTGGACGTCCTCGATATAGCCTCTGTCCTGTGGTTGGTCGCAGAAGCGATAGTCTCGCGGATGAAACGGGGTCGTCTCGACGATGACGATGAAATTCTCTCCGTGCTGGACGAGCGCCACGACGAAAGTCTTTTCCTGGCACGAGCCTTTGTGAAACGTGACTTTTGACGTAAAGGCAGCCATGTCGTTCTCGCCTCCGTTCTATTGAGTTACGGATAAAGTATAGCAGAAAGACGAAGCGGATGCGGCGTTTTGCGTCGGAGCCTAATCGTGTTTGAGTGCGTCGATCGGATTGAGGAGGGAAGCCCGCCAGGCAGGATAGAAGCCGAAGACGATTCCGACTGAGGTGGAAAAGAAGAATGCGAGCACGATGGAGTCCGCGCTGAAAACGGGCGGGCTCTGTAGCACGCGGGCAAGTGCGATGGAGGCGCCGATTCCCAGGAGGATGCCCAGCATACCTCCGATCAGGGAGAGGATCACGGCCTCGGTGAGAAACTGTATTCTGATATCCTTTGGTTTTGCGCCGACCGCCATTCGTATTCCGATCTCCTTCGTGCGCTCCGTGACGGAGACCAACATAATGTTCATGATTCCAATACCGCCGACGAGAAGCGATATGACCGCGATACTGCCCAGCAAAAGCGACATCGTCCGAGTCGCCTTCCTGCGCGTCTCCAACATCTGACTGACATTGTAGATGTGAAAGTCGTCCCGCTGGTCCTGCTTTATCCCGTGTCGTTCCCTCAAAAGATCCGTGATCTGGATTTCAAGATAGCTAAGCGCCTTCATCGAGATACCCTTAACCATGATCACGCTCACCCAGCCCGAGTAGGAGTTCCGAAAGATTCTCTTTCTCAGCGTCTCGATCGGTACCAGGATGAAATCATCGTGATTCATGTCCCCGAAGGAGGGAAGTCCTTTTGCGTCGAAGACGCCAACCACCGTGAAGGGAATGGCATGAACCCGCACAATCTTGCCGACGGGTTCCTCCTCGTCGAAGAGTTTTTGTGCCACGGTCCGCCCCAGAATGCATACCTTCGCCGCCCCCTTGTCGTCCGCTTGAGAGAGGTTTCTTCCGTCGACGATCCTCCAATCTCCGACGACGGCGAACGACTCGGTGCTCCCGGTCACTCTGGTGCTCCAGTTCGAGTTTCCATAGATCACCTTTTCCGAAAAATCGATCGTGGGGGCCACCGCTTCGAGCCCGGAGCATTCGCGGGCGATCGCCTCGGCGTCCGACGTCGTGAGAAAGCGTGGGGAGGGGGAGGAAGCGATCGCCGCCCTGTCGGATCGTATATGCATGAAGTTGCTTCCCAGAGCGGCGATTTGGTCGTCGATTACCTTGTTGGCTCCACGCCCTGCTGCGGATGCCGCGATTACGGCTCCCACCCCGATGATGATTCCGAGGATCGTCAGAAAGGATCTGGTTCTGTTGGCCGCAAGCGATTTGATCGCTACCTTGAGGATTTCGAGGAAGGGAATGTTGCCAAAGATCATCGTCGGTTACCGGTGATTTCCCGTCCATTTACATCGTCCGATGTGATCGTGCCGTCCTTGAAGTGCACGATGCGCGCCGCTCTTTGCGCGACGTCGGGTTCGTGCGTGACCATGACGATGGTGATTCCGTCGTTCTCGTTGAGTTCGAGAAAAAGGCCCATGATCTCGTCGCTGGTCCTGCTGTCGAGGTTGCCGGTGGGTTCGTCGGCCATGATGATCGGAGCGTTGTTGACGATGGCCCTTGCGATCGCGACGCGCTGCTGTTGCCCGCCGGAGAGCTGGTTCGGATCGTGGTGGATTCTGTCACCCAACCCCATCCGCTCCAAAGCTTCCGCTGCACGGATATGTCGCTCTTTTGCGGGGATGCCGGAATAAAGAAGGGGGATCTCCACGTTTGAGAGGGCGCTGGTTCTCGGGAGGAGATGAAATCCCTGAAATACGAAGCCGATGGTCCTGTTTCTGATCGCAGAGAGCGCTCCGCGGTCGAGGCTCGCTACATTCGTCCCCTCCAACAGGTACTCTCCTCCCGTGGGAGTGTCCAGACAACCGAGGATGTTCATCAGCGTGGATTTCCCGGAACCGGACGGTCCCATCATCGCGACGAACTCCCGCGGTGCGATCCTCATCGAGATCCCATGAAGCACCTCCAGTTCGTTCTGTCCCATTCGGTAGCTTTTTCTGATATTCCGAAGCTCCATCAGAGCCATGTCCTGTGGATCCATGGGGCGTCAATCCTTCGGTGCTTCCATACCCACGACGATCTCCCTGCCTGGTTCCAGCCCCGCGATGACCTCCGTGGCGACGCCATCCGTGATTCCGCACTCGACCTCGATTTTTACGGGCTTGCCCTTTTGCAGTTCATAAACGGACGTCTTCTCCCCGTCCCTTCCCGATCGGCCTTTTTTGTCCGAGTCTACCGGACGAAAGCGCAGGGCGGCGTTGGGCACGGTGACGACGTCTTTTCTCTCGTCGACCACGAGCGTCACGTTTGCCGTCATTCCAGGCACGAGGTTGCGTCCTTTCACCTGTTCGTTGACGAAGGAGACGATCGCCGTGTAGGATGTCACGTTGTTTTCCGTGACGGGAAAGAGACGGATCTGGGCGACGGTTCCCCTGAATTTTCTGCCCGGGAGAGCATCTACCGTGAACTCCGCGACTTGCCCCTCGTGTACTTTTCCGATGTCCGCCTCGTCGATGTATACCTCGACGTGCATGCGCGAAAGGTCTTCGGCGATTTCGACCAGGGTCGGAGTGTTGAAGCTGGCGGCCACGGTCTGTCCGACATCCACGTTTTTCGTGATGACCACCCCGCTGACCGGAGAGTGTATCTTGGTGTAGCCCAGCTGCAGATTTGCCTTCCTGACGACCCCCTGCTGCTGTCGAACCCTGGCCTTTGCCGATGAGAGCCTCGCTTCGGCGGTTGCCACCGAGGTTTCGTCGGTTTCAAGGGAAGCGCGCGAGATCAGGTCGAGCTCGTAGAGCTCTTTTGAGCGTACCGCATTCTGTCTCGCCTGTTTTAAAGCAGTTTCCATCTCTTTGACGTCGGCCTGCAATGCGGAAAGAGCCGCTTTTGCCTGCGCCAGATCGGCTTCCTGCACGGCGGGGTCGATCAGGGCGATCAGCTCTCCCTTCTTCACCACGCTGTTGTAATCCACGTACAGCGCCTTCAGGGTCCCGGATATCTGGGTGCCCACCTTTGTCAACGTGACGGCTTGTATCTTTCCGGTCGCGACGATCGCCGAGCGAATGTCGCTCCGGCGCACCGGGGCCGTGGTGAATTCGATCTCCGGTTCCCGGGTCGAGTGGGCGTACCACCATATCCCGGATATCGTCAAAACGAAGATAAGCAGAAGGAGCGAAATTTTTTTCGGAGGGATCATCTTTTTATCCACTTTTCCGGTCGATCCCGTTCCCGGTCCGGGAGGAGAGTCCCCGTCACCTTCCGGAGCTCCACGATCGCTGCCATCTGGTTATAGAGCGCTTGGACCATGTTCATCCTCGCCTTCGCGTATCCGTCGACGGCGTCGGATATCTCGAGGGAGTCCCCGACTTCCGAGCGGTATCTTCCCTGCGCCAGGCGAAGGGTCTCCGCGGCGAGTCGTTCGCTCTCGGAGGCCGCGGCGACGGCCTCGTTCGCTTCCGAGAGCGAGGCGAAGGCAGTTCGGACGCTCAGAATCACGCTTTGGCGCAGTCCTTCCCGCCGGGCCAACGCACCCCGGAGGGCGGCAGACGCTCCCTTTGTCCGGGCTTTCGTCAAACCTCCGTCCAGGATCGGAAGGTTCAAGGAGACCTTGAGTTGCCAGCCTTTGTTTTCAAACGGATCGGACTCTCCGTAAAATGAATAGCCGGCTCCGCCGGCCAGTGAAGGAGAGAGACCTTTGCCCGCGAGCGCGAGAGACGTGCGGCTCGCTTCGATCCTCGCATCCATGCCCTTGAGGTCGGGTCGGTTCTCCATGGCGAGGGAGAGCGCTTCCTCCGGCGCCACGACGTATGGTTTTACCTCCAGTTCGTCCGCTACGTCGTTCGGCGTAACAGTCGGCTGTCCCATGGCAAAGGCGAGCGCCGACACGGCTTTTTGTCTCGCTCCCTGCGCGGCGACCAGGTCGAACCGCGCGTTGGACAGATCCGTCTGCGCCTTTGTCTCTTCGATTTTCGCCTTCGTCCCGACGCGGTAGAAATCTTGGGCCCACTTGAGGCGTTTTCGATGGTTTTCGACGCGTTCCGACGCGATATCCGCCATCCTCGACGCTCGGTTGAGGGAGTAGTAGGCGGTCATCACGTCGTAGATTACGGTCTGTCTCGTATTTTCCTCGTCCTGTATCTTCGCGGCGAGCTCCTGTTTGGCTCCTTTCACGGAGAGATTCGTCCTGTTCCAGTCGAAGATGGACTGAGAGAAGGAGAGATCGGTTTCGATCCTTCCGCTCTCTTTTCTCGCGTCGTGCGAATAGCTGTAGGAGGCGCTCGCCTGCAATTTGCCTCTCTGTTGCGTCGCGGCCTGTTCGACTTCGGCGCGTTGTGACTCGACGTCGCTCGAGGACGCGAGGATGTTGGGGCTGTACGATAGGGCGATGGCGACGCATTTTTCGAGCGTGAGCGCGTCCGGAGAGATCGCCAAACCCTTCGTCTTCTCCGACGCGAAAGCGGCGGGAACGAGAGATCCCGCACCCATTATCGCGACGATGAAGAGAATCGTGATTCTCCGTATCCGTACAGGGAACATGCGGGCTCAACACCTTTCGGACGGTCTTCGACCGTTTGGATTTTGCGGCAAGAGGAGTCGGCGGGGATGCGCATCCAAGCCGCATGAAAAGACATTATCGTCTTGAGGACGAACTCTGTCCATGTTTGTATTACGTATTTACCCGTTGTAACAATCGACGGTGTGTATCTTTGCGGATATGTGGTCACGCCGTATGCTCTGCCGATTCGTTCGAGTAAATACGGTATTCCGCTCCCCTTCGACGGGTGATATCATGTTCGTGTCACGATGTTTTCGAGGGAAAGATCGCGTCCTGTGGTTCGTTCGGTCCTGACGAAAACAGACGAAACTCGAGGAGGGGATCTTTTGAGTGTCAGCATTGTTATCGCAGACGATCATCCGCTCACCAGATCCGGGTTGGCCGAGTGGATCAAGAGAAACGAGGGCTTTGAATTGACGGCGGAGGTGGAGGATGGGGTCGAAGCCTGGCGAGTGATAGAAGAGAGACGTCCGGACATTGCGCTCCTGGATATTCAGATGCCCCGAGAGAGCGGTATCGCGGTTGCGAAGAAGATCAAGGAGAGCGGGCTCGCCACCAGGTCGATCATGCTCACCTCGTTCAATGCGCAGCCGTATGTCATGGCCTCGCTGATGGCGGGCGCGAAGGGGTTTGTCCTGAAAACGACCGCGATACGGGAGCTCGAGTCCGCCATCAAACAGGTGATGGCGGGGGGATTTTACCTGGACTCCAAAGTCGCGGGGGTGTTGAGTGAGGAGAGTCCCGTGTCCGAACCTCTTTCGGCCAGGGAAAGAGAGGTCTTGCTCATTACGTCGAAGGGTTTTTCTATCAAGGAGATCGCGGGAAAACTCTGTATTACGGAGAGGACGGTACAGGCCCATCTTACCTCCGTCTACTCGAAATTCGGTTGCCGGGGGAAGGGAGAGGCGTTGCTGGTGGCGCTCAAATACGGAATCATCACGCTTGAAGAGCTGCTGGAGGGCACGTCCCTCGACGGGGCGGACTGACCTTGTTTCGGAGAAAACTTCTCACCATACTGTTCGTCTGTATCCTGCTGCCGGTCGTTATCACGCTTGTGGAATCGGCGTCGACCATGCTCTCCCAGAAGCGCGCGATGACCGAAATCGCGGGGCGATACGTCCGGAGTCTCTCCGAATACGCGTCCGCTCGTTGGCAGGAAGGCAACGCGGAGCGTATCGCGGCCTTCCTCTCCCTCATCGCCGATCGGGGATACGATGGGCTTCTTCCAGTCGGCGGACCTGTGGAGTTCGGTGCCGGCAGACAGGAAAAATTCCTCCCGGGGCTTGTCGCTTACGTGAGATCGGACGGAGAGCTGATCTCCTTTTCCCAAAACGCCGGAGTTCTGGCCCGTGTCTTCGAAAGGACGCCGGTCATATCCAGCGGGAGCGCGATGTACCGAGGGGGTACGGTGACCGGGAGTTTCCGCGTCGGCAGACAGAATGTGGCCTATGTGGCGCACGTCACTCCGACGAGGAGCAACGGGGTATACGCGGTTGCCGCCGTGACGATGCTGAGCTGGATGGGCCAAAACGATTTCAACATCATGAAGCTGGCTTACGCCGGAACGGCGAGCATGATCGTCTGTCTTTGTGCCCTGTTTTTGCTCAGAGGGGCCGTGATCACACCTCTTCGGGAGCTCTCCTCCGAGGTGGAAGCGCTCGATTGGGGGCGGGAGATGCCCCGATTCGAGGCGGTTTTGGGGCGGCGTTTTGGCGATATCGGAGTCGATGAGATCACCTCCCTTAAAAAAGCCGTGACGAACCTGGCCCGCAGGATGATCGACAAGGAAGAGCTCGAAAGGCGTTACATGGGGGATATCGTAAAAGCCCAGGAGAGCGAACGGGGGCGTCTCGCCCGCGACATTCACGACGGTCCGATACAGGTCCTGTCGGCCTTGATACAGCGTATCCAGATCGCGAACATCACCTCGGACGACCTCGCCGCGGAGGCCCGGCAGCAGCTCTCCTCCGCGGAGGATGTGGCGAACGACCTGGTGGAGGAGCTTCGAGATATATGCGATTCTCTCGTTCCTCCCTGGGTCTCGCTGGGGCTCGCTTCCTGCATGGAAGAGGCGGCGAATCGCCTCGGGCGCCAAAACGCGATCGCGATCGATATGAACGTGGACAGCAGCATCGACGTGTCTCAGGAGTGTACGCTCGCGCTCTTCCGGATATTTCAGGAAGCCGTCTCGAACGCCGTGAGGCACGGGGGAGCGACGTCGGTGAGCGTCGACGTCGAGCGCTTGACCCTTCCGGGAAGAAGCATTCGCATGTGCATCGTCGACAACGGACGAGGGTTCGACACGGCGAAAACGTTTTCCTCGGATCTGAGGCTCGAGGGCAAGCGAGGACTTGCCGGGATGCGTCAGAGGGTCGAACTTCTGGGAGGTGAATACGAGATTCGATCCGCTCCGGGAGAAGGCACGACGATCATCGTTTTGTTTTGAAACCAAGATTCCTGAAGGACGGATATAGGGCGTAAAGAACCATGGCGAGGGCTTGCAGGGCGCTTGTGCAAGCCGTTATAATGATTTGCGTCTTTTGTGAGGTGGTATGCACCTATACAGATTGGAGTGGTCTTGATGAACAGCGAGGAATTGAGGCACCTGAAGCTCGGGGATCTCCTTGTGGAGGCCGGGGCGATAACCAAAAGCACGCTGGACGCGGCGCTCGAGGAACAGCGGGTATCCAAGATGCGTCTTGGAGAAATTCTCATAAAGAACGGCTGGTTGAAGGAACGCCAGCTTGCCGAAGCTTTGAGCAGACAGTTGCGGCTTCCCCTTGTCTCGCTCGCCAGATACAAGCCGACAAAAGATGCGATAAAGATCATACCGGAAGCCGTCGCACAGCGCCTCGAGATCGTTCCTCTCGCCATCCTGGATTCCGGCAAGATCGCGATCGCGATGTCCGACCCGTTTAACGTGATCGCCGTGGACGAACTCCGCATGATCACCAACGCCGACTTCGAGATCAACGTGGCCACGGTCTCCGACGTCCGCAGAGCCCTTTTGAATTTTTACAAGGTGCAGAGCAGTCTGGACGACGCGATCGGAGAGGTCATCTCCTCCGAAGACCTGCTCTCCGGCGCGATACTCACGAGCGGGACGGCGCAGGACGTCGCGGGGGTTTCCTCCGACGACGCACCGGTCGTCAGGTTGGTGAGCAACATCCTCGAACAAGCCGTCAAGGACAGGGCTTCGGACATCCACCTCGAGGTGTATGAGAAGGTTGCGAAGGTTCGATACCGTATCGATGGTGCCCTTTCCGACTACGTCGAGTATCCTTCTGCCCTTCATCCTGCGGTCGTCTCGCGGCTCAAGATCATTGCCAGCATGGACATCTCCGAGCGAAGAAAACCACAGGACGGCCGAATTCTGATCAAGATCAGCGACAAGCGGTTCGACCTTCGAGTCAACTCCCTGCCCGCGATCTACGGGGAGAAAATCGTCATGAGGTTGCTGGACCAGAGCGGAACCAAGATGGGACTTGAAAATCTGGGGCTGTTCGAGGACGACGTCAGCGTACTGAGGAGAATGATGAAGGCGCCCCACGGCATCTTCCTCATGACCGGTCCCACGGGGTCGGGAAAGTCCACGACGCTGTACTCGATGTTGGATATTCTGAACACGCCGGATGTCAACATCATCACGATCGAGGACCCCGTCGAATATACCGTGGATGGCATCAACCAGGTACAGGTCAACGAAAAGGCGGGACTTACGTTTGCGGAGGCCCTGCGATCGATCCTCCGCCAGGACCCGGACAAGATCATGGTGGGAGAGATTCGTGACTACATAACGGCGGAACTTGCGATTCGAGCTGCGCTGACAGGACACCTCGTCCTGTCTACCCTGCACACGAACGACGCTCCCAGCTCGGTCATGCGCCTCACAGACATGGGGGTCGCGCCCTTTTTGATCTCGTCGTCTCTGGTCGCCGTCGTCGCGCAACGTCTTCTGAGAAGGCTCTGCGATCGTTGCCGGAAGGAGCAGCCGCTCTCCGCCGAGCTCTCCGCGTCGATCGGCGTTCCCGAGGGCACTCCGGTCTTCTCTCCCGTCGGCTGCGACGAATGTCGCGGCACGGGGTACAGAGGGAGGATCGCCATCGTGGAGATCATGGAGGTCGATGACGAGATCAGGGCCATGATCAACAAAGGCGCCTCCGTGGAAGAGCTCCGGGAGAGGGCCGCTGCCAAGGGAATGAGATTCTTGTCGCAAAGCGCATTGAGGAACGTTCTTGCGGGGGTCACCTCCGTCGACGAGATGCTGGGTCTGAGCGTACAGAGAGATTGAGGAGAGTCTGAACAATGGCCGTATATTCCATTCAGGTACTACTGACCGAAGTTTTGAAGAAAAACGGCAGCGATCTTCACCTTGCCGCGAACATGCCTGCCGCCATACGCATAGACGGCCGTCTCAATTTCGTCGGCGACCCCATTTCCTCGATGGATCTGATGGAAATGGTATCGACGCTTCTCTCCGCAGAACAGGTGGCAACTCTAAACAAGGAAAAAGAGCTGGATTTTAGTTTTACCTTTCGCGTCAACGAGGACCTGGGTTCTCGCTTTCGGGGCAACTGTTATTTCGAACGGGGCAATATTTGCGCGGCTTTGCGGGTGATTACCTCCGATATCCGTACGACGAAGCAGCTGATGCTCTCCTCGGCGGTGGAGAACATCGCGAACTGTATGCGGGGGCTGTTTCTCGTCACGGGTCCTACGGGGTCCGGAAAGTCCACGACGCTCGCCGCGATCGTGCAACAGGTCAATATGACAAGAGCATGCCATATTATTACGATAGAGGACCCGATAGAATATCTGTACACGTCCGAAAGAGCGATCATCCATCAGAGGGAGATCGGCAGCGACACGAACAGCTTCGGGGAAGCCTTGAAGCGTGTGCTGAGACAGGATCCCGATGTGATCCTGATCGGAGAGATGAGAGACCTGGAGACGGTCTCCGCGGCCATAACCGCGGCGGAGACGGGACACCTCGTGTTCGGTACGCTTCATACGCCCGACGCGGCCCAGACGATCGACAGAATCATAGATGTGTTCTCCCCTCATCAGCAGCAGCAGGTCCGTATTCAGGTGTCGAACATTCTGCTCGGCATCTGTTCTCAACAGTTGCTCCCTCTACCGGGCGGTGGCAGGATGGTGGCGACCGAGATTCTGATCGCAAATGCCGCGATTCGAAATTGTATCCGAGAGGGAAAGACATCCCAGATAAAAGGGATCATGCAAACGGGAGCCGCTTTGGGAATGCACTCCATGGATCAGGATTTGGCCCGACTTGTGAATCAGGGATACATCTCCCACACGGACGCGTTCACTTATTCCTACGATCCCAAGGAGTTGGAGCGTCTTCTGGGTTGACGACTTTTTGGGATGCGAGCGGACGAATGGAGGCTTGAAATCCTTGATTTGCAACCTTTTAGAATAAAGAGTGTCATGGTATCATAATCTCATGATTCGAAGGGGGGGTGCGTATGGCACAAATAGTGGATACCAGCGATTTTCGACCTGGGTTGAAGATCAAATGGGAGGGGGACATGTGGAGTATTCTCGAATGCTCTCACCATAAGATGGGACGAGGGGGCGCCATTGTGCGCGGCAAACTCCGCAATCTGGAGACGGGAAGCTCGGTGGAGCAGTCCTTTAAATCGGGCGAGCGCTTCGAACGCGTCATTTTCGACGAACGTCCCGCACAGTACCAGTATAAAGACGGCAACGACTATGTCTTCATGGATTTGGAATCCTTCGATCAGGTCTTTCTCTCGGAGGATACTCTGGGTGATGCCGTAAAATACCTTGTGGACAACCTGGAGGTCAGCTTCGACATGTACGAGAATCGTGTCATGGGGATCGAGTTGCCTAAATCGGTCGAGATGAAGGTGACCGATACCGCTCCCGGTTTCAAGGGGGACACCGCCTCCGGCGGAGGGAAACCGGCCACGACCGAGACGGGCCTTGTCGTCACCGTTCCGTTTTTCGTGGAAAATGGAGAGGTGATCGTCGTCGACACGCGTACCGGCGAATATCTCGAAAGAGCCAAGAAAAACTGAAGCAGTCGCGAAAAGAAAATCGCTGATTCCCGAAGACAAAAGGAGGAGTGACAGGTGAGCGCACGTGAGAAAATCGCCTATTTGCGCGGATTGATCGAGGGACAGAGTTTATCTGGAGATTCCGGTCTGTCGAAGTTTCACGAGGCGTTGCTTGGCGCGCTCGATTCGATAGCCGGAGAAATCGAGGATTTGAAGGGGTATGTCGAGGATATCGACGACGACTTGATGGACCTTCACTCCGAGATGGAGCCCGGTTTCTCCTCTTTGGACGACGGTCGCATTCGCGAGGAGGACGACGAAGAGGAATACGAGTCGATTCGCTGTCCCAACTGCGAAAAGGATTTCTTCTACGAGCCGGATGCCTATGACGACGACGAGGATCTCCTCTGTCCGCACTGCGGAGAACCGTTCAAGCAATCGTGACGTCTTGCCGCGATCGGAGATTCGGGAAGAATCGAAAGGTTGCCGGAGATCGGCAATGAAACGGAGAGGAGGCTGCAACTATGATGGAATCCAACGGACAGATGGGAAAGGATATGGGGTACGACCATGAAGCGATGGACAATCCCGTGATCGACCAGACTGGTTTGGAGGGGAAGATACGTATCTCGGAAGAAGTGATCGCTCAGCTTGCGGTGAAGGCCCTGCTGTCGGTGGACGGCGTCCAGCCCGCCAACCCCGGGCTGATGGTAAACCTTCGCATGGGCCGCAAAGCCAGCAACGGGGTGAGGATCACCATAACGGAAGGAGATTCCCCGGAGATTCAGGTCGACACCTATATCTCGGTCAAGTACAGCCTGCGCATTCCCGATGTCTGCTGGGACGTCCAGGAAGCGGTGAAAAATCAGGTGGAGCGTTACACGGGCTACTCCGTGAAGTTCGTGAACGTTTACGTACAGGGGATCACTTTCGCCGACAAAAAACAGGCGCCGGACACCGTGGAATCGACAGAGGCCCCGTTCGCTCCCTCGGATGGTGACGAAGCGTAGCGGAAGCGTCTGATGCGATTCGCTCTCGCAAGAGGGGGTGACTGTGGGTGCTTTTTTTATGGACCATTACCAAACTGGGTAAGATATGGCTCGATGGAGAGGCTTTCCGTCAGATCGTGGCAAAGCGTCTGCCGAATGACTTTTACTGTCAGGAAGTCTCGTTTATCGGGGATCAGAATCTGCTGAACGTGTACGTCGTTCTGCCGGACGCGGACGACCCACAAAAAAGGCTCGCCATTATGGACCGGTTGGAGGAGTTTTTCAAGCCGATGGGGATTGCCGTCGCCGTTCACTGGACGCGCAAGCTTGCCGACGAGTACGGCTCCGGTCTGCCAGTGTGGCGGAAACCGGTCTTCTGGGGGCTTGCCGCGGGTGGGGTGGTGGGACTTGTTCACCTGGGCCTGCGGGGCATCCTCTGGGCGGCGGGGGCGACCGTCTCTGGATACCTGATCTCGTGGCTTGCCATTACCGAAGATGGGAACAAGCTTGTCTCCAGGATGATAAACGATATAAAGAATATCAGGAGATGATTTTTTGGGCAGAGCTCCTTTGCCTCAGAGAAGACGCAGGGCGAGAGAAATTGCGCTGCAGTTGATGTACCAACTCGATTTACGCCCGGAGCTCACTCCCGATGAAGCCGTCGAGATGTTCCCGTTCGAAGGGGAAGATCAGGATGTGGTCGACTATGCGAAATCCCTCGTCTTCTCTGCTTCGGAGAAAAGCGAGGAGATCGACGATCTTTTGAGGGAACACATCGTCGGATGGCGCACCGAACGAATGGTGGCGGTCGACAGAGCCGCCATCAGGGTGGCTCTCTGCGAGGGTTTGCTGGACGGAAGGGTTCCCGTTGCCGTGGCCATATCGGAGGCCGTCGATCTCACGAAGATGTTCGGCACCGTCGAGTCCAGCCGATTTGTCAACGGAGTCCTGGGACGCATCGTCCGTGCCGCTGCCAACACCACTTCCAACGAACACACGCAAGGAACGAAAGGATCGAGCTCCGAAAAGCGAGATGGCTAGAACGG
Organism: Synergistaceae bacterium; assembly: GCA_036771375.1. GTDB lineage: Bacteria > Synergistota > Synergistia > Synergistales > Synergistaceae > DAIPHL01. The sequence continues at coordinate 210 of DAIPHL010000033.1, read as the reverse complement.
GAAGATTTCCCCTTTTATCCGGTCCGGTCGGGTCATCGAGGACAAAAACGGTCGATCAACTTTCGATGCAGATAAAAAGCGTCATCGAAAACGACCCGTCGCTTCGCGACGTCGCCGTGACGGGTGAGCTTCTGGACTTTCACCGGCACAGCAGCGGACATGTCTATTTTACGCTTCTCGGACGGGACTCGCGCATATCCTGCGCCGACC
>DAIPHL010000032.1:0-16632 GCA_036771375.1 Synergistaceae bacterium | reverse complement strand
GGTCGGCGCTTCGCCACCCAGTTGCTTGCCAAGACGCTTTATGATGGCGGAAGCCGCTTTCTCGACCTCCTCCGAGGTCAGGGTTTTTCGATCCGAGCCGAAAACGACCCGAAACGTGATGGATTTTTTCCCCTCGAAAACTTGCTTCCCCCGATATTCGTCCATGAACCGAACACGGCGCACCAAGTTGTCGGGTGTCTCTTTCCCCAAAACGATCTCCTCGATACTCCGCCATCTGACCGACTCGTCAAAGAGCATGGAGATATCGAACTCGACCTGGGGATATTCAGGTTGAGGCTCATACCGATTGCTTCTGGAAGCGAAGGGAGTCAGGGCATCCGCGTCGATCTCGAACAGGATGACCGAGGCTTGTTTTATCCCCGCATCCAGCGCGGATTTTTTCGAAAGCATGGAGAGGGTACCGATGGAACCGTCCCGATTGCAGATGTTAAGCCAAACGGTGTCGTCCGCCCACACGGGTTTATTCCCGCTTTCAAAGGAGAGAGGTTCCATGTGCACGAAACGGGACATCTCCTCCACAATCCCCTTCGCTCTCCGAAAGAGATTCAATGTCGCCGAGGATGTCCCCACCAAGGCACCGGCGAGATAAAGTCTCTGGCGCGGCAGAGCCTCTCTCGGATCAAAACGAAAGAGATAGTCTCCGTCGAAAAAAACCTGAGCCATTTCGTATATGGCAAACTCGTCAAAATAGCGCAGGTTCTCGGAGACCGCTCGAATCAGATTGGGCAGCAAAGAGGAACGAATCCGGCTCTCATTTGGAGCAGGCGGAGCAGTGAGCTTCATCATGTCTCGTCGTCCCCCGAAGACGATCGAGATCGATTCCTCTCGCATCCAGGGGTACGTAAAGATCTCCTGCATTCCGCAACGGAAGGAAAGATACTCGCGCATCCTCCGGTTCAAGGTCTCCCTGCGCTGATTGACCGCTCCTTCGAACACGACCGGGATTGGCGTCTGTTCGAAATTTTCGTAACCGTAGAGACGGGCGACCTCCTCCATGATGTCGTCAGGAAGAGAGACGTCCCCCGTCGATCTCCACGGGGGAGCCACGACGTTCATGGTATCCCCGGATATCGAAACGGAAAAACCGAGACGCTCCAACATATTCCTCACGGCGTCGTCTTCGAGGCGTTTTCCCATGCGACGCGCCAGCCAATCCAACGAGAGAACGATCCTGGATGGCTCCGATTTTCTGGGATAGTGATCCGCAAAACCCGTGACCTTCATTTCGGGAAACTGCTCGGCGAAGAGAGCCAGCGCAAACATCGCCGCCTGCTCCACCCTCTGCGTATCCAATCCTTTTTCGAAACGGACGGAGGCTTCCGTCCGCAGGTCGTTTCGTTGAGCGGTCCTACGCGTGAATATCGGTTCGAAGTTCGCCACCTCGAGAATCACACGGGTCGTATCCTCCTGTACGGAGTCTTTGTTTCCCCCCATGATCCCGGCCAGCGCAACGGCCTCCTCGTCATCCGCGATCACCAGGTCCTCCTCCGAGAGAGAGAGCTCCCTGCCGTTTAGAAGGACGAGCGTTTCCTCCCGCCTTGCACGGCGCACGGTGATTCCACCTTCGATGTCATCGGAGTCGAAGACGTGAGTCGGCTGTCCCAGCGCGAGCATGACGTAATTCGTGATATCGACCAGCCCGTTGATCGGTCTCATTCCCACGCGCCATATCCTGCTTCGGATGGAGAAGGGCGCTTCCGCGACCGATACGTTCTCGATCCGTACCCCCATGTATCTGGCGCAGCGATCGGGGGCCTCTATCTTTACGCGAAGTCCACCGGGCGTGAAATCCCACCGATAGGAAGGAAGAGGGGCAAGCGGCGTGTCGTAAATGGCCGAAAGTTCGCGGGCGATGCCATAGTGCCCCCACAGATCGGGACGGTTCGTCATCGACTTGTTGTCGATCTCGAGGATCACGTCGTCCATGCCCAAAACATCCACGAGGGGAGTGCCGGGAGGCGCGTCAAACGACGACAGGTCGACGATCGTCCCCGGCTCGTCGCAGGGAAAGAGATCGAACATCTCCATCTCGGCGGAAGCGCATATCATGCCGAAACTTTTGACACCCCGAAGTTTTGTCTCCTTGATCTCGACGGGTTCCCCCTCTCCATGCCAGCGGACGAAAGAGCCGGGGAGCGCGACTGCAACCTTCATCCCGGACGCCAGGTTGATCCCTCCGCAGACGATCTCCTTCACGTTCCCCTCACCGATATCCGTCCTGCAAATTCGCAGTTTGTCCGCATTCGGATGGGGAAGAACCTCGAGCAGGGCACCTGTCACGATGTTTTTGTATTTTTTCGACAGAACCTCCGCCCCTTCCACCTCGACGGTCGACATCGTAAGATCGTGCATGAGACGCGAAACGTCCAGACCTTCGGGTAGTTTGACGTAATCTTTGATCCAATCAAGCGATAGTTTCATTGTTCTCTCCCCCGTGTATCCATCGTTTCAGCCGACAAAACTACTTGAAAAGACGCAAAAAACGAAGGTCGGCGCTGTGAAAAAGCCTGACGTCATCCACTCCGTACCGCATCATCACGAGACGATCGAGTCCTATGTTGACGTAAAAACCGGTGTACTCCGCGGGATCCAATCCCCCGGCTCGCAAAACGTTCGGATGCGGCATTCCACCAGGCATAATCTCGATCCACCCGACATTTTTACAGACGCTACACCCGGCTCCCTCGCAGACGAGGCACTCCATGTCGATTTCAAAACCGGGCTCCACGAAGGGGAAAAACCCCGCCCGCATCCTGACCGAAACGTCTTTTCCGAAAACCTTGTCGAGAATGCTCTTGACCATGATCTTTCCGGCGGTAAAGGGAAAGTCCCTGTCCACAATCAGGGCTTCGTACTGAAAGAACGCCCTCTCGTGCCGTGCGTCCGTGTTCTCGTTCCTGTACACTCTTCCAGGATATACGAAACGAAAGGGTGGTTCGTGCGTCTGCATATATCGGACGCTCGCTCCGGTCAGATGAGGGCGGAGACAGAGCCTCTTCCCGCTCCTTTCCTCATCGTGCCCAAAGAGCCAGTAGGTATCCATGCTCTCACGGGCAGGGTGCTCCGGCGGAAAGTTGAGGTTGTCGAAAGCGTAAAGCTCGCTCGTGATCTCATCCTCGGAAAAGATTTCAAACCCCAGGGACAGGAATACGTCGTTCAGATCGTAGCACATCTGCGTGATCGGATGCAGCGCACCGTCCAACGGAGAAATCCCGGGAAGGGTCAGGTCGAAGTCGCGTGAAACGGCCGAGGCGGCGAGGCGCAGAGACTCTTCCTTCTCCTCGATGAGAGAGGAAAAGAACTCCTTCAGTTCGTTCGCCGCCCTACCCATCTCCGGGCGAAGCGATGCATCCAGGGTCGGAACCTCCCGCAAAAGATCGCTCAGGACTCCCTTTTTCCCGATCAAAGCGCCTTTGACCCTCTGCAGATCGGATATACTCGCGGCCGATGAAATCTCTTCCTCACCGCTTTTACGCAATTGAGACAGTCTTTCCCTCATTCGGATTCCTCCCTACAGACCTCGTCCGCGCCCATGTGTTTCAACAAAGTCATGAGGCTCTCCTTCGCCCCGAAGAGCCATATGGCGTCGCCCTCCTGTATGACCAGCTCGGCATTCGGCATCAATCTCCTGGACCTTCGCTCCACCACGGTGATCGTCGTCCCATATTTACCGGGCAACGACAGCTCCTTGAGGCTTTTGCCGACCATCTCCCCCTGTGCCGTTATCTTACCGGTCATCAGGTCGTCCTCTCCAAAGTCCGTGAAGTGGGCCATCCAGGGATTTTCCAGCAGATCGGCCGTTCGACGTCCCATATCGCTCTCGGGAGAGACGATCTGATGGGCCCCGATCTTGCCGAGAATCCTCGCCTGCAGATCATCGTTGGCTCGCGCGACGATTCTCGGCACGCCAATATCCTTCAGGATCGCCGTGACAAGAATTGAATCCTCGGTCCTCTCGCCCAGACAGACGATCGCGGTATCCACATCCTTCGCACCGACCTTCACGAGCGAGGCTTCGTCCGTCGCATCGAGCTGGGCGACATACTCCAGCCTGTCGGAGAGCTCCTCCACCCTGGCCCTGACCTTGTCCACAGCGATCACATGCGCTCCCATCTCGTTGAGACGTTCACAGAGGGACGTCCCAAATCGACCCAACCCGACGACAAGATAGGTATGTCTTTGTGTGTCGTTTGTCAAAACCACATCTCCCTTCGCAGCAGAGGGCACGAATTCTAACCGATCGGGATGTGGGTCTCGGGCAGATACACCTTGGCATACTTTTCCTGCGGTACGACCGAGTATGAAAACGTAAGCAAGCCCACCCTGCCCCAATACATCAACAATATTATCACCATTTTCCCTGCACTCGAGAGATCGAAGGTGATCCCCGTAGAGAGGCCCACCGTACCGAGCGCGGAGACGGCCTCGAAAACCAATGAGAAAAAAGGTTGCTCTTCCAGGATCGACAGCAGGGAGGAGCCGAAAAACAGGGTGAAAAGATAAAGAAACGCCATGGCAAGAGCCCTTCGAATTGTCCGGGACGCGATCTGCCTCCCCCATATGTTTACGTCGTCTTCCTGCTTCAATTCCTTCCACGCCGACCACAGCAAAACCGTGAAGGTCGTCGTCTTGAGTCCTCCCCCCGTGGAGGAAGGAGAGGCGCCGATCAACATGAACAAACCCAGGGCGATGAGTCCCTCCGTGGACCATGTGGAGATGCTCACCGTGTCGAAACCCGCAGTTCTCGATGTCACGCTGCCAAAAAGCGCATTCCAGAACCTCGCCCAGTACGGGAGAGCCGAAAAGGCGTTGTGCCACTCCGATAGGGTGATCACCACCGCTCCCATGACGACGAGAAGAGACGTCGCCGTCAGGACGATTTTGGCATAGGGAGAGAAAAAGGGTCGAACACCTCTTTGATAGTCCACAATCTCCACCATTACGGGAAAACCGATCCCTCCCGATACGATCAGCAACATGATCGTTCCGGGGAGGAGTATCGAAAGAGAATAGGACTGCAGATTGTCCGGGAAAAGCGAAAAACCCGCGTTGCAAAACGCACTGATGGAATGAAAGAACGCGTTGTAGAATGCCGTGTGCAAAGGCATGCCTTCACCGATAAAACCGACGAAAAGAAGAAAAGTACCGATCGCCTCGAAGGAAAGGGTATAAACGAGCACCTGGTGCAGCAGCCGGACAACCCCCTGAGGCGAGGAAACGCCCAAACCACCCGCCAAAAAGAGCCTTTCCCGAAAGTGAATCCGACGACCCATCGCAAGCATGAGTGCCGTCGTGGCGGTCATGATGCCGACCCCCCCCAACTGTACGAGGGTCAGGAGTACAAGTTGAGAGGGAACGGAGAGTACCGTACCGATGTCAAAGGGGGAAAGACCGGTTACGCATACCGCCGAAGTCGACAGGAACAAAGCATCGAGCAAGGTGATCGAAGAGGCAAAGAGGAGATTGAAGAGCCATAAGAAGAAGGTTCCTGTCAAAATCAGCGACAGGAACCCCAGTGTGATATATTTTTCTATTCCAAGAGAGCTGTACGTCCTCAAGCTGGCTTCCCGTTCTAAGCGGCCAGTGCCTCGCGAGCCTTCGTCACGAGCTGTGTGAAAGCGGCCGCGTCATGCACGGCGATATCCGCCAGCATCTTGCGATTGATCAGAATGTTCGCTTTTTTGAGCCCATTTATAAAGGCACTGTACTGCATCCCGTTCGCCCGTGCGGCCGCATTGATCCGCATAATCCAAAGACGGCGAAAATCTCTTTTTTTCCGCTTGCGATCATGATACATACGGGTAAGGGATTGCAGATACGCCTCCCTCGCCCTCCGGTACACATTTTTTTTACGGCCCCAATAGCCTTTTGTTATCGAAAACAGCTTCTTGAGCTTTCTTCTGCTCGCGCTCGAACCTTTCACACGCATATGCGATCACTCCTTGAAACAAATCACGGTCGAAAACGACACATTCCGAAAACTAGGCGTACGGAAGCACGGCCTTGATACGCGCTTCGAAAGCCGGAGAGACGATCCCCTTCTTGCGCAGCCTGCGCATGCGCCGTTCGGCTTTGTTCACGAGAATATGACGGCGACCGCTCTTCTGATACGCGACCTTGCCCGATCCAGTCAGGCGGAAACGCTTTTTCGTCCCGGAATGAGTTTTCATCTTTGGCATGACAATTCCTCCTACATATGGCTACGAAACGTATTTACTGTTTTTCGTCCTGTGCCTCTTTCGCCTCTTTGTTCTCCCGCGGCGACCTCGGCTTATCCCTGTTTTTGTCCGAAGGTTTTACGGCCGGAGACTGCCCCGAAATCGGGCTCACCATCATCCGCATGTAGGACCCCTCCATCTTGGGCTCCGTTTCCACCTTACCCAAAGATGCGATATCCGTCATGACGCGGTTCAAGACCTCTCGTCCCCTATCCAGGAAAGCCATCTCTCTTCCCCTGAAAAAGATCGAAACCTTGACCCGATGTCCCTCGGAGAGGAAATTCTTGATCGCCCTGACCTTAAAATCATAGTCGTGTTGATCGATCTTGGGACGCATCTTCATCTCCTTGACGGCCTGGTTCTTCTGTTTTTTCTTCGCGTCCTTGTCTCTTTTCTGCTGCTGAAAGCGGTATTTCCCATAATCGAGGATCCGGCAGACCGGAGGATTTGCCTGTGGCGCCACCTCCACCAAATCGAGATCCTTCTCATCCGAAAACCGCAATGCCTCCGCAATGGGAACGATGCCCAGCTTGTTTCCCCGGTCATCGATCAGGAGAACCTGGCTCGCCCTGATCTCCTCGTTGATGCGTGGCTCGTCGTCTTTGTTAACGGCATTGGTACTGCTAATGGTTAACCACCTCCTGTTGTCTTTTCGAGAATACAAAGAAGCCGGGACACACGGCGCGCCCGGCCTCCACACGATCCATCGGTTCGTTCGGCTACCCGACAACGTACGTCGGCGGGTGAGAGGCGCATCCTCTTCTTTCGTTCAACCAGGGAAGTATACCACGTTCGTCAATTATTGCAAACGACACTTGCCGAAATCGATGTCGCCTTTCCCGGGCAGGCTCCCCCCTAAACCGGCCATTTTCATGCACGGACCGAGGACGTCCTCCAAAATGAATGTACTCCCGATGGTCTCTCCGGTCAACTCGCTCGCTATATAGCGGAACGTCTCGTTGATCTCGAAGAACGCCTTGACTACGTCGGGATCGAAGTGCGTTCCGCTCGACTTCACGATATACTCGACCGTCTCCTCGTGGCTCATCGCGGGTTTGTAAACGCGCGGACTGATCAGAGCATCGTAGACATCGGCGATCGCCATCAACCTCGCCGGGAGCGGGATTTCGTCTCCTTTGAGCCCACGAGGATACCCCGCTCCGTCCCATTTTTCATGATGGCCCCAGGCGATGTCGTCGGCAAATCGAAGAAAAGTGTTCTTCGGCAAGCGCTTGATGAGTTTTTTCAATATTTCGTGTCCATACGTGGCGTGTTTTTTAATCTCATTGTACTCCTCCGGCGTCAATCTGCCCGGTTTCAGAAGAATACCGTCGGGAACACCCACCTTGCCGATATCGTGAAGGATGGCGGCCCGGCCGAGCTCGGCCGGAGTCACCGCACTCAGGTAGGCGACAAATCTCGTATGGTTCTTCAATTTCTCCGCCAGAGCCTGAACATAGTATCTCGTCCGCATGACGTGATCTCCGGTCTCGGGGTCTCTCGTCTCCGCAAGGCTCGCCATCGCCTCGACAATGACGTCCTGTGTGGCGGCGAGCTCCTGTGTCCGTTCCTGTACCTTGACCTCGAGGAGCTCATTTTGTGCCTTCAGCGCCTTCTTCGCATTGAGAAGGGAAAGATGCAGATTCAAGCGTGCCTGCACCTCCAGGATCGCAAAAGGCTTCACCATATAGTCGACGGCGCCCATTTCAAAACCCTTGACTTTGTCGTTTATGTCCGTCATGGCCGTGAGGAAGATGATTGGGACATCCGCCGTTGCTGGATCGGATTTCAATCTCGTGCAGACATCGAAACCGCTCATCCCCGGCATCACGATGTCGAGCAGTATGATATCGGGAACGCTCTCGGCCACGCAGACGAGCGCCGATTCCCCGTCCATTGCGGTCCTGATGTCATATTGGCTCTCCAACGCTTCGGCCAGTATATCGATGTTGATGTCCGTGTCGTCGACGATCAAAACAGAGTTTCTGCCGCTCAGTGGTTTCATTCAAAAACACTCCATATGAATAATGTTATTTGGGTGCACTCGTTCAATTCTCACAGAGGAGATGATTCCTCGTCCATTCAAACATGGCGATCGACAGCGCGACCGCTGCGTTGAGACTTCCAACGCCTCCGCGGATCGGAATACGAACCGTTTCATCGCACGCTTTTTGCGTCGTGGAGGCAAGCCCCTTGCTTTCGCCTCCCACGACGAGCAGGATCCTGGAGGGCAAAGGTTCCGAAAAGATGGAGCGCTCTGCTCCGGCATCCAACCCCACAGCCCAGAAACCCGCCGTTTGAAAAACCCGCACTGCGTTCGCCACATTGCCCACGGCGGCGATCGGCAACCGCGACGAAGCACCGGCGCTGGTCTTCAGCACGGTCCCCGTAGGAAGGGACGAACGCCTGAGAGGAATCGCGACACAGGAAGCGCCGGCGGCCTCCGCACTGCGTATCATTGCACCGAGATTGCGCGGGTCCTGAATATGGTCCGGCAAAACCACCAACGCCGGGTTCGGAGGGACAGGAAGGGCCTCCAGTACCTCCTCGATCTTGAGCAACTCGCACGGCAGGACCACCGCGACGACACCCTGATGATTTTGTCCTTTCAATATCTCGTCCATCGCACGCGGCTCCGTGAGAAGAAACGGGATGGCCGATGCCCTGCAGAGTCCCGTGATCCTCTCGAACACGGCTCTTTGCATCGTCTTGGACAACAAGACCTTTGCGCACCGCGACGGAAAATTCTCGAGAAACGAGATGACCGGGTTTCGCCCCCAGCACAAATCTCCCTGGCTCTCTGCGGATCCTTCGGGCATCGCAAACACCGTATCGTCGTACGCCCGACGAGAGGATCTCCCCGAGCGCCCTGCGGATCCACGCCCCGGGCGATGCCTTTCGTTGAAATCTTTCATACGCTCACCCTCTATGGTTGCGTCGACCACACCACGCGCTCATTTCCTCCTTGCCTCCAGTTCCCTCATGTACTCTCTCAGGAAAGTCCCCGTGTAACCCTTTTTGACCTTGGAAACCTGCTCCGGAGTCCCGCAGGCGACGATTTTTCCTCCGCCGTCTCCTCCCTCCGGTCCGAGATCGATCAGGTAGTCCGAGGAGACGAGTACGTCCAAGTTGTGCTCGATCAAAAGGACAGAGTTTCCCTGTTCCACGAGTTTGTGCAGGAGCATGAGCAACTTCTTCACGTCGGTGTAGTGTAATCCCGTCGTTGGTTCGTCCAAAAGATACAACACGCTGCCCTGGAAACGTTTTCCCAACTCGGTGGCAAGCTTGACTCTCTGGGCCTCGCCGCCGGAAAGCGTCGGCGCAGGCTGTCCCAGCCTGATATATCCAAGCCCCGCTTCCTGAATCACCTTGAGCCTTGAAGAGATCCTCGGGATATCTTTGAAGTGCTCCAGGGCTTCGTCGACGGTCAAGGCCAGCACATCGGCGATGGAGAGTCCTTTGTGCGTCACTTCGAGCGTCTCCCTATTATACCTCTTTCCTCTGCAGACATCGCAGTTTACATAAACATCCGGCAAAAAAAGCATCGAAACCTTGAGGACACCGTCGCCGGAACACGCCTCGCACCGCCCGCCCTTTACGTTGAAACTGAAACGTCCAGGTGCATACCCTCGTAACTTCGACTCCGGAAGCTGGGCAAAAAACTCCCGAATGGGGGTGAATACGCCCGTATAGGTGGCCGGATTGGAGCGGGGTGTTCGACCGATCGGACTCTGATCGACCAACACCACGTTTCGCAGCCCTTCGAAACCCAAAAGATCACGAAACTTGCCCGGCCTGTCCCGATACTCCCGATCCAATTTCATCCTGAGCCCCTTGTAGAGGATCTCGTACAAAAATGTGCTCTTGCCAGACCCGGAAAGTCCGCAGAGGGACGCGAGGACTCCTCTTGGCACCGCGACATCGATTTTCTTCAGATTGTTCTCGGCACACCCCAGGACCCGAATCCATCCTTCCGGTTTCCTTCTCCCTCCCTCTGCGGGGACCACCCCCGTGAGCTCGCCTCGGAGAAATGCGCCCGACTGGGAATCCGATGCCTCGATCACGGCGGGATCCCCTTCTATCACGACGGCCCCCCCGTTCTCTCCCGCGCCGGGGCCAAGTTCCACGACGTAATCGGCCGCCTTCAGGGCGTCTCTGTCGTGCTCGACGACGATGACCGTATTGCTCAGGTCTCTGATCGCACCGAGCGTCTCCAGAAGACGTTTCGTATCCTTTGGATGCAGCCCGATGGTCGGCTCGTCGAGCACATACAGGACCCCCGTCAGCTTGGAACCGATCTGGGTCGCAAGACGAATCCGCTGACTTTCGCCACCGGAAAGAGTATCGGCCCTGCGACCGAGGGAGAGATAACCGGCGCCGACATCGATCAGAAAAGAAAGACGCTTTCGGACTTCCGACATCGCCTGGCCGACGATCTTTCTCTGGTTTTCGGAGAGCGAGAGGCGCTCCAGAACCGGCATCAGCACCTCAACCGGCATGGCGGACAGTTCGGCGATATCGCGGCCGCCCAGCTTCACGGCAAGTGCTTCGGGTTTCAGACGCCTCCCCCCGCAGGTTCCACAGAGATCCTCCACCCGATAGCGGCTCATCTCTTCGCGCCAGTTCTCGGACTCGGTCTCCTCGAACCTTCGTGTAAGCCAAGGGATCAATCCTTCGTAGCGGCCCTGGTACTCGCTCTCCCCGTTTTTGTCTACAAAGGTCAGCGTCAACCTTTCGTCGGAGCCGTAGAGCAGGACGTTCCGCGCCTCCTCGGAGAGCGAGTCGAATGGTTTAAAGAGATCCCATTTATGACGCTCCGCGATGATCGCGGCCCGCTGCTGCATATACTTGTAATTCCGCCAGGGCAAAAAGGCGCCCTCCGACAGAGAGAGCTCCCCGATGACGGCAAGATCCGGTGAAAAGTGCTGATGGAACCCCAGCCCCGAACAGTCCGGACATGCACCGAACGGATTGTTGAACGAGAACAACCTCGGTTCTATCTCGGGCAGGCTGATCTGGCAGTCCGGACAGATGTACTTTTCGGTGAGTTCCAAATCCTGCACGCCCTCGGAATGCAACAGGACAAAACCGTCGGAGAGACGCAGGGCGATCTCCACGGCTTCGGCCACCCTGGACTTTCCGTCCTCCCGCACCCGCAAGCGATCGATCACCGCCTCGATCGTGTGGCGCTTCTTCCGGTCGAGCGGGACCTCCTCCTCCAACCAGTAAACCTGGCCATCGATCCGTGCCCGAAGATATCCCTGCTTGCGAAGCCTGATCAGAAGGTTCCGATACTCTCCCTTTTTACCTCTTACAAGAGGTGACATGATTTCAAGCGGTCTTTCCATGTACTCCAGGAAAATCCTGTCGACAATCTCGTCGAGACTGTATCGAAGGACCGGCTTGCCGCAGACGGGACAGTGTGGCGTACCTGCGCGGCCGAAAAGCAGGCGCAGGTAATCGTATATTTCCGTGACCGTGCCGACGGTCGAGCGCGGGTTGTGGCTCGTCCCTTTCTGCTCTATCGAGATCGCGGGCGACAGGCCGGCGATGTCGTCCACGTCGGGCTTGTCCTGCATTCCCAAAAACTGTCTGGCATAAGACGACAAGGATTCGACGTAACGGCGTTGCCCCTCTGCGTAGATCGTGTCAAACGCAAGCGAGGACTTTCCTGAACCGGACGGGCCGGTTAGTAATATCATTTTATTTTTTGGCAGATTTACGTCTATATTTTTTAAATTGTGCTGGCGAGCGCCTCTTATTCTTATCCACTCCGACACCGGAAAAATGTCCTCCCTCTACCGCTTTGATCGTATCCCTCAATTCGGCCGCGCCTTCGAAGTCCAACTTCTCGACGGCCTCCCACATGCGCCGCTCCAACTCCCTGATCTCCGCTTTCGAAACGGGACGGGGGGAAGAACGTTCACGATTCGAAACGACCCCCTTCTCCTCGTCCTCCTCCAGAAGCTCGGGCAGGAGACTTTTTACCTCCTTGCTGATTGTATGCGGCTTTATACCATGTTTTTCGTTATACTCCATCTGAACGAGACGCCGGCGCGATGTCTCTCGCATCGCGATATCGATGCTGTCGGTCATCCGGTCGGCGTACAGAATCACGCGTCCCGCCTCGTTGCGGGCAGCTCGACCGATCATCTGTATGAGCGACCGAAAAGAACGCAGGTATCCCTCTCGATCGGCCTCCGTAATCGCCACGAGAGAGACCTCGGGCAGATCGATCCCCTCTCTGAGCAGATTGACTCCGATCAGGACCGAGTATACACCAAGGCGAAGATCACGCAGTATCTCGGCTCGCTCGAAGGTATCGAGCTCGGAGTGTATATACTGTACCTTGAGACCGAGCTCGGCGTAGTGTTTCGCGAGGTCCTCCGCAGAACGTTTGGTCAGCGTCGTGACGAGCGCCCGTTCTCCCGACTCCGTGATCTTCCGTAACTCGCCGAAAAGGTGATCGACCTGTCCCGTGGCGGGGTGAACTTCGACCTCCGGGTCGGGAACGCCCGTCGGGCGTATCAACTGCTCGGCCACGCACGAAGAGTGTTCGATTTCATACTCTCCGGGCGTCGCCGAGACAAAAAGGACGTTTTTCATAAACCCGGCGTATTCCTCCCACCTCAGTGGGCGGTTGTCAAGGCACGACGGAAGACGAAAACCGTATTCGACGAGGACTTCTTTGCGGGCCCTGTCTCCGTTGTACATCCCTCTTATCTGCGGAATCGTCATATGGGATTCGTCGATAAAAAGCAAAAAATCGTCGGGGAAAAAATCCATGAGCGTTCCGGGGGGTTCTCCTGGCATTCGGCCGTCCAGGAAGCGGGAGTAGTTCTCTATTCCGGAGCAGTATCCCACCTCGGTGAGCATCTCCAGATCGTACCTCGTCCGGCTTTCCAGCCTCTGGGCCTCGAGAAACATGCCACGCTCCTTGAAAGCGGCAACGCTCTGTGCGAGCTCCACTTCGATGTTCGCCTTCGCCTCCGCAATCGCTTCGGGAGAGGTCACATAGTGCTTCGCCGGAAAGATGGATGCACTTCGCTTTCCGAGAAGGCTCTTGCCCGAAACCGGATCGATCTCGTCGATCCGTTCGATCTCGTCGTCGAAAAACGCGACCCGCAAAGCCGTATCGCTGTAGGAAGGATAGAGCTCCAGAACATCCCCGCGAACCCGAAAAACGCCGGGAGCAAATGCCGTGTCGTTTCGTTGGTAATAATTCTCCAGGAGCCTCGTCATAAAATCGCGTCGATTCCAGAGGTCGCCCACACAAAAGCGAAAGACCGCGTCCTCGTAGTTTTTTCGTTTACCCAACCCGTATATACAGGAAACGCTTGCAACGACAAGCACATCACGCCGTTCGATGAGTGCTTTGGTCGTCGCGAGCCGCAATTTTTCTATCCGATCGTTGATGGAGGCATCCTTTTCGATGTAGATGTCCTGGGCCGGCACATATGCCTCCGGCTGATAGTAATCGTAGTAACTCACGAAATAATGCACCGCGTTGTCGGGGAAAAAATCCCGAAACTCGCTATAAAGCTGTGCGGCAAGGGTTTTGTTGTGGGCCATGACCAGGGTGGGACGCTGCAGACGGGCGATGATGTTCGCCATGGTGAAGGTCTTGCCGCTCCCCGTGACACCAAGGAGCGTCTGCATTACGTTCTCCTTTCCGGAGTGCGACTGGAACCCCCGGCAAATCCTGTCGATCGCCCCCGGCTGATCGCCGGAGGCGGGCCAGGGTGAGACCAGTTCGAACCGTTCGTTGCCGTTTTCTGAAAACACGCTGCCGTACCCCTCCTAACAATCAGGGTCATTCTCCGCTCTTTTTAATTATACATACCCGAAACGGTTTTTGTTCTGACATGTCACGATTTTCATATACAAACCGACGCAGGATGGTATAGAATAGATGCCATTGAGGACATTCGAATCACGTAGTCCGTTTTCGGCGGTGAGGGGGAGACTTTCCGTGAAAATCAGTTCTTCATATAAAATAAAAATCCCTGTGAGTGAACTCTTCAACTACCCAAACGCGTGCCTCTTGCGCGACATTCTCTCACAAACCGGCTCTACCGTCCTCATTCCGAGCAAGGTCCCCGTACACAAGCTCACGGAGGGTCTCCTGGATCCGAAGAGAATCCTCGACTCCCTGGAGAGGCTCGACATAAAGACCGTCGACATCGAACTGCCGCACGACATGAACGACGATGAGATGCGAACGCTCGTCACGGAATTCGATCCGGCAACGAAAATACTCGATCCCGAAGTAATCGCACACGCGAATAGGGTCTTGGACGACGTCTATTCCATACAATCCCTCGACGGGAAGTACGATATTCCGAAAGAGGCGGTTGAAGAGCTCGGCAAAACCCTGTCGAAAGAGGTCGCCGGTATCTCGCAGATTGCCCTTTCCCTCGTGATCGCACCCGATGGAGACTCATATTTGAAAAGTCACTCGCTCAACGTATCGCTTCTCGCCGGCTTCATAGCGAAAAAGCTCGTCGAGGAGCAGAAGGCGCCCGCTGCCTTGACGGAAAAATCGGTGCTGGCGGGGTTGCTGTTCGACATCGGAAAAACGGCGATTCCCGCGGCGCTCCTGAACAAAACCGACGCGCTTACCGACAGGGAGATGGAGATCGTCAAAAACCATGTGAGCGAAAGCGTCAACATCTGTCGGCTCGCCGGGATCACGGACAGGGAAATCCTCGACGGGATCGCTTCGCACCACGAAAAATACGACGGGACCGGCTATCCGAAAAGACTCGTCGGAACGCGGATTCCCCTCATCGGTAGGATTCTCGCCGTGGCCGACACCTTCGATGCGATGACATCCCCCCGAGTCTACAAAAACGCTGTATCCGCCAAACTCTCCTTCAATTTCATCATGAGCGCCAACGAAACCGCCTTCGATCCGGACATCTGCAAAATATTCGTCGCCGGAATGGGTGTTTACCCGCCCGGGACATCCGTGGAACTGTCGAATGGGTGGAGAGGTACCGTGGCGGCGATCACTCCGGGCAATCTCTTGCAGCCCAAGATCGCAATCAAAGAGGACGGAAAGACCAAAATCGTCGATCTTTCTACGGAGAAACTGTTCATCAAGCGTTCCCTGGACGAACAACCCAGAGAAGAGGTGGATTTTCTGAAGGACGCGGAGTGACCTCTCTTTTGCCGGACGCGCTTTAAAACGAGCGATTTTTGAACCATCGGATTCCCGCCGACGGTTTGCACGGATCTCCGAAACACTCACGGGAGGTTCCCCTTCGTCCTGTTTTCCATCTCTCTCACACGTTTTACCGTCGCGTCGACCTTGCCGTCCGCGAACTGTATCTCGATCGGTCGGCCCACGTCGAGAACACCCGCCCTTTTGATCATTCCGCCGTCGACATCCCGGCATATCGCATACCCACGGCCGAGTATATTTAAAGGGGAGACCGCGTCAAGAGCCGCAGCGGCCGAGGCGAGCTTCGCATTCTCCTTTTCCACGGCGCCGAAGGCGCGCAAAGAGATCTCTTTTCGCACGCCAGCGAGAAAATTCTCCGCTTCGACAACCCGTCCGCGGGCAAAATGCCCCAACCGTTCGGAGAATCTCTGCAAAAAAGCCAATTTTCGTTCGCAGACCTTCGCCGCAGAGAGCGTGATCGCGGCTTTTTTCAAGGAAAGGTCGGAAAGAAGGGCGCCTGAATCGGGGAAAACCCTTTCAGCCGCAGCCGAGGGAGTGGGAAGAGCGACATCCGCCGCCATGTCGGCGAGCGAACTGTCCGTTTGGTGCCCGATTCCGGTGACAACCGGAACCGGACAAGCACGAACCGCCCTCACGACCCGCTCGTCGTCGAAAACGGAAAGATCGTCTCTGGCGCCCCCACCGCGGGTCAGGATGACGCACTCCACTCCCTGCAGCCGTCCCGAAGCGGACAGTGCCGTGGCAATCCGCTCCGGTGCATCGAAACCCTGGACAAGAGCGGGAACCAAGACGACATCAACAAACGGCGCTCTCGCTCCCGAAATTTTCAAAACATCGTGAATGGCCGCCCCGGACGGAGAGGTGACGACGGCCACTCTCGCAGGATAGTCTGGAAGCGGGCGTTTGTGACGAGGATCGAACAGTCCTTCCCGAGAGAGCACCTCGCGCAGCTCTTCCTTCGCCCGTGCCTGCGCCCCCAGGCCGAGAGGCATGATTCTTTTTGCGTACAGCTGGTATGCTCCACCCTTCAGGTAAACCTCGACTGAACCGGTGACGAGAACCGAGTCCCCATCCTTCGGCCACTCGAAAATCCTGTCCGTATAGGAACGAAAGAGCACACAGGATATGCGCGAGTCCCGTCCGAGAAGCGTAAAATAGACATGTCCGCTACTGTGCCAGTAAAAATCCAGAAGCTCACCGCCGACC
>DAIPHL010000031.1:0-16689 GCA_036771375.1 Synergistaceae bacterium | reverse complement strand
GGTCGGCGAAGAGCACCACCGTTGGGTACGTGGGAGCCCTCTCCTCCGATGTGGGCAGCCCGTTCTGCGTGTTGCCGAACCAAGCGGATACGAGGGCCTTTATCACCTATGCCGGGGCGGACATGTTTCCGTTGCTTGTCACGAAGCTCACCCCTCCCTCCAGCATGGATCTCAGGGGGAAGAGGGCACCCGACGTGCCGTCGGGCCAAATGGTGCTCCATTGGAACACGATTTATCCCTTTCAGGATATCTACCTCGTACGGGGTGCCGTGGCCTATGTGGACGCAAACTCGGTCTTTCATATGATGAACGTGAACAACAAGGATCCCTCCACGCTGAACTTTCCGAGCCCGGCTGCGAACGACGACGCCTGGAGCGGTTTTCGCATCGAGGGGATTCGAGCGGTCGACTTTCGTGTCGACCCGGACAAGAAGTTTCTCACGGTTCGCGTGTTGGCGGAGGGTGACGTGGCAACCGAAGGGCGAGACACCGGCGTTTCCTCGGTCGTCGCGCTCAAGGCTCGTTGGCCGGAGGTGACTGTATGGAACGACAACATATACTACGAAGATTTCACGAGAACGTGGCGGACGAGAAGCGTCCAGTGATGGCGGGGCTTGCACCGATCGAACGACCGGGGGGCGCAAGACGTGGTTTTTCCCTCATCGTCGTGTTGCTCGTATCGCTCGCCGGCCTCTCTCTGTTGGGCGGCATCGTCTACATGATCGACACGTCGTCCGGTTCCTCCCGTTTCAGCGTGTCCCAGGACATGGAGTACAATGTCATGCAGCAGGGCGTGGAGGAGGGCAAGGCCGAACTCAGGCGGCGGGTCGCCGCGGTTTCCGCCGATTTGCCCCACTGGTCGTCCACCCCGGACGAATCGATCCCTTCGTCGCTGTCGAGTCTTTTGATTCCGAACGGGACGATCGTCGAGCGGACGGTGCCGGGTCGGGAATTGGGAGGAAACAAAGAGGGGCATCTGACCGTGAATGTCTACGATCTCCGATACGATGCCTCGAAGGTGCCGAACGATGCGGCGCTGATCATGACCCTCCCCCCCTCGATACAGATCGGCGGAACCCCGGAGCCCCCCGGGGAGATCGAGATTCCGGGCGAATCCCCGATCGGTTCCACGACCGCGTCGAACGCGGCGGCGTATCTGGTTCGGGCGTCTTTGGTGATCGGCGGGCATCGTAAGGTTTTGGACACGATCGTCATTCAGAGCAAGAAAGAATGACGAAACGGAGCAGGAGGGATGTTTTTATGAAAAAGACCGATATTTCAAAAGGGCATAAAAGACGCGCGAGGTGGGTCGCCGCCGTCGCGCTCGGTGTGTTCTCCCTGGCGGCGGTTTTCGCCGGAGCCGGCGATTCCTTGCGCGCCTGGGCCATCACCCTCACTCCGGAGCTTTTTGCGATCAAAAAGCTGGAGGTCGTCCAGGAGGACAACAACAAGATCGCGGAGAACACGAGAAAGGCGAACGTCCTGTTCTACCTCGACACGAGTGCTCCCATGATCTTCTCGCCCAAGGGAAAACTCCCGCAGGTCGTTCTGCGTTCCGGCGGGACGAACCCGGACGGCACCGTGGCCGACTGGCCGGCCACGCTCGCCAGATACGGCAAGACGAAGCAGGATATCATCGAGATGATGAAGTACTGTACCTTCGGCACCGGAACCCTGCCGTTTCGGAAGAACAATAACGTCCAGTCCGACAGCAACCACTACGGCAGGGACGTGGACGACGGCAACAATCTGACGCCGGGGAACACGAACCTGGCGGATCCGAGGAACATGTACAACTACTATTCCCCGTTCGACCGCCCCAACAACGAGCTGGGGGCTCAGGCGCTTCCGTATGCCCTGGTCTTCAAGAGTCCCAACCACTGGAGGATACCGCCGGCCAGTTTCACCAAGGACGATCTGGTTCCCAACGACAGCCGCATATACAAGATGAAGACGGTCATGTGGCATCTTCTCTCGGAGACGCAGCTCTTCGAGAACATCCGTTTCGGTATGGCGACCGCCTTCTCCGCTCCAAGCAACGGAAGACATTTGCTCTATAAGGTTCCTACGTATGGGCATCGAAATGCAACGGGAGTGAGGGACTATATTTACGGCGTCATCGGTCACTACAATACGGGACAGCACTATAACTACAATGCGGTGGACAGCCAGGTCGGCACGTGGGGGATTCCTTCGTCCGTGCTCGATCCAACCTATTCCGGCTGGCAGGTGCGTAACTTCGCGAATCGGGCCTATCTTCGCGTGCCGATCGCCGATTATACGAAAACGTGGATGAAGGGGAGCGGTTCCGATGTCGTCAAAAAGACGCAGACGGACATGTTCCGGATGTGGATAGACGGCCTGGAGGACGTTTACACGGGAGGGAAAAAACAGTTCTATCACCACAAGCAGCCGGAGCTCAAGGCCTCCGGTCTTACGCCTCTTGCCATGAGCATCTTCCCGGATCCCTCCTCCCCAAGGACCAACAGGCAGTGGTATATAGGGAACCGAGGTATTCAGTACTCGTATAGGTACGACAGGGTCGTTTCGAACAAACCCAAGGGCGTCGGTAGTTCTCCGTTGGCAAATCACAACTACAAGGGAAACTCCGGCGAGGCGGTGGGCTCCGTGATCGATTTCTTCTCCCCACCGACGGGAAATTCGGATGGTGGCGATTTCAACGAGATGGACGACGTCTCCTTTCCCATCCGGGATGTGTGTGAGCCGAACTGGTTGGTCGTCTTCACGTCCGGTAACGACAGCATCGGTTATCAGCCCCACCAGGCGGTGAAGGCCCTCTATGATCACACCAAGAACGACAAGGTCAGCGTCCTCGAGTACGGTACCGGCGGGAACAGAAGAATCGTCCAGAAGAAACTCGACCGTCCGATCCGGACCATCGTCGTCGGTTTCGTCGACCCGGACAGCCAGGAACCCGATGCGGTCGCCCTCCGCGCGGAGCTTCAAAGGATGGCCAGGGAAGGGGATCCGGAGAACGCGGAGGCGAAGCCGTACTTCGCGAACGACGTTCCCGGACTCATCCGGGCGCTCAAGGAGATCATGAACAAGATCAACACGGAGCTCCAGCCGTCGGGCGGGGCGATGGCCGAGAGCGGTTCGCTGGAGGATCAGACGGATGAGAAGGACTTCAACCTCTTCGCCACGAAGTATCGCATCCGGCGCTTCGACCAGTGGGAGGGGAACCTGACGCGCTACGAAACGGCCAAGAACCAGGAAGGCGACATCACCATGACGAGCAAATGGGAGCTCAACTCGAGCATCACCGCCCAGCGAGACTCGTCGGCCGGCTCCCGCAATCTGCGGTACTGGAAGGGAAGTTCCTTTCAATCGATGCCGTACACGTCCAACCTCGGAGACAGAACGCCTCACCCGTTGGCGGACATGATCGGGCTGACGAAAACGAAGATCTCCCAGATGGACACGAGCAACGTTCCCGGGGGGACTTTCTCGAACAAGCTGCATCCCTCGCGCGCCCTCGTGAACTGGCTGTACGGCTTCGACCACTCCTACCGGACCGCCGCACAGACCGCGAGAAAGAGCATGCTGGCGGACTTCGGGCGCTCCGGCGTGGTGATCGTGAAGAAGCCTACCCCCTCCTCCAACCTCCCCGGTTTCCAGGCGTGGGCGCAGGCGAACCAGAACATCCCCACGCGGGTGTTCGCCCAGACGAACGACGGGGTCCTGCACGTGATCAATCCGCGCTACGAGGGGATGGCCACGGGCGCCCTCGAGGAGATGGCGATCGTTCCCCCGTCGGTGCTGCTGCCGCATCGCCTCGTCTCGACGAAGTTCACGGAAAACGCCGGCCGGCTGCGTTGGCTGGATATCAACGACTCGCCCGTCGGCGGCGATAACCAGACGATGGCGTCGAACCCGCTTTATCTTCTCGATGGGCCGATGCGCCTCTGGTACTTCGACATCGGCGGGTGGGGAGCGTACCTCATGGCGACCCTCGGACGGGGGGGCAACGGTTTTTACACGATGAACGTCTCCAGGCCGAACAACCCCAAATTCTATTGGTACCGCGAGACCCTCGACACCGGGGACGGCGGCGTCACGCTTCTTCGGATGGATGAAAGCATGGATGAACCGGTGGCGCTGCGTATCGCCGCCGTCAATTGGAGCTCCGTCCTGGGGAATCCCGATGAGCACCCATGGCGTCAGATCGGTTTCGACAACCCCAGGCTCGGCACGGGGATCGCGAAGCTTCCCGGAGGAGGGTACCAGAACATTCTGGTGCTCGCCGGCGGGATGATGAGAAACCTGAACGTCGACGACAACGGCAAGATGGGGGCCACTCTGCACATCATCGACCCGAACGTTGCGAAGCAGAAGACGTTTGACGGAACCACGGGTGGGGTGAAGGTCTTCAACGGAGGCTCGCTGAAAGAAACCTCCTGGCGGGTGGGAAAAGCCATGACGGGTACCGCCCCGTTCATGGGCATGATGACGTCGGAGCCTACACTGCTTGCGGCGGAGGGAAATTCTTGGCTGACGGACCGCATCATGGCGATGGACAACCGGGGCAACGTCTTCGAGGTATCCACAAAATCGGGCAGCGATGACGTCTCGATGAAGGACTGGCGCATCCGGACGGTCGCGACGCTGCGGTCGCGCGCCCAGGCGGAGAACGCGGACAGCTACGCGATGCCGTATCGTTTCGCCGTGCGGGGGAGGACGAAGAGCGACCCCTCGATATGGCTTGCGGGCGGGACGGCCGACGTGGGTACGCGGGACAACGTCATGACGGGGCCGTTTGACGACACTGCCCGGCTGCGCAACCAACGACAGATGGTTTTCTCGTTCAGCTTGACCGTGGCCGAGAGTGGGAGCGGTACGGTGTACCGCGACGACATGCAGTCGATCGACCCGGAGCAGGGGAGCTCCTCGTCCTCGTCGCCACGGGGGTGGTACATGTTCCTGAAAAATCCGGTGGACGAGTACGGAGCTGAATACGCTTCGGCCCAGCCGGTCGTGATGAACGGCGTCCTGTACGTGGCGACCTTCATACCGCGGCACATCAATCCGACGCAGGGTTCGTGCGACGACAACCGAATCGCCGGCACGAGCCGCCTCTATGCCCTGAATGTCAAGACGGGGAAGGCCGAGCGCTGGAAGGACGGAAAGAAGTATATCTCCCTTGCGGGGACGAAGATCAACTCCCTCAGCCTCTCCCGCCAGGGGGGACGGGATTCCCTGATCGTGGTGTGGGACGTTCTCGACAAAACCCTGGCGGAACAGGCGAAGAACGATGTGATCGGCAAGAAGGACGCGAAGGGCATCGCCGGCATGACGAACGCGCTCAACATACCCGGCCTGCCGACGTCGTCTCCGGTCGACCTGAAGGACGGTAAGAGCATGATTTACAACTGGTTCATGAAGAACTGAACGAGGGGTGGAAATGGAAGCGAAGAGAACGAGGGGCAGCCGACCCTGCTCCTCTTTTCTGCTCTGCGTTGTCCTGGTTGTCTGCTTTGCCTCCCGGGCTTTCGCCGCGCCCGTGATCGTCGATCCGGACCGGGCGAAGGAGCGCTCTCTCCGCGCAGGGCGCGACCCGATCGAAGGCTACTGGGGCGTATACCACAACTGGTATCCGGTCTGGGGAGCGTCCCGGAGTTACAGGGTGGCGATCGTGCGAAACGACTTCGGCGTCTTTCCGAAGGTCCGGTATCTCGGCGTGGTGATGTGCAAAAAACCGGGATGCACAAGGGGCGAGGTGCGCTTTCTCTTCACGCCGACGTCCGGCGGGGAGGGGCGATATGACGCCGTTTTCCGGACCGGAAGCGGCGACGTCAGGGGCTATGCGCGTCTTGCCGCGAAGCAGACGGGAGAGCCCGACAGCGTGATCGACATGAGAGCGCTCAAGATGAAAGGACACTCTCTGACGAACTACATCGTGCGGATAGAGGGGATGTAGCGATTCCCTCCAAGGGAACCGTTCTCGGAGGTTGGGAATTGTACTGGAACTTCGAAGGGATTTTACGGACGTCGCGCGATGTGCGTCTTGGGGAGGGGAGTACACCCCCTCTCATCGTCGAGATCGGTTTCGGCAATGGAGAGTATCTGGAGCATCTGGCCGCGACACGTCCGCATGCTCTGGTCGTCGGCGTAGAGGTCTCGCAGTGGTGCCTGACGAAGGCGGCCCGCCGGGTTCTGGCCGCCGGGTTCGACAACGTGCGGCTGTTACATGGGGATGCGCGTTACCTGCTCGCGTACGCCTTCGAACCCGCTTCGATCTCCGAGATCCACATGAATTTTCCCTGCCCCTGGCCGAAGAAGAGGCACGAAGAGCGCAGAGTCACAACCCCTCTTTTTGCGAGGGTCATCGCCTCGTCGCTCGTGACGGGCGGTTCCTTTACCCTGGCCACAGACGTGGATTGGTACGCGGAGGAGACGAAAAGGGTATTCGGAAACGACGGGCATTTTCGAGCCGGTCCCGTCCTTCTCAATCCGCCCAGGGACATCGCTACCAAGTACGAACGGAAGTGGGCCGAGCAAGGACGGGATACATACGTCTTCCGGGCCGAAAAGGAGGGCGCCTGTGATCGAGTGCTCGCGTTCGAGGAAAAAGACGAGGGGGAGGACGCTTCGGTGGAGATGACGGGCTTGTGCGATGCGGGCGCTTTCAGGGAGAGACTCGCCGCGATCGAGGGAGATGCGCTCCGGGAAGCGCACTACCGCGTCACGTTTCGAAAGGTCTTCTTCGCCGAGGATGGGACCGCGCTCATAACGGCGATATCGGTCGACGAGGGTTTCGAGCAGCATTATTACATCAAGGTGGTCCCCTCCGGCGAGGTCGCCCGCGGCAAGATCGACTCCATCGGACATCCGTACCGGACCCCGGGCGTACGGGCGAGCCTCAAACATGTCATGAACAGAGCGGGCGTGGTGTTTTAGCCGTACGGGAGAAGGGAGAGGGGCTCTTTGCATGGCGTGATCTTTTTCGTCGTGGCGCTCATTGCCTCTTTTATCGGTTCGATCTGCGGCATTGGCGGCGGCATCGTGATCAAGCCTCTTCTTGACTCTCTGGGGAAGCTGGACGTGGAGACGACGAGTTTCCTGTCGGGGTGTACCGTCCTCTCGATGTCCGCCGCTTCGGTCTGTTTCGCGATGCTTCGCGGCCGGGAGGGGATCGTGTTCCGTACCGGTACGCCGCTTGCGTTCGGCGCCGTGGCAGGGGGCGCCGTCGGCCAGAGGGCCTTTCACCTTTCGGCGGAGGCTTTCGGCTCGGAGGCGGCCGGGGCGTTTCAGTCCGCGCTCCTCGTCCTCACCCTCCTCGCAGCCCTATTGTACACATGGAACGAAGGCAGGATCGAAACCCATCGGGTGCGCTCCACAGCCGTCTGTTTTCTTGCCGGGGGAGCGCTGGGTGTTCTGTCGGCCTTTGTCGGCATCGGTGGTGGACCGGTCAACCTGGTGCTCTTTTCGTTCCTCTTTTCGATGGACACGAAGAGCGCCGCCGCAAACTCGCTCTATGTGATCCTGTTCTCGCAGCTCGCCGGCACGCTCTTTGCCTTCCTGAGCGGCTCCGTCCCCCCCTTCGAGGTAAGGACGCTGTCGCTCATGATCTTCGGCGGGATCGGCGGAGCGTTCCTCGGTCGAAGCGTGAACAGGCGGATGCGGGTCGCCACCGTGAGACGGCTCTTTATCCTGCTGATGGTCGCCGTAATCTGTATCGGCGGGTACAACGCCTGCCGGCTCTCCTTTGAAGCGACCGGGTCGGGCCGGTCCCATCCCCTGAAGAGGACGCTTTACGATCACTCCGCCCGCCACCAGGCGCTCTCCGTCGTAAAGGACCAGGTACTGGCCGGGTGCGGGTGCGAAGAGCGGTTTCTCGAAGACGACGCGCACCCTGGAACCCTCCGATCTTTGAACCAGGCACCGGGTGGGAACGCCCTGAGATCGAATCTTGCCCGTCAGCATCGCACCCTCCGCGTAGGCGTCCGGCGCCAGTACGTTGATGTCCTCGGCGTCCACCGTCTCGGTCATGGCCGATTCCCGGTCGCCGACTACCAGCGTGTCGCTTTCCGGCAGGATGTCCGTCACGAAGAGCGGTTCCTTCGAAGCGATGCCGAGTCCTCTCCTCTGTCCGATCGTGTAATGGGCGATCCCATCGTGTAGGCCGAGGGTGCGTCCCTCTTGATCGACGATCCGACCCCGTCGTCCCAAAGCCGAAAGCGAGGAACGACCGTATCCCTCTTTCATAAAACAGATCTCCATGCTGTCTTCCCTGGACGAGAGCTCTTCGAACAATTCGCTTCCATCGCCCAGCGTCCGGACGATCTCACGGGTCCGGTCTTTCGTGAATGCGCCGATCGGCAGAAAAAGACGTTGCAGGCAAGTCGGCGGCAGCATGCAGAGAAAATAACTCTGATCGCGGGAGGGCTCGTCGCCTCTGAAAAGTGAGGCCGCGCCGCCCGTTCGAACGATTTTCGCGTAGTGCCCGCTGACGACCGGAAAGTCGTCTCTCCCGAAGCGCCGGGCGACTTCGTCGAGGAGCAGACCGAACTTGATCTTCGGGTTGCAGAGCACACAGGGATTGGGCGTCCGCCCCCTCTCGTAGGCCTCTTTGAAAGGTTCCCGTACCAAGCGTCTGAACTCGTCCCTCAGATCGAAGTTCCAGAGGTCGATGCCGAGTTTCCCGCATATCCGAGCCGCCGAGGCGATCGAGGACTCGTCCTCCGCCTGCCTCATGATGACGCCGGTTACGTCGAGCCCCGCATGCAGGGCGAGAAGCGCGGCCGCGCTCGAGTCCACCCCTCCGCTCATCAGAGCGAAAACCCTCGGCCGGCCTCTTTTGTCGACGAGAGCCGTTCGGAGCTCCTTTATCGCTCTTTCGACCGTGAAGTGCACGTGCGATACCCCCATGTCGTTTTATCGTATAATGATACCACGCGCTGAAAAGAGGTGAATGGCATTGTCCTCCCATGATCGAAACCGGTACGAGACATTTCTCACGCGGCTTCGCGAACGTGCGGAAGCTTTCGAAGGAAGCCCCTGTCCCGTCGTCTCCTCCCTCGTCTGTCGATCTCTCGCGGCTGAACTGGGCATCGCGTACAGGACGGGGGAGATCTTTGCGCTCTCTCATGGCATCTGTCCGTCGAGATACGAGCGGAATATGGGGACGATCGGTCTCGATGGCCAGATAAAGCTGCTCGAATCCACCGTCGCGGTGGTCGGTCTCGGCGGCCTGGGGGGCTTCGTCGTGGAGATGCTGGCACGGGTGGGTATGGGGTGTCTCGTTCTCGTCGACGGAGACTGTTTTTCGGAGGGAAATCTCAACAGACAACTTCTCTGTCTGGAGTCGAATCTCGGAAGAGGCAAGGCCGAATCGGCGAAGGAGCGAGTGCTTGCGATCGATTCGGCCTTGGACGTCCGGACGTTTACGTGTTACATAGACGAGGAAAACGCACCTCTTTGTCTGGGAGGAATCGACGTTGCGATCGACGCGCTGGATAACAACGCAGCCCGCTCCGTTGTTTATGAATTTTGCAGGAAGAGCGGAATTCCCTTCGTACATGGCGCGATCGGAGGCATGTGGGCGCAGGTGGGGGTCTTCGGCCCCGACGATCACGCGCCGTGGGAGCTCTTTCCCGATGCACCGGACCGCGGGGTGGAGCTCCTGACCGGCAACCCGCCGTTTACCCCCGCCTTTGCGGCCGCGCTGGAGACTTCTTTGGCGATTCGGGTTCTCTGCCGGCCCGAGGAGGTCAAGACGGGGGTTCTCGATTGGTGCGACATGAAGGAGATGAACATGCGCCGCCTGGAGTTGTCCTGACCGCTCCAGGCGGGCGTGGAGGAATGCGTCGGGAAAAAAGAACGCGATTCGCTATTCCCGGGGGGTGACGGGTAGGATCCGCTCCAGCAGCGTCGTCGGATCGGACTCCGCTTCCGCGATCTCCCGATGGTTTCTGTAGGTGAGCTTGATGCCGCAGGAGGCGAGCTCCTCCGAAATTCCAAAGAGCACGGCCGCCAACGCTCCGTCGCTTGCACCCTCGGTGGCGTTCGGTTCTCTCGCGTCGCCTCCTCGCGGAGGTTCGAACACGATGACGTGCGAGGTTTCGCCGTCGATCAGATATGGAAGCGCGTATTTTGCAAGAAGGAAAAATCCCTTCGCCCCCCGGTTCATGCAGGAATCCCAGTCTCCTTCGTCGAGATCCAGAAGCATGTTCGAGGCGCCGGACGGCGGGTCTGTCAGGAAGACCAGGACATCCAGTCGTCCGAAGTGTTCGACTGTGGTGACGACCGCTTCGGAGAGGGTGCTTGCGTCGAAGTCGGTTACGGCAAGAGCCAGTGCCGATCCGCCCGCCGATTCCACAGCTTTTTGAAGATCGCAAGAGCTCTCCTTCGAACACGTGAATCCGATCGAATACCCCAGGTGCGCGAGCGCAGTGCAGAGCTTTCGGCCGAAAGGGGTCTCCCCCTTTGTCAGAAAAGCGATTCTTCGAGTCACTTCAATTCCTCTCCATTCGGGCAAGGACGGTTGCGAAGCCGTCTTTGCCCTGTTCCACCGTTTTTTTGACCCGGCTGATGGTTGCGGTGCTCGCGCCGGAACTCTTCGTTATCTTGATGTAGGAATGGCCATCCAGGATCAGTTTTGCCACGTTGAGCCTCTGCGCAAGGGTCTTGATCTCCGGGATCGTCGCGATGTCCTCCAGAAAGTCGTAAACCTCCTCGACGCTTTCGAGGGTTAGAAAAGCGCGACAGAGCTGTTCGGTCAAATCGTCTTTCCATTGCTTCGCCATGTACGGAACCTCCTCGATGTTGAAGAACATAAAAGAACCGGTGACTTGAACGGAATCGACGCTCGCCTTTTGTATCGTATGCGTCCACGGCGGGGAGTATGCCGCCGTGGCGGATTGTCGGAGGGCGGTACATGAAAATTTAAAACGGTGCCCCTTGGAACAATAAAAATATACAAGATAAGATCGAGGTCGTAAAGTGCCGAATCACACGAAAGTCTCTTTCGGAAAAAGTATGCGGAAACAAACAATTGTATAGAGTTGCGTTGATTTTCAAAAAACGACGTAAATATTCTCTTGCTTTATTGGCTCGTATTGGGTAGTATAAGCTTATGCCAAATGTTTTAATTTGCGCAGTTGTTCGCAAAGTCCCGACCGTAAACAAATGTAAGAAAGAACAAGGCATCACATTAGCGCAAGCAGGGTTGCTGGAGTATAGTGAAAGCACTCTGCGACAGGAGGAGGAGACGTAATGGGAGAGAATTTCGCGGAGAAGGATTTTGCCCAGTTGGACGAACTCCTGGCGGAGCTCGGTAGCAAGAAGGGAACACTGATCCCGATTTTGCAGAGAGCCCAGGACATGTTCGGCTACCTTCCGAGGGAGGTGTTGATTCGCATCGGCGAAAAGGTCGGCATTCCGATCAGCCAGGTCTACGGGGTGGTCACGTTTTACGCCCAATTCCATCTGGAGCCGCGGGGACGCAACATCATCCGTTCCTGTCAGGGAACGGCCTGCCACGTGCGCGGGGCGAAGGCGATCCTCAACGAGCTCTCGAGTTGTCTGGGCCTCGAAGGGGAGGAGGTCACCACGAAAGATCTTCGTTTTACCCTCGAGACGGTCGCCTGCATCGGATGTTGCGGACTCGCCCCGGTCATCATGATCAACGACGATACTCACGGACGCCTCACGCCGGAAGCGATCAAAGGCATCCTTGATAAATACAATTAGCCGAAGGCTTCAATAAGGGAAGAACGAGGAAAGCGAGGTAACTGCTATGGCCGTGAAGAGTTTGGAAGATCTTCGTAAAATCAAAGAACAGGCGAAAAGCGAAACAGCCGCCCGACATGAGAGCGGTACCCAGATTATCGTGGGAATGGGCACATGTGGCATCGCTGCCGGAGCCCGCACGATCATGACGGCAATCATGGACGAGCTTGCAAAACGCGGTTTGCATAACATCTCCGTCCTTCAGACCGGCTGCATCGGCATGTGTCAGAAAGAACCTCTTGTCGATGTGGTTCGCCCCGGAGAGCCGAGGGTTACATATGGAAACGTGAAGCCCGAAGACGTTCCCAGAATCGTTTCGGACCATATCGTCAACGGGCGGATCGTCAGCGAGCTCGTCGTAGCCAAGCTATAGAGAGGGGACGGGAGGAATACATCATGGAGAAGCTTGCAAGAGCGCATGTCCTTGTCTGCGGCGGTACCGGCTGTTCTTCGTCCGGGTCGAGAGAGATCATCCCGCTGCTGCGTGAAAAACTTGCTTCGAAGGGTATGGAGCAGGAAATAAAGGTCGTCGAAACGGGTTGCCACGGTCTTTGTGAGATGGGGCCGCTTGTTATCGTGTATCCGGAGGGCGTCTTCTACGTTCGTGTACAGCCCGAAGACGTCGAGGAGATCGTCGAGGCACACCTCACGAAGGGCCGCGTCGTAGAGCGTCTGCTCTACAAGGAGCCCGCCACTCTCGCAACCGTTCCCAACTATGACGAAATCGCGTTTTACAAGAAGCAGCAGCGATATGCGCTCGCCAATTGCGGACATATCAATCCCGAATCCATCGAGGAATACATCGGTGCCGACGGCTATGAAGGTCTCGCGAAAGCCCTTGCCATGAAGCCGGAAGAGGTCATAGAGGAGATCAAGGCTTCGGGGCTCCGTGGACGGGGCGGCGGCGGTTTTCCGACCGGTCTCAAGTGGCAGTTTACCCGAGGCTCCGCCGGCGACAAAAAATACGTCATATGCAACGCGGACGAGGGAGACCCGGGCGCCTTCATGGATCGTTCCGTTCTTGAGGGCGACCCCCACAGAATCATCGAAGGCATGGCGATCTGCGGATATGCCGTTGGAGCGGACGAAGGCTATATCTACTGTCGCGCTGAATATCCACTTGCCATCAAACGCCTTCGCAACGCCATCGTCCAGGCGAAAGAGTCCGGACTCCTCGGAAAGGACATCCTGGGGAGCAATTTCTCCTTCGATCTTCACATCAAGGAAGGGGCCGGGGCGTTCGTCTGCGGCGAGGAGACGGCCCTCATCGCCTCCATAGAGGGGCGCCGCGGGATGCCGCGTCCGCGTCCGCCCTTTCCTGCCGTCTCCGGCCTCTGGGGTAAGCCGACCAACATCAACAACGTGGAGACGTTCGCCAATGTCCCGTCCATCATGCGCGATGGGGCCGCTCATTTCGCCGCCCAGGGAACCGAGACCAGCAAGGGGACCAAGGTCTTCGCCCTGACGGGTAAGATCAACAACACCGGTCTTGCCGAAGTCCCGATGGGGATCACCATGCGCGAGATCATCTACGACATCGGCGGCGGGATTCCCGACGGCAAGAAGTTCAAAGCGGTGCAGATCGGCGGCCCCTCGGGCGGCTGCATACCGGAGAAGCTGCTGGATCTGGCAATAGACTACGAATCCCTCATAAAAGCGGGGGCCATGATGGGCTCCGGAGGGCTTGTCGTGATGGACGAGACGACCTGCATGGTCGACGTGGCGAGGTACTTCCTCAACTTCACGCAGGACGAGTCCTGCGGAAAGTGCACGCCGTGCCGCGAAGGAACGAAGAGAATGCTCGAGATACTCAACCGTATCTGTGATGGCGAGGGCAAGGAGGAGGACATCCCCCTTCTCGAAAACCTGGCCAAATCGATCAAGGCCGGTTCTCTCTGCGCCCTTGGGCAGACGGCGCCGAATCCCGTTCTCTCCACGCTCAACTTCTTCCGTGAAGAGTACGAGGCTCATATCAAGGACCACAAGTGTCCGGCGGGAGCATGTTCGGCCATGGTCGGGTATACGATCACGGAGAAGTGCCGCGGCTGCGGCCTCTGCAAGAAGGTGTGCCCGGTTGACGCCATCTCCGGCGAGATCAAGGGTATGCACGTGATCGACCAGAGCGTCTGCATCAAGTGCGGGGCCTGCCAGACCAAGTGCCCCTTCAAGGCGATCGATAAAGGTTAATGGGAAGGAGGAGAGAACCAGATGGTCAATGCAAATGAAACGACTGTGAAAATGACGATAGACGGACAGGAGATCTCTGTCCCCAAGAGCTACACCATACTACAGGCTGCGCGTATGGTCGGGATGGACATCCCGCATCTGTGCTACCATCCCGAGCTTTCTCGGGAAGGCAGTTGCCGCGTCTGCGTTGTCGCCGTCGAGGGAGCCAAGTCGCTTGTCGCGTCCTGTGTGTATCCCGTCGCCGAGGGAATGGTCGTCCACACCAATACGCCGCAGGTGAGAGAGACCCGCAAGACCATTGTCGAGCTGATGCTCGCGAATCACCCGGAGGACTGTCTCTTCTGCGTCAAAAACAACAACTGCGAGCTCCAGAAGATCGCGGCCGATCTCGGTATTCGCAGGGTTCGCTTCCACGGGGAGAAGCGCAAAGCCGAAAAGGACACAGGAAATCCGTCCATCTGCCGCGATCCGGAGAAGTGCATCCTCTGTTCCCGTTGCGTGCGCGCGTGCTCGGAGCGTCAGGGGCTCGACATCTACAGCTCCACCAACCGTGGGTTTGACAGCATCGTGGAGCCTGCGTTCGGTCTCGGTCTCGACGCCGTCGCGTGCAGTTACTGCGGTCAGTGCACATCCGTCTGTCCGACAGCCGCTCTGACGGAAAAGGATGACACCCAGGCGGTATGGGATGCCATCAACGATCCCGACAAACACGTCGTCGTGCAGACCGCTCCGTCGGTGCGCGTCGCGCTCGGAGAGGCGTTCGGCATGAAGTCGGGCGGCATCGTCACCGGAAAGATGGTCGCGGCCCTTCGCAGGATGGGATTCGACAAGGTCTTCGACACCGATTTTGCCGCCGATATGACGATCATGGAAGAAGGAAACGAACTCCTGCATCGTATCAAAAACGGCGGAGTGCTCCCGATGTTCACCTCCTGTTCGCCGGGTTGGGTGAACTATGTCGAGACGATGTATCCGGAGATCATCCCCCATCTTTCGACCGCCAAGTCTCCCCAGGGGATGTTCGGCGCGACGGTCAAGACCTTCTATGCGGAGCGAGCGGGGATCGACCCTGCGAAGATCGTCTCCGTCTCCGTCATGCCCTGTACCGCGAAGAAATGGGAAGCGACCCGCCCACAGCTCGCCGACAGCGGCTATCGTGATGTCGATATCGTCATAACGACCCGCGAGCTCGCGCGGATGATCAAAGAACTGGGGCTCGACTTCCTCGCTCTGCCGGAGGAGGATTACGATGCACCGATGGGTCTGTCCACGGGAGGAGGCCAACTCTTCGGCGCCACCGGTGGAGTCATGGAAGCCGCTTTGCGCACGGCATACGAGGCCTACACGGGGAAAACGCTCGAGAACATCGATTTCAAGGATGTTCGCGGACTCACCGGAATCAAAGAGAGCAACATCGACCTCGGCGATGGCGTCATCCTCAAGGTGGCGGTCGCGCATACGCTGCGCAACGCACAGAAGGTGATCGAGAAGGTCAAGGCGGGGGAGGCCGATTATCACTTTGTCGAAGTCATGGCCTGTCCGGGTGGTTGCATCGGTGGCGGCGGCCAGCCGTATCCGACCGACGAGGATGTGCGTCTGGATCGTATCGGCGCGATTTACGACGCGGATGCGAAGATGAAGTACCGCAAGTCGCACGAGAATCCGGCGATCATAGAGCTGTACGACACGTGGATGGGCAAACCCCTTGGAGAGAGGGCGCATCATCTGCTGCACACCCATTACTCTCCTCAAAAGGGCCGGCTGAAGTAAAGCGATACCGGGGAGACAGAGATCAAACGGACAGAAAACACAAGAAGGGTATCCCTGGAGGATACCCTTCTCTATGTGTACATGGCTTCAAAGAGTCGCACGATTTTGCGTCCCATCCGGTGTTTTTCAATCTCCTGGCAGCGCCGTCCCTTTTCCCGTCGGGAAGAGTCGACTTGATTCTGACGTGAGGAAAAGAGCGGGCGGGCGAGCGGACCTTTCCCCTCGGAAGAATCATCTCGTTCCGTCTGTCTTTCTTGATCGTTCTTGCTCATTTTCTCTTCCTTGGATTGTTGACGAAACACGCGGAACGCAATATAGTGAAATGCATGTTTTTCAATTTTTGTACTCGTCACATTACTTAAGGAGGTATTATTTTGTCGATTCGGTTTAAACTTTTTCTGATGACACTGGTGATCTTTGTCGCGGTTCTGACGATGACGGGCGTGACGTATGTGCGGGGGAGCAGCGCGTTGAACGGTCTTTTGAACCACGCGGGCATCGAGGGGGTGAAGGATACGGCCCTGATCGTGGAGGACAAGCTGGACACGATGGCCGGCGTCACCGAATCCTATGCCGCTTCCGTCTCCTTCGCCGTGGAAACCATGAACATGGACGAGGCCGGAGTGGAGGAGCTGGCGACATCCGTTCTGCAGGATTGCAAGGATCGCGGCGTCGTCGAGGCCTACTTCGGCTGGGAGAAAGACGGGAAGTTCTCGATCGGCAGCAAGTGGCAGGAACCGAGCGACTTCGACGCCCGGAACAGGCCCTGGTACAAGGAGGCCGTGGCGGCGCCGAAGGGCTCCGTCGCGTTTACGCGACCCTATCGCGACGTGGTGACGGGGAAGACCGTTCTGACCGCGGCGAAGGCCGTCTACGGCAAGAACGGGAAGCTCCTCGGGGTTGCAGGAAGCGACGTGGACATCGCCGGCATCAGCGAATTCGTCGTAGGCAGCACGATACTGGGACAGGGGACGGGCGCCC
>DAIPHL010000030.1:0-16913 GCA_036771375.1 Synergistaceae bacterium | reverse complement strand
GGTCGGCGCTGATCCGTTCCTCGGGGCCGCCGAGACCATGGCCCAGTCCCTGAGAATGCTCGCCGCTTCCGGAGCCGAACCGCTCGGCATGACGAACTGCCTCAACTTCCCCTCGCCCGAAAACCCGGAGAATTTTTACGTCCTCACCGAATGCGTCAGAGGACTCGCGGAGGTATGCCGCGACATGGAGTGTCCCGTGGTCTCCGGAAACGTCAGCCTGTACAACGAGACGAGCCGCGGCGGCATATATCCGACGCCCCTGGTGGTATCGGTCGGCATCGTTCCTCACTTTACCTACTATATTCCCTGCGGGAAGGCCCAGGAAGGGGATTTCGTCTTTCTCGTGGGAGAAAAAGCCGGCTCCATCGGCGCGTCACGCTGGCAGAGGCTCTGTTCCGTCCACCACTCCAAGCGAGACGAAGAACCCAGGGGAGCGACGCACACTTACGATGCCAAGATGGAAAAGGAGTTCACAAAACGTGCGGTCTTCACCTCTCGCAGAAAGCTTGCGCACAGCGTCCGGGTCGTCGCGGGCGGCGGCGCCGCCGTGGCGATCGCGAAGGAAGCGGTGGCATCCGGTGTCGGAATGACCCTTGATTTCGGAAAAGGAGATACGCTCGCTTCACTCTTCGGAGAAGGCGGGCCGAGAGCCGTCTACTTCGTCTCCCCCGAAGAGAGGGATAAATTCATCGAAACATGGAAGGACTATCCGCTCATCTCGCTCGGCCGCGTGAGCGGGGATACGCTCAAGATCGAAGGAACGGCGGAGATTCCTCTCGACGTCCTTGCGTGGACCTACTCCGGTGGGAAGGGCTTGCTCGAAGCACCGGACGAGGAGAAGCCGTCGTAATGTGTGGCGTCTTCGGCGCCTACAGCAAGGGCGATTTCGTGGCGGAGGAGGTCTATCTCGGCCTCTCCGCGCTGCAACACCGGGGACAGGAATCGGCAGGGATCGCCTGGATCGACCGCAATCGACGTGTTCACGTGAGGAAGGGAATGGGGCTCGTCCACGAAGCGCTGCACCAAGGTACCCTTTCCGAGACCCCTGCCTCGGCCGCGATCGGACATGTGCGCTACGCCACATCGGGCGGCTCCCTGCCGCAAAATGCCCAACCCATCGCAGCCAACTACGCACAGGGACCGATTGCCATCGCACACAACGGCAACCTCACGAATCAACGTGAATTGCGCGAAACGCTCGAACGCCGTGGAGCCATATTCCAGTCCACCGGAGACACCGAGGCGATCCTGCATCTTGTGGCACACCAACCGGACAAACGTCCTCTGGAGGCTCTAGGAGCGGCTCTGGAACAAGCAAGAGGCGCTTTCAGCTTGGTCGTCCTGCTCGAAGAGGGGCTCGTCGCCGCACGCGACCCGCTCGGCTACAGACCGCTCGCCCTTGGTCGACGGAAAGACAACTACTACGTATCCTCGGAATCCTGTGCGTTCGGTCTTCTCGGAGCCACGCTGGTACGCGACATCGAGCCAGGGGAGATGCTTCTGATCAACGAGAGCGGTTTACACTCCTTTCGGCTGTGCCCCTCCTCGGAGGTCCGTCGCCTCTGTTCGTTCGAATTCGTCTACCTCGCGCGCCCCGACAGCGTGATCGAAGGCAGGTCCGTCTATAGAACCCGTCAGGAGATGGGACGCCGCCTCGCCTGCCGCCGCAACGGAGAGTGTTGCGCGGTGAACGGACACATGAAAGACGAAGACGCGGATTTCGTCGCGAGCCTTCCCGACAGCGGTACCACCGCCGCCCTGGGCTATGCGGAGGCCGCGGGGCTCCCATTCGAGGCGGCCGTGATACGAAACCGATACGTCGGCCGGACCTTCATCCAGCCGACTCAGCGCGTCCGCGAACTCGGCGTTCGGATCAAGCTCAATCCGAGCCCGGAGCTGTTCGCGGATAAAAGTGCGATTTTGGTCGACGACTCGCTGGTACGTGGAACGACCGCGGGCCTGGTGGTATCCATGATCCGAGAGTGCGAACCGAGAGCGATACACCTTCGAATCTCCTCGCCTCCCGTCCGGTATCCATGCTTTTACGGCCTCGACACCCCTTCGAAAGGGGATCTCGCCGCCGCAAAACATTCTCTGGAGGAGATCGCCGAGACCGTCAGCGCGGACTCCATCCGCTATCTCGGTAAAGACGATCTGATCGAGGCCATCGGCCTCCCGCAAAACGCCTTGTGCACGGCCTGCTTCGACGGTAACTACACGGAAGTTCCCGAAGACCTCGCCCAATCGTCCTGCAAGATGGTTCTCGGACGTTATTAAAGGCGGCAAGCAAACCAAAACACATCGCTGTAGCTAGCATATTCGCGCAGTCAACATGGACCGGCCCGTCGAATGAACGGAACTTACCCTTTGTAGGTTCTTTCATGTCGAATATTATTCGATTCAAAACAGACTTTTCGGAACAATCCCACATCAAAAACCAGGTATATAGAAATATATTTGTTGTTATTTTATTAAAATATGGTTAACTAATGATGATTCCCAACTTCTCGAGGAGGTGTCGTCATGATTGCACAGATCTTGGACTCCATCGTTGCCATTTTATGGGGACCGCCACTTCAGGTCACTCTTATCGGTGCGGGAGTTTATCTTTGTGTCATATCCAAATTCTGGCACATAAGACATTTCACCGACGCTTTCCGATATTGTTTTTTCCCAAAAAACACAAAAGAGGAAAGCGACTCCTCCAAAATCCTCCCTTACCAGGCGGCGAGCGTCGCCATCGCCGGCTCGATCGGTTCAGGAAACATCGGAGGGGTCGCCAGCGCCGTTGCCTTGGGGGGCCCGGGTGCCATCTTTTGGATGTGGATAACAGCCATGGTCGGTATGATGACAAAAATGGTCGAGGTCACCTTGGCCGTATACTACAGAGACGCAGAATCCGACGGCAGATATGTAGGGGGTCCTTTGTTCTACATCGAAAAAGGCATCCGTCCAAAATGCAAACTCTGGTGGATTCTCGCCATACTCTTTGGAAGCGGTATTTTCCTGCAGCTCATTCTCGCTCCGGAATCTTTCACTGTGGGGGAATCTCTGCAGGAACTCACGGGTATAAGAGCCCTCTATTGTTCCGCGTTTTTCAGCGCCATGTGCTGGATCGTGATTCTTGGAGGGCTGAAAAGAGTCGTAAAATTCGCCGCGCTCATGATGCCTCTCATGTCCGCTCTTTATATTCTCTTTGGCCTTTATGTGATCGTACTCAATGTCTCGCAACTGCCGTCGGCTATTGCCCTTATCGTAACGTCGGCGTTTACGCCCGCCGCGGCAGTGGGTGGCTTTGCCGGTTCAACGATCATGCTGACCGCAAGGACAGGTATCGCACGCGGACTTTTCAGCAACGAAGCCGGCTGGGGAACCAGTCCGATGATCCATGCGGCTGCGGACAACAAACATCCCGTGGAGCAGGGGATGTGGGGAATCATGGAAGTGTTCATAGACACGATGATAATCTGTACGATCACCGGACTCGTCATCGTGGTGACCGGGGAGTGGAGTTCCGGCCAAGCGGGAGCCACGCTTACATCGAGATCGTTCGCCCATGGTATCGGTCGCTTCTCTCCATATTTTATCAGCATCAGCCTTTTCCTGTTCTGTTGGACGACAGTGACCGGTTGGTTCTCTTATTACCAGGGCATCGTCGAGTACGTTTTTAAAAATCATTCGAAAATCAAGCGATACATGATCAAATTCCTCGAGCTCTCCACGCCCCTGTACGGGTTTCTCATCGCCTTGATGATCGATGTTTGGAATGTCGATCTCGCGTACGCTTGGCTCGTCGTCGACATATCTTCGGCGCTTCCGACATTTTTCAACTTAATCGCCGTCGTCTGGCTTTCGAAAAAATTCCTGGCGATCGTAAGAGACTACGAAGGGCCGAAGAAACTCTGGGGAGCGAAGGAATACGATAAGATTGAAGTATAGCGAGCGTCATCTGGAGCGTCTTTTCGGGAAAAAGAAAAAAGCAGGAGGCGAATTGTGATGAGAAAAGTATTGATTCTGGGATGCGGACTTATGGGCAGAACGGTGGCAACCGACCTTTCCGAGGACTTTGACGAAGTCGCGGTGATGGATCCCCTCGCCGATGCACTGGCTCTTCTCGAAAACCGACCCAATATCAGGAAAATACAGAAGAGCGCATGCGACGAATCGGCTCTCGCGGAAGCAGCAAAAGAGGCCGACATCGTCTGCGGTCTTTTACCAAGCCATCTGGAAGGTCCGGTACAGAGACAAATCCTGGAGAGCGGCAAAAACTACGTAAGCCCGTCGGGGTATCTACACAGCGAGGGGCTTGACGCATTGGCGAAAAAAACGGGCTCCGTCGCGGTTTTCGATATGGGAATCGCGCCGGGCATGTCGAACTATCTGGTGGCAAGAGGAGCCTCGATGTTGGACGAACTGGATTTTGGGTGCATCTACGTGGGAGGTATCCCGGAAAAAATGGATCCCCCTTTCAATTATCGAACCGTATTCTGCCTCGAAGATACGATGCAGGAGTATTGCATGCCTGCAAAGTATGTTGAAAACGGCAAACAGGCCGAGGTTCCCGCACTGAGTGGCCTGGAGGAGATCGAATTTAAAGAGATCGGAAAATTAGAAGCGTTCTTTACGGACGGGCTCCGCTCTGCGGCCCAAAACATCAAAGGCAGGTTCGTCGCCGAGAAAACGATACGCTGGCCCGGCTATGTGGACACGATCAACGTATTGAAAGCAGCCGGATGCTTCGACAAGGAGCCGGTCAAGGTAAACGGCGTTGAGATGATTCCGTTCGAGTTAACCACCGAGATGTTGCGCCCTAGATGGCAGCTTCGTCCCGAAAAAGGAGACAGGGACCTGACCGTCATGAGGGTCATCTCCAAAGGCCCCAGGGGTGACGATGATGTAACGTACACGTGGGAACTCGTCGACAGATTCGACGAGACCATGATGATTCATTCGATGGCCCGCACGACCGGATATTCATGCTCGGTGACCCTCAGGGCAATCGTAGAAGGTATAATATCCGAACCCGGTTTTCACGCGCCGGAAATGTTGGCAGACAACGAACGTTTTTATGCGTATCTCATGCCGGAACTTGCAAAACGCGGCGTCGTTTTCAGGATGAGCACGTTGATCGAAGAAAGATAGCCGGCAACTCGACAGACATCGATCTGAGACGAGACCAGCCCAAGGCTGCCGACGTATGTGATCTCGCATGCCGGTTTGAAAGGGCTGGTCCGTTTCTTGTCGCGATGCTTTCCTGGGTCGCCTCTTCAATATTCTCTCCGGCCCGAATCGTGTCGGACGGCATCAAAAATTTAAGGAGGAATTTCAGATGATCAGGATGCCCAAACCGGAGATGGACGAAACAGATTTCAAAATTGCTTGGAAATTGAAGGATAACTCCAGGATTTCCTACAAAACTCTTGGAGACTATGTTTCGCTCTCCCCTTCATCCGTGTATGAAAGGACGAAGAAGATGGAGGACAAGGAAGTCATCGTCTCCTACAACACCGAGATTGACTGGAGCAAGTTCGGCTATTCTCTTCACGCGTTCATTCTGCTGAAGGACGACCGAATCATGCACGGTACGCCCGATTTTTTGAGAGATCTCGACGAAGTCTTCAACTGTTGGATGATATCGGGTGAATACGATTACATGGTGGAGATACATGTCGCCAACAACAACGACCTGGAACGACTGATGAATTATTTCTACGAAAATATCGGCAGGACGTACACCATGCTGGTCATCAAAAATATCTTTCAGACATCACTCGATTCAAAGGATTAAAGAACCTCTTCGGTCGAGATAGACATCGATAAAACCATTCTCCCCGATATGAGTCGTCCTCTTTCGATCGATTTTCGGCTCCAGGAATACGACATCGTCCTCGTTCGGTAAAGTCAGAGTGGCAAGGCGACATCGAACCGGAAGGTGTTTCCATGTACCGAGCGCACCCGCATCAGAAAGACATCCGGCAGAGCCAGGCTTACTCTCATCGCAAACCATTCAACACCGTCTGCTTTTACATGATTCCAGGTGGAAAACACGGACTCAAGCGACACCGGCTTCCGGACAACGGATTCCCTTTGGACGCATCCGGACGGGAAGCACTACGGAAGACCGCCAGAGGAATTCTCACACATCGATTGACAAGGTGCGGCAGGCGCTTTCTCCTCGCTTGCGCTTTACGCGAAACGGTACTATAATGTTTTGCGTCGCTCTCGCGATGGATATGGACAAACACGAGACTCCTTGTAAGGACGCCTCGTTTTCAACCGATTTGCATTGGAGGTGTTCGCTCATGAAAAAAGACATTCATCCGAAGTACGATGATTGCAACGTCAGCTGTTCCTGCGGCAACAGCTTCAAAACCCGCTCCACACAGTCGGAGATGAAGGTGTCGGTCTGCAACGCCTGTCACCCTTTCTACACCGGCAAGAGGGGAAGAGTCATCGAGGCAGGGCGTCTCGAGAAGTTCCGCCAGAAGTATGCAGGCATCAACTACGGTCAGAGGAGCAAGGACGAGGAATAACGGTCACATACAAGCCGTTTCATGCTGTCGGAACCAGCCGGGATCAAGCCATCAAATCCCTTATACACGTTGCATGTATAAGGGATTTTCTGTCTTCGATTCCGGTTCCATCTGAATACATCGACGTTTCGGAGGGGAGGAAAGCGATGCCCTGCAAGGTACAACTGATCGCCCACACGCCGGACCCAGTCGCCGTTGTGGCGGCTTCTGCCAAACTCTGTTACTCCGATTCGTCCGCGGAGACGCTCTTCACCGGCCTCGACGACGCAAACATCGCGAGGTTCCTGGATAAACTCCGCTCCTCCGGCCATATGTCCCCGTTCGAACACGCTTCTTTCACCTTCGCCGTGGACGGCCTGAGCCGCGTCGCATCTCATCAACTCGTGCGACACAGAATGGCAAGCTTCTCGCAACAGAGCCAGCGCTATGTCACGATGGGACTTCCCCGGGTGGTGACTCCGCCGGAGATCGAAAAAAATCCGTCTGCCGCCGCGCTCTTCCGGGAACAGGTCGAAGCTTCCCACAGGGCGTACGAGCGCATGGTCTCCCTCGGCGTGCCCAAAGAGGACGCTCGGTTCATCCTGCCACACGGCTGGGAGACGAGCCTCGTCATGACCATGAACGCCCGAGAGCTTCATCACTTCTTCTCGCTCCGGCTATGCAAAAGGGCGCAGTGGGAGATCCGGGAGATGGGAAGGCTGATCCTCGCCGAAGTCCTCGAGGTCGCGGAGGCGCTCTTTACCCTGGCCGGGCCGTCGTGTATCACGTCAGGAAAGTGCCGCGAGGTACATTCCTGCGGAAAACCGTATGCGAATATGCGAGAATTGATATCGGGGGAATCGGATCGATCATGACATCTTTTTTTGCGAAAATCTTCAGGTTCGTCTGCGGCGCATCGGGCTTGTTGAGCGCCTGGACGGAGGAATCCCTCCGTCGGATAAACGACGGAAAGGGAAAAATAGACGAGTCCCGTCGAATTCCGGTCGGCGGACAGGCGGTCATCGAGGGGGTCTTGATGAAGGGTCCCCAGCACTGGGGCCTGGTGGTTCGGGAACCGGACGGCAACCTCTGGAGCAAGGCCTGGCTGGGGGCAGACTGGCTCAAACACGGTGTTTGGAAGTGGCCCGTCGTTCGTGGCTTCGCATCCATGGTCGAGATGATGCGCGTCGGAATCCGGGCCCTCTCTCTTTCGGCGGAACGCGCACTCGGCGAAGAGGAGAGCTTCTCCCCTCTCGAGGCGCTCTTTACAATCGCCGTGTCGATTTTCATGGTCGCCGGGCTCTTCATCGCCCTTCCCGTATGGCTATCCGACAAGGCGACGGAGGCACTGGGGCTCTCAAATGTGGCGAAGAACATCGTCGAAGGCGCTCTTCGGGCCCTCGTCTTCATCGGATACGTCGTTCTGGTCGGGATGTGGAAGGACATCGCGCGTGTCTTTGCGTACCATGGAGCCGAACACAAGACGATCAATGCCTACGAAAACGAATTGCCCCTGACGACGGACAGCGTGGCCGGCTGTTCGCGAATCCACCGCAGATGCGGAACGTCCTTCCTGCTGATTGTGGTCGTCGTCAGCATCTTCGTGTTCTCCTTCTTCGGGGAGGGGCCTCTCTGGGTGAAGGCGGCAGCCCGTATCGCTCTGCTTCCGCTCGTGATCGGCATATCGTACGAGATCATCAAGGCGGCCTCCCTCTCGGAGAGCTGGGGAAAGTACCTGATCATGCCGGCGCTCTCCCTGCAGTATATAACGACCCGTGAACCGGACGAACCGATGCTCGAAGTCGCGATCAGATCCCTCGAGGTCGCGCTCGATCCACACACGTGCCTCGACGGTTCCTCCGAAACGGATGGGGTGAAAAAAGACGATGGATCTTTGGAAGAAGCTTGAAGAAGTCGAAAAGACGTACCGGGAAATAGAGTCTCGCATGGCGGAACCCAGTGTCGCGTCAAACCCCTCCGAGATGCAGGTGCTGGGGAAAAAACACGTCGAACTGGAACCGGTCATCACGGCCTTTGACGAATACAGACGCATCACGGAGGAGATCGCCGAGACGAAGGAGATCGCCGACCAGGAGAAGGACGAGGAGATGCGCTCGTTGGCCCGCGAGGAACTCGCAACGCTGGAGGAGCGTATCTCGAACCTCGAAGGCGAGATTCACGTTCTGTTGCTCCCCAAGGACAAGGACGACGACAAAAACGTCGTGATAGAGATTCGCGGCGGTACCGGAGGCGAAGAAGCCGCGCTCTTCGCGGCAGACCTCTTTCGCATGTATACTCGCTTCGCGGAACGCGAGCGCTGGACGGTGGAGCTCCTCGACGCGAACGAAACGGGGATCGGCGGTTACAAGGAGATCATATTTCGTATCGAGGCAAGCGGTGCATACAGCAAGCTCAAGTTCGAGAGCGGCGTTCACCGCGTACAACGCGTTCCGGTCACGGAGGCGGGAGGCAGGGTCCACACATCCGCCGCGACCGTCGCGGTGTTGCCGGAGGCGGCGGACGTCGACATAGACATCCGTGCCGAGGACCTGAAGATCGATACCTACCGGGCAAGCGGTGCAGGCGGCCAGCACGTCAACATGACCGACTCCGCGGTTCGCATCACGCACGTTCCCACGGGGATCGTGGTCACCTGTCAGGATGAACGCTCCCAGATCAAGAACAGGGCGAAGGCGATGAGCCTTCTGAGGACGAAGCTCTACGACGTGGAAGCGACCCGCCAACGGGACGCGATGGCCGCCGAACGCAAGGGGCAGATCGGTTCGGGAGACCGTTCGGAGCGAATCAGGACGTACAACTTTCCGCAGAACCGCGTCACCGACCATCGAATCGGACTGACGCTCCACAAGCTGGACCAGGTCATCGAAGGCGACCTCGGCGAGCTCATCGAAGCTCTTTCGATGGCCGACCGGGCCGAGCGCATGAAACGCTACGCCACCTGAGGTGTCCGAGACGATCCGTGTCGAGGATGCCCGCCGCGCGGCGGCGGAGCTCCTCTTGGCCGCCGAAATTCCACAAGCGCTCTTCGAAGCGGATCAGATCACGGGACACGTCCTTGCCCTCTCCCGTGCCGCTTTGCATACGCACCCCGAACGAACGATCGCGAAGGACGATCTCTCGAGGATCGTCGAGATGTCGATCAGAAGGGCCGCCCAAGAACCCCTTGCACACATCCTGGGGAATTCTTTCTTTTGCGGAAGGTCCTTCCGCGTCACCCGGGACACCCTCATTCCGCGTCCCGAGACCGAGATGCTCGCCATG
The DNA here is from genome assembly GCA_036771375.1 of Synergistaceae bacterium. Taxonomy (GTDB): domain Bacteria; phylum Synergistota; class Synergistia; order Synergistales; family Synergistaceae; genus DAIPHL01. The sequence continues at coordinate 7,119 of DAIPHL010000030.1, read as the reverse complement.
CGGGCCGACTCTCTGATGAAGGAGATGAATACGGTGGATACACCGGTCTTTGCCGACTGGTGTACGGGAGGGGGTTGCATCGCCATCACGCTGCTCGCCGAAAACCCGACGTGGCGAGCCTATGCCGTGGACTCCAGTGAGCGGGCCCTCGCCGTGGCGATGGAGAACGCCGCACTTCATGGGGTCCTCGGCCGTATCGCTTTTCTCCTCCGTTCCACTCCGGAAGACGCGAAAGACGGTATCCCGCCGGTCTCGCTCGACTTCGTGACGGCAAACCCGCCGTATATACCGACCGAAAACCTCGCCGGGCTGGAGGAACAGGTTCGCCGTTACGAACCCATCGAAGCGCTCGACGGGGGACCGGACGGTCTCGACGTGTATCGCCTGCTTCTTCCCGGCGTCTGTGTCTTCATGAAGCCCGGAGCCCATATGCTCCTGGAAACCGCTGGAGAGGAGCAGGCAAGCGCCATCCGTGCCATGTACGATAAATCGGGTACATGCGGGGATTCGGCCTCCCAAGGGCTCGAATTACTCGATCTTTTCTCCGACCAGAGGGATATTTACCGATTTATGCTATGGCAAAAAAAGGGATAAAGGGCTAAAATCTTCATAACGTAAATACATTCACGAATGACCCGCACGTCGAGGGGAACCGTTTTAAAACTCCCGACCGTTTGCAAACACAGGATGGGACGGACATATGCGATAACAAAAGGACAAAGGGTGATCGATATGGGCGAGGTCGAACATCGTCGGCTGGTGATCATCGGAGGCGGCCCGGCCGGACTCACGGCGGCCATCTACGGACGCAGGGCGGGCCTCGATGTGTTGGTGCTCGAAAAAGGAATATACGGCGGACAGATCAACGGCACCGCAGAGATCGAAAACTGGCCCGGCACCCGGATCGCCGAGGGCATCGAGCTCGGTCGGTCTTTCCACGAACACGCCGAAGTGCTGGGCGCAGAGTTCAGGGATTGTCGCGTCGAATCGCTTTCGTTCGAAGGCGATGAGAAAACCATCGTGACGAACAAAGGCGAAATCGCAGCCGAAGCCATCGTCATCGCCACCGGAGCGACCTTCAGCCGTGCCGGTTGCAAGGGAGAAGACGAATTTGCCGGACGCGGTGTCAGCTACTGCGCCGTATGCGACGGAGCCTTCTTCGAAGATCTTCCGGTCGCCGTCATCGGCGGAGGCAATACCGCCGTCGAAGAGGCGGGGTATCTCACCCAATTCGCCTCGAAGGTCTACGTCATCCACCGGCGCGAAGAGTTCCGCGCCGACAAGGCCGCAGTCGAGCGGGCCCTTGCGAATCCCAAGATCGAACCGGTTCTGGGCTACGTCGTGGATGAAATCTTCGGCAAAGATATGGTGGAGGGCGTCCGGCTCCGCAATCTGGCAAACGGAAAGACCAGAGAACTCCCGGTCGAGGGTGTTTTCGTCTTCGTCGGCATCAAACCAACCTCTGGATTCATCAACGATCGCATTGAAAAGGAAAATGGCTGGATCATCACGAACGAACAGATGGAGACATCGGTCGAGGGGGTATTCGCCGCCGGCGATGTGCGCAAAAAATTTCTCCGACAGGTGGTGACGGCGGCCGCGGATGGGGCGATCGCGGCGATGTCCGCTTACGAATACATCTCCAGTCAACTGTATCTGAAATCCGCCCTTGTCGATCCGGAAGACGTCTTTGCCCTCTTCATCTCCAGCATCGAACCAGAGCATCTGGCCCTGGTAAAATACGTCGAGGAGAGGAACAACGCCTCCGGCGTTCGGATCGTCACGATCGACGGCCACAGGAATCTCCGCATCCGTCAAAAGATGGGCATAAAGACACTCCCGACAATCGTCGAGCTCTCGTACGGCAGAAAAATGCGTGAGGCCATCGTATCGGCTCCGGCCGATATCGAAACGTTCTGCCGGAAATAAACAAAAAACGACGAAATCCGCATTCTTTCCATCTCGGACGGGGACACTTTAGTAATTTTGGAGGTGCTGCTCTGATGATCATCACGATAACGCCAAACCCGGCCATGGACGAGGTATACTTCGTACCCGAGCTGCGCCCGGGGCGATCGTTCCACGCAAGCGGTTCGTATCGTTCTCCGGGCGGCAGGGGTATAAACGTCTCCATCATCCTCAAACAACTGGGGTACGACTCCGTGGCAACCGGGTTTCTGGCCGGACACTCCGGCGCCTATATCCGTGAGGATCTCCTCGCGCGCGGAATCTCGACGAACTTCGTTCAGATAAAAGGAGAAAACAGAACGAACACGTTCATCGTCGATCTCGGGGGAAAACTGGAGACCTCGATCACCGATCCCGGTCCCACGGTGTTTGAAGACGCCCAAAAACGTTTCTTCTGGAACCTCGAGCGCCTCCTCCCGAGAGCGACCGCGCTCTATATGGGCGGCTCGATACCGCCGGGGGTTCCGGACGACTTCTTCAAGGAGGCGATCAACCGCGCGAGGCATCGCAACATTCCGGTATACGTCGCTACCTTCGGCGATCCGCTGAATCTCGCGATCGAGGCCCTTCCGACGGTGATAAAGATCGATCAGAAGTTCATGAAGGCGGTACGGGGGATCTCCCTTTCGGCCCTCGACAACCTCTTGGAGATCTCGAAGAGGATTTTCGACGAGGGTGTCGACTGGGTGATTACCTCTTATTTCAACAACTCCAACCTCTTCTGCACGACAAAGGGTTTTTTCCTCGCGGAGATCAACCTGAACGACACCAGGACGTTCCGAACGGCGGCGGACTCCCTCATGGCCGGTATGATACTGGCGAGGGAAGAGCGTTTGAGCACGGAGGATACCATTCGGTTCGCGATGGCGTGCGTGCAGGCCAACGTCAGGCACCCCGAAAAGGGACTTCCGTCGCGGGAGACGGTGGAATCCATGCTCGGCGACATTGCGATTCAAAAACTCTGAGCGATCGAAAGGAGTGAAGCGATACGATGTTGGTTCAGGACATAATGGACAAGGATCTCACCTCCATCGCCCAAGAGACTACGCTTCTGGAGGCCATCGCGCTCCTTGCCGCGCATAAGACAAGCGGTCTACCGGTGGTCAACGACGAGGGAAAAGTCGTCGGCTTTCTCAGCGAAAAGGACATCCTTCGCGCCGTCATACCGGGCTATCTGGGCTATATGGACGACAACTTCGCGATGCCGGATATCGAGAAGGTCAAGGCGAGGATCGAACGGGTCGGGCGCGATCCCGCGCGCGATTATATGAACAAGGACGTCGCCGTGTTCGACGAAAAAGAAACGATACCGAACGCGATGGTCACCCTCTTCAAAAGGGATATCAGCAGGGCGCCGGTGGTCCGCGAAGGCTGCCTGATCGGCACGGTGGATCGAGAGGAGATCCTGAAGGGCTTCGTGCAGGAGAACTTTCAGGACGGAGAGGTCGAGATTCCGGTCGGAGGAGGCCTGTAAAGCGCCCCCCCAGTCTCCTCGAAAATCTGGCGGAGGACGGGAGGTCCTTCGCTTTTTCATCTTTCCCGAGAACCCTTCTTTCTCTTTCCACGCTTGCGAAGACGCGTGAGAGAGACTTTCTCCCTCCTCAAGGAGGACGAGTGAATTTTACTTTATTTGCCTTAATTTATGTTAATTATTTGCTGTGACGTAGGACCTTTCTCTCATTTTACTTGTCATTTTCTCATTTCGTTTTATATAATGAACCTGCCTCAATATCCCGACAAAGGAGGTTTCCGGATATAAAAACCAGCCTTTGCAAAGGTTGATGTGTCTTATCCTGCGTCAAATCCGATCGTTTGGAGGTATGTGATGCAAAGAAAAAATCGTTCTTCCACTCTCTGTTTTGTCATTCCATCCTTGAATATTTGCAGAAATGGAGATGAAATCACTTGAGAAACATGAAAATCGGAACGCAGATCGTCGTCGCCTCCTTCCTTCTGGTGGCGCTCGCTGTGATCTGTACGTCGATCACCAGTGTGACATATTTTTCGAACTATATGAAAAAGACATTCCAGGTCGGCGCCAAGCTCTCCCTGGTCGGCCTGAGAAGAACGATCGAACAGGACATGGTTCGAACGGCCGTTTTCCGTGACCAACTCGCAAAATCCAAAATTCTCGCCGAATACCTCGACAAAGGGGACAGAGACGGCATCGTCCGCTATGCAAAACCGCTCATGGAAGCGGCCGGGATCAACATCGCGACCTTCGTCGGGACCGACAACATCGTCGTGGCACGGGTCCATGACCCCGACAGGGTCGGTGACAACGTCGGAGCCGACGAAGACATCAAGCTCGCTCTCTCCGGTACGCCGTATGAAAGGTTCATGGGCGCGACCTCCACAAAGCTCGGATACTACTGCGGTACGCCGATGAAGATCGACGGAAGGATCGTCGGCATGGTTCGAACCGCGATGTCCCTCGAAAATACGGAGCTCGTCGACCGGATCAAGGAGCTCTTCGAGTGCGAAGCGACGATCTTCGCGGGAAAAACACGTATCAATACGAGCCTCAAAGAGGGAGACAAGCGGCTCGTCGGGACGGACGCGCCCGACCACATCGTGCAGGCCGTCCTGGACGGAGGCCAGGACTATGCGGGCGAGATCGAGCTTTTCGGAAAACCGTACATCGCGCTCTACACTCCCTTGCAGGACAAGAACGGCAAAACGATGGGCATCCTCTTCACCGGGAAATCGCAGGAAAGCGTCCTTGCGACCATACGCAATTCCACCATCGCGATCGTCGTCGTCTCCCTCGTCGTGCTCGTGATCGCCTTTCTCGTCTCCCTCTTCATCGCCCGGAGGATCGCCAAACCGGTTCGACAGATCGTCCTTCTGGCCGAACGGGGCAAGGAGGGGGACCTCACGATCACGAGGGACGACTTCAACTATAGAGGCGGGGGAGAGCTCAAGATGCTCGTGGATTCCCTCTCCGGCATGATATCGACGCAAGGAAAGACGCTTTCCCGATTCGTCGAGACATCCTACGACGTCACCGAAAAGACCCATACGCTCGCGAACCTGTCCGAGAACAACGAGCAGGCCATCCACAAGAGCGAAATCCTCCTCGAGGAGGTCAGCAAGCTCTGTTCGGAGAACCTGAAGGCGGTCGAGCGCGGTTCTCTCGGCGTCTCCGAGATGTCGGAAGGAGCGAATTCCGTCGCGAAAATGTCGGTTGAAAGCGCGGATTCTCTCGCAAAGACCACGAACATCTCCAAGGATGCCGTCGAATCCGTAAAAAGCCTCGTCTCCGACATGAATCAGGTCGACGCCAAGGCCACGGAGAACCAGGAAAAAATACGCGCGCTCTCCAAATCCGTCGAGGAGATCTCCGGTTTCATGGACGTGATCGCTTCGATCGCTGACCAGACCAACCTGCTTGCGCTGAACGCGGCCATCGAGGCGGCGAGGGCGGGAGAGGCCGGGAGAGGCTTCGCCGTCGTCGCCGAGGAGGTCCGCCAGCTCGCCGAGGAGTCCCGCAGCGCCTCACAGAGCGTCGAAAAATTGGTCGGTTCGCTCAGCCACGACGCGAACGACACCATCAGCACCACGGAGGAGTCCGTCGTGATCGTCAAGGAGATCGTCTCCAAGGCGGGACAGACCGTCGACGGACTGAACGCGTCTTTAAGGGAGATCACCGCGGCAAACGAAGCGATTCAGTCCATCGCGGCGGTCGCCGAGGAGCAGGCCGCTTCGAGTTCCGAGATCTCCCGTGCCATGGAAAACATCAACGACAGCACCGAGCGGATCGTCCAGAAGATGGACAACCTGCACGAACTCTACGGGGAGACGGAAGCGATGGGCCGGGCGGTCAGCGAAGCGGCGTCCGAGATGTCCACCGCGGCGAACGAGATGAGAAGGGCCCTCGCCTTCTTCAAGTTGAACGACCGAAACGCGCTTCCCACTCTTCCGGAAGAGCGCTGAAGCGAGAAAAACCGAGGAGCCGTTTGAAAAACGGCTCCTCGGTTCGATGGATCTCCCGAGTCTCCCCACCCAAATGAAAAAGGACGTGACGGTGCAACGAGGAGACGAACAGGCTCCCCGATTGTGCTATCATTGCGGACAAGATCGAAACATTCGCGCAAGAGGCGCAGAGAGACGAACCAACACACGGGAGGTAGGACCATTGAAGATCGCGGTTTTATGCGGAGGCGTCAGCACGGAGCGGGAAGTGTCGCTCAAATCGGGCGACGCGGTGAAACAGGGGCTGATCGACGCCGGCTATGACGTGTTCCTGTCGGATGTCACCTCGATATCCGCGTTTCTGGAAGAGTGGGCAAAGAGGAGGGCCGATGGCGTGTTCGTCGCGCTTCACGGCGGCTGGGGCGAGGATGGAAGGCTCCAGGCGGCCCTTGAAGCAAACGGCATTCCATACACCGGCTCCGGACCGAAAGCCTGCATGGAAGCCATGGACAAGGAGCTCTCCCGGAAGCTCTTCGAAAAAGCCGGGATTCCGGTTCCTCCCGGCGTCACGATGTCCTACGACCAAAGACACGATCTCGGTGAGGCGATCGAAAGATGGGGTAAAATCGTGATCAAACCGGCGTCGGGAGGCAGCACGGTCGGCGTTTCGATCACATCGAACGGAGACGAAGGCCGCGATGCGCTCATAAGAATTTGGGATATCGACAGGAAGGCGGTCGTGGAAAAATTCATCCCCGGCCGGGAATTGACCGTCGCCGTCTTCGGAAACGGCTCCTCCGCCTTCGCCATGCCGGCGATCGAGATGCGTCCTCACTCGGGCTTCTACGACTACGCGTCGAAATACACCAGCGGTGCGACCGAATACATCTGCCCCGCCCAGCTGACACCCGAGGCAACGACACGGATCGCGGAGTACGCCCGCACCGCCCACGTCGCGCTGAACTGCAGGACATACAGCCGGGTCGATTTCAGGCTGGATGAACGAGGCGATCTGTACGCACTGGAGCTCAACACCGCCCCCGGAATGACCGCCACGAGCCTGGTCCCGAAGGCCGCCGCCGCATACGGATGGGATTTCCCCAGGCTGCTCTCGGAGATCGTAAAAGACTCCTTCGCGAAGCATCTCGGTTAAAAATCGCGAAAAAATCGAAGGAAGGGGCAAGGGAGAGGGACGAACCCCTCTCCCTTGCCCCTTCTATTTTTTATGCGCCGACC
>DAIPHL010000029.1:0-17012 GCA_036771375.1 Synergistaceae bacterium | reverse complement strand
GGTCGGCGCGCGGTCCTTTTTCGACCGCGGGGCTCTTCGGGTTCGTAAATTCTGCAGCGGGAAGCGATGCCTGCTGGAGCGACAATGGAGGAAGGTTGGACACCACCGAAGGGGTATGTAAAAAACGACCACATCCCTCGTGTTTTGCCTCGCGGAAACAGGCGCGCTCCGTATCGCTGTCGGAAAGTTTCGTCGGACAAACCCACGAAGCGCCTCATCGAGAGAGAACGGACATCCCGTTGATTCTCGCAACGACGGGACCGTTGATCCGAATCGTCTCTTTCGCCTTCGGCGTTTGTAAAACCACGACATTCACGAATAAACCCCATCAAATTTTTTGCAAAACGGCTCTTTCCACAGGGATCGTGGCTTTGTACCGGATGTCCAGACATACTTTGTCCGGAGCACCGTGCGTGATCTTGTTATTTTTAGGCAATACTGTATATTTATTCTCAGCGAGGCGTGTTTCGTCGAACGGCGCTTTGCGCATTCGAGAAAAACGAAAAAGAGGGGGACGTCACAGGCTCGACCTGGCCATCATGAGAGACAGGATCGGCGGACGACTTTTCCCGTCGGCAGCACGACCTGCCGGGCACGCGAAACGAAACCTTTTCCAGGCTTGCCCGAACGTTGAGCACGACGAGTATCTCTTTTCTGGGCAGAACGGATGCTCCGTTCACCCCGAAACGACGACGGGAGCTCGACGAAGTGTCGATCGACCCCACCGTTGGGTTTCCATATAAACCGCAGAGGTCTCGTCCTGTTCGCCCAAAAGACGGTTTTCACGAAATCGTTCCGATCTCATAGAAAGAGTTCGGCAGAAACGTCCCAATGCTCGGGGAATATGCCGCCAACACGGATCTGTACCGCCGCTTCATAAGATCGATTTTTTCGGAGCCGAAGTGACGTCGACCCCGAATCCCTCCTGGAGGTGGATATACAATGCGTTTATCGTTCTTCGCCCCCATCGGTACGGACTGTTTGAGAGCCGGCTTGATCCCGATTGGACCCCGATCATGGGGTGTATCGTTTGATATACTTGAACGACACCACCGAACCGCGTTGTCGCCTTTCGACCATCCGTACTTTCGTTTCTGCGTCGACACCATTCGCTGTGCCGCTGGAGGAAAAACGATTGATCGCTGAACGGACTCCCGATGAAAGACGAAAAGAAAAGACCGGCTTGACGAAGACACGAGAGGTAACGGAATGTTGATTGCCACTGCAATACTGGCCTTTCTGATCTTGGTGGCGATCCTGACCGCCGCTCTGATATTCTATATAAACCACAAGGGAAGCTGTATAAAGGAGCTCAGGAAGGACAAAGAACGATTGCTCCAGGTCACCGAAGACGGCTCTACTCGGGACCATAGAGTGACAGGAGAGAGAGGACAAAATCAGCCGCAACAGAAGGAGCATGCGCAGCGCGAAGATCACCGAGAACCATCGGAGACGGGAAACGGTTCCGCAACCGTATCCCAAATAAAAAAAGAAGTGACGAAGTCGAGGGGAGAAGACCGGGAAAGCGAACGAAAAGAGGAAAGCCCATTCTCTTTTGTCCCTCCGGGATGGTTTTTTTCCTACATCCCGTGGTTGGAAAACACGGACATATACAAGGAACATTACAATGCGTCTTTGAGCGGCACGATCTCGAACCATTGCCTCTTTTGCGGCGGACGATTGGATGAAACGGGATACATGTCTCTGACAAACGGATGGAGAGTGCACGAAAAATGCTATGGAATGATCTCCAAGACGATGTCGGAACTCGACTCGGCGGAAGAAGCCCGTGATCTTTTCGATGAGAATCCCAATGTTTTAAGCGCGTTCCATCTCATCCACGTATATTGGACGGGGTCTCCTCCGGACTGGGACGAGCGGCGGCGCCAGGCGTTGGCACGGGCGGAGGGGATTTGCGAAGACTGCGGGGAGGAAAACGAACCCCTGGAAATTCATCATCTAATACCGGTTAAACGCGGCGGCAACCACTCTCCGGAAAATCTGATCTGCCTTTGCCGAACCTGCCATACACTGTATCACAGAGGGCTGGGAGCAGGTCTAAAAAAATCGTGGGAGGGGGAAAACTACTACAAATACAAACTCGACCTGATAAATCAAGCTCTCGAGGAAAATGAGGAGCTCAGCTTTTCATATTTGAACGAAGATGAAGAGTGGAACCGTCATGTCGTCACCCCCCTGAACTGGGAGACGCACCAAGACCACCGTCATATAAGAGCCTACTGCCATCTACGGGATGAAAAACGTTCTTTCGACGTTCGGCGTATCTCCAAATTGAAGATGCTTTGACCCGCCCGTCGGAAGGCACCATCCCCTGCCCGGTCGCCTGTAGCCCCTCTCGATCGCGTCCGTCACCCTCCTGTAAACCGGCAGGCAGATCGGTTCGAAACGAGTCGGTTACTATCGATTCGGTCAAGTGGAGAGAAGCCACCGAGCCGTTTTCACAATATGCTACATCATGCCCCGCACAACCGTTACGCGACGGAAGGGGGGAAAACCTTCCGTCGGGAAGGGATGATGCCCTGGAACATGTTCTTCGACACGTACATCGAAACCACGATCATCACCATCGCCAAGTGACTCACGAGGGGTTTCCCGAACCGTTTCCCCATTCGGCAAAAGCGCTCTATCCTGTTGAAAAAAGCCTCCCACAGGAGATGCTCGTATTCTCCCGGCTCCTTTGGGTCGAAACGGAGCAAAAAGAGCACTGTATCATTTCCGGGGCCGAAACCGGCGCGGTGCTGCTGCCATGGCTCTCATGCACCGGGACGTGCAATTCCCCAAACTCCGCAACGACCTCGTGGAGCTCACCGCCGACTCGAAGAACGGGTCATGTCTGCGATAAAACATCTACTTCAAAACCTGATCTTCATTCGCCACCTCGTCGTCGATCATGCCGCCCTGGTGAGCCTGGAGGGCTGTTTTCGCGTAAATCCCCAAGATCCCCTTCGATTTTTTCAAGGGCAGCTTCCAGTTTTCAAGACGCCGCCCAATCTCTTCCTGCGGCAGATCGAGATCCGCCGTGCGGTTGTCGATGTCGATTCTGATCGTATCCCCGTCTTCCACAATGGCGATGACGCCGCCGATCGCCGCTTCCGGCGAGATGTGGCCGATCGCCGCCCCCTCGGTGAAGCCGGAAAATCGGCCGTCTGTAAGAACGAAGACGTCCTGCCCCATGCCGATGCCGACGAGCGCGTCGGTTGTCATCATCATCTCGCGCATGCCTGGTGCGCCACGCGGTCCTTCATAACGGATGACGATGACGTCGCCTCTTTGGATTTTACGGGAGACAACGGCCTCGTGCGCCTCTTCGTCGGAGTGGAAAACACGCGCCGGCCCCGTAAACTTGCGCGTCTTTTCGGAGATGGTCGTCGTGCGGCAGATGGCACCGTTCGGAGAGAGGTTCCCCTTGATCACGACAATCCCCCCGTTTTTGAAGACGGGCTCATCGACCGACGTGAGCGTCGCGGGATCGGATGACCTGCGGAGCTGCGAGATCTCCCCGACCGTGTGTCCCGAAACGGTGACGCACTCTCCATGCAGGAAATCGCGCATCTCGCCCATGACGGCAGGGACTCCGCCCGCCTTGTAAAGATCGATGACGGACGCTTTGCCGGTCGGGATGACGCGGCTGATGACGGGAACCGTCTCGGAAAGGCGGTCGAAATCATCGAGCGTCAGCTCCACGCCCACCTCACGGGCAAAGCTGAGCAGGTGCAAAACGGCGTTCGTCGAGCCCGCGATCGCGAGTGTAAGGATGACGCCGTTCAAGAGCGCCTCGCGCGTCAGGATATCCTTTGGCTTGACATTCTGTCTGACGAGATCTACGATCCTGCGGCCCGTCTGCGTGGCGTAACGTTCCTTCTCCGCGTAGACGGCAGGCACCGCGGAAGAACCCGGAAGAGCCATGCCGATGCCCTCCATCAGGATTTGCATGGTATTTGCCGTTCCCATCAAGGAACACGCACCTGGGCCGGGACAGACATGGTCCTCCAGATAACGGATTTTCCCCTTCGCTTCGTCACTGGCAAAGTCCGCCCCGAAGACGAGCTGATCCAGCTCGCTCATGACGACGTTTCGATTTTCCACCACGCAAACCTCTTGTGGGCCGCCCGTGATGATGATCGCCGGCACGTCGGCACGAATCGCACCCATCAGGACGCCGGGGATGATGCTGTCACACGATGCGAGCAGGACCAATCCGTCGAGCAGCTGCACACCGGTCATGATCTCGACGGAGCTTGCGATGACGTCGCGAATGACGAGCTCATACCGAAAGTGTGGCATACCGATTGGAACCGCACCGCATGTCGCGATGGTGCCGAACTCGAACGGCGTTCCCCCCGCCTGTAAAATTCCCGCACGTACGCGGTTTGCGAGGCGATCGAGATGAACGTGCCCAAGACCGGCGTCGTTCGCTGTGTTGACGATTCCGATAAGCGGCTTGTCCAGGTCTCCATCGTCGTAGCCACAGCCCTTGTAGATCGCCCTGCGGGAGGACGAGCCTTTCCCGGAGTACAATCCCAACTTTTTCGAGCGATACGTCATATCGAACACTCCCTTTCGGATAAAATTTTGCGTCTCTTTTGCGTCTTTCCGATGTAGCATTTTGTTGGTTTGACAAATTTGTTGCACGACACTAGAATCTCTAGAATGTAACGCGAATCAAATCAATCTGTTACCGGAGCGTGCGATGCAAACAAAAGAGACGATCAACCCGGCTCTGAAGCCCTATCTTCCGTTCGTTTCCGGACTGGCGAATATTCTTGGCGGAGACTGCGAGGTGCTCCTGCACGATACTTCCATCCCGGAGGGCTCCGTTGTGGCCTGCGCGAACACTCATGTGACAGGGAGAAAAATCGGCGCGCCAATGACCGCCTTTGGCCGGCAATTGATGCAGTCCGAGAAGTTTTCCGACCGCGACGGCATTTACAATTATCACGCGATGACGGAGGACGGCCGCCGTCTCAAGTGCAGCGTCATCTATCTCCGCGATAAAAAAAACAAGCTCATCGGCCTCATCTGCGTCAACATCGACGTCTCCCGAATGGAGCAGGCGAGAAAATTCCTCGACGAATTTATCAATCCGGGCAAGCCGGAAAAAACATCGCCCGACATTGGAATATCGAGCTCCATCGGAGAAATGTCCCTTGGCTCCGCGAAAATGCCCCCTGTTCAGGATGAGAAATTTTACCGGGGACTGGATGATGTATGGGCGCATCTTTTTCAAGAACTCAGGACATCGATCGACGCGCCCCTGGAACGCCTCTCCCCGGCAGAGTTGCAAAGCGTCATCGCCAAACTCGATCAAAAGGGCTTCTTTCTGATCAAAGGATCAATCAACTTTCTGGCGAAGGAGCTCGGCAAAAGCCGGTACACCATTTACGGCTACTTGAAAAAGCTCAAAAGCGACAGCGCGGATGTCCCCGAAAATCAGTAGAACGCCGCAACCAGCCCGCCGCGTTTACAGATGGAATCCGTCCGGCAACGGATCGTTCGGATCGAGGACGATCTGATTCAGCCCCATGATATAGGCCGAACCGGTCACCGTCGCAACGATTCCCCTCTTGTCGCCGATCGTGGTTTCCTCCTTCATACGGGCCTCGAACACCGTGTCGATGATGCTGTGGTGTTCGAGCACCATATCCTTTCCGATGAGCCCTTTTGCGTAGAGTTGTGTGAAGCGCCCTGACGTGCCGGTTCCGCAGGGTGAGCGGTCGACCTCGCCATCCGCGAATACGCAGATGTTTCGCGAAATCGCGCGTTCTCCACGGATCTCGGGGGAGGAAGTGAGAATCGTTCCGTAAAGACCAGTCAGCTTCGGCTCCGTCGGGTGGACGATCTTCCGCATCTCCAGAACCTTGTGCTTGATCTCCATCGCCCTGCGGGCGAGTTCCTTCGTATTTTCCGGCGCAATTTCCATACCAAGCTGCTTTACATCGACATAAACATAAAAATCACCGCCGAATACGAGGTCGCCCGTGACCTCCCCGATTCCTTCGACGGGGATTTTTATATTTTCCTCATACACAAAGGTCGGAACATTCTGGAAGGTCACATTCTTCACCCGGCCGTTTTCGATGTTTACGAAGGACGTCACCCGCCCTGCGGGTGTGTCGAGGCGCAGTTCGTTGATTCCCTCCCTGCCCGACATCATGCCCGTGTCGAATACGGCGGTGGATACCGCGATACAGCCATGTCCGCACATGGCACCGTGCCCCTCGTTGTGGATGAAGAGCGTGCCGAAATCACCGTCATCGCTCACTGGGGGGATGAGCACACAACCGTACATATCCGCGTGTCCCCTCGGTTCAAGCATCAATAGTTTGCGAAGGTGGTCCATCTTTTCTTTGAAATAAGCGCGCTTTTCCAGAACGGTTTTACCGGGGATGGGCGGAAAGCCCGCAGTAATCAGCCTCAGCGGCTCGCCCAAGGTGTGCATGTCGATACAGGTAATCATATTCTTGAATTGAAGCATCGAGATCATTCCTCCTCGCCACTCTTGTAAGAATGGGCACGCTTCGCGTCATTCATCGAATGATGTTTCAACAATCCCTCACACCCTAAAGTGGATTATATAACAATCAACAAATTTGTCAACTTGACAATTATGTTGATTCAAATATAATCAACTTGCCACGCATTCTTGGCACCACAAGTATGGATTTTATTTGCTTACCCCTCACACCTAATTACTCAATAGAGGAGTGAACAAATAAGATGCTCGAAGAAAAAACAAAAATTGTAAAAGCAGTGAGCCCCGAGGGCATAGTGTGGCTTCTCCTGATTTTCGGTTTTTTTGGTGTATTTGGAGTGAAAATGGGCGTCGCGAATATGTTTGGGACAATGATGAGTACCGCGCACGATCTGGTACTCAACACCAGTTTCTTTATCTCCGCCGTCTGCATTCTGGCGGGCGCGGTGAGCGCGCTCTTTTCCGAGTTCGGCATTCTCGCGCTCGCCAACAAGATACTCTCGCCATTCATGAAACCACTCTACAACCTCCCTGGCGCATCGGTCGTCGGCGTGATGGCCACGTACCTTTCCGACAACCCCGCGATACTCTCACTTGCCGCGGATAAGGGATTTACCAGGTATTTCAAGAAATTTCAGTACATCTCCCTCACCAATCTCGGCACAGCGTTTGGGATGGGCTTGATTGTCGGGACGTTTATGGTCGCCCAGGGTTCCATTCGCAACGAGAGTTATGTGGTTGCGGTCTTGATGGGAACGCTGGGGGCCATTATCGGCAGCGTTGTCAGCGTTCGCATGATACAGTTTTTTACGAAAAGAGAGTACGGAACGGAAGAAAACGCCTCGGTCGACGGTGAAGCGACCGCAGAGAGTTTCGACGTCCTCCAGTTTCGCGAAATTCGCGCGGGAAACCGCATCCAGCGCTTTATGGAGGCGCTCCTGGACGGCGCGAAAATCGGGTTCAACATGTCCCTGCTCGCCATTCCTGGCGTTGCGACGATCTGTACGATCGTCATGATGCTGACGAATGGACCGGGGGCGGAAGGCGTGTATACTGGGGCGGCTTATGAGGGCATCGCGGTCCTTCCGATTCTCGGTAAATATCTCAACGTCGTCCTCGGCCCCCTTCTCGGTTTCCAGGACCCCTCCGCCATCGTTTTCCCGCTGACCTCGCTTGGTGCGGTAGGCGCAGCAATGGGGACAGTACCGCAATTATTGAGGGACGGCAAAATCGGCGCGAATGAAATTGCGGTATTCACCGCCATGGGCATGTGCTGGAGCGGTTATCTCAGCACACATGTGGCGATGATGGAAGCGCTCGGCGCGCGCAAGATGACCATGAAAGCGATCTTGAGCCACACCGTCGGCGGTTTTTTGGCCGGCGTCGCAGCGCATTTCCTGTTCGTTCTTTTTGGATAGGTTTCAGTTTCGCAGACCTCTCATGCCGCGCGTCTTGCAGCATGAGAAACTTTAATTTGTGAGGTGCTTGGGATGTTACTGATCAACGGCGCGGAGGTTCGAAAACTGCTTCCGATGAAAGAAGCGATCGAGGCGGATAAAAAGGCGTTCCTGCTGCACGCCACCGGACAAACGGAGGTTCCCGTACGTCCCGGTTTCCAAATCGAAGAGAACGGCTCCGTCCTGTTCATGCCCGCTTATGTCAAGGGAGATATCAATCGGGTTGGGATCAAGATTGTCTCCGTCTTTCCCAGGAATCTGGGCACAAAAATCCCCGTTGTTCCGGCACAGGTCCTTCTTGTCGATTCAGAAACAGGGGAAGTCTGCGCATTGATGAACGGCGTTGAGATTACCCGGCTGAGGACCGGCGCGATATCGGGAGCTGCCACCGATATTCTTGCAAATGAACAGTCCACCATCGCCGCGCTCTTTGGAACCGGTGGACAGGCCGCCGCGCAGTTGGAGGCGCTCCTTTGCGTGCGCCCGATCCGGGAGGTTCGCATCTTCGACGTCTTCCCCGAGCGAATCGCCCCTTTCATTCAACAAAATTCGCAGCTTACCCGAGAATACGGGGCTTGCCTGATTGCGGCAAAATCATCCGACGAGGCGATCGACGGCGCGGACATTATCACGACGGTGACGACGGCCAAAGCCCCTGTATTTGATGGGGCGAAGGTAAAAAAGGGTGCGCACGTCAACGGCGTCGGCTCCTTTACCCCGGATAAAAGAGAGCTTGGAGACGAACTGTTGAACCGGGCACGCGTTTTCGTAGACAACAAAGAGGCGGTATTCGAGGAGGCCGGCGACTTTTTGATTCCCGTAAAAGAGGGGAAATACGCCCTGGAAAGCATCGTCGGAGAAATCGGTGAAGTCCTCGCCGGCAACCTTGGCGGGCGGACCGACAGGGAGGACATCACGGTTCTGAAAACCGTCGGATACGCGGTTCTCGATGTTGTCGCTGCATATCAAGTGTATGAAAACGCGGTCAAACAGGGTATCGGTAGGCAGATAGACATCTAATGCCAATTTGAAACCAGGGACCGGAAGGTAAAGCGTTAAAACCGCATTGTGCGGGCCTGCGTTTTACCGATAAACAAGATTTTGATCGTAACTTGGTATAAGTCCGCCGCCCCAAACGTTCGCCGTCTTGTGAACCCAGCAGCGCTGTTGCCAAGTATTCGGAAACTCCATGGTGAGCGCTTTCCAAAAACCAAGCGCGCCGTCACCAATCGCGAGCTTGGGGCCGCTGCTCAAGAGAAAATCCCTTGGGCTGACGCGGACTTCCTCGTCGGGCCGACAACCGCGAAAACAGTGGATGGTTTGCAGATAAACCTCCTGGTCCGCCTCGATGATGATCTCGTAGTTGGCGGGAGCCGCCGTGTGCTGCTGGAAGAGGGGCGCAATCCCACTCTTCCACGACGGCGAACACGGCGGAGCGGGCGATGGAGTTCGTGATCGCCCGCTTGTCATCGTCCCAGACGGGCATCACCTCAGAGATGAGCCCATCGCGCTCAATCCGTCGTGTACAGCCTGAATATGCCGCAACAGACTGTTTGTCGGCGTGTTATTGTTCTCGACATTTTGCGGTTCTTCGCAGCACGCCTCGTACCGTTCGCGATTGGCCAGCCACTTGTCGAGTTCGTCGATGGGATAGCGTATCGCACGCTCGCTGGTGCGCGTATACTTCGGTCCTCTCGAACGCTCGCCTTTTCCCTTCGCGGCGGCAGTTGCACAAAAACGATTTTGAGCGTCCGATGTAAATTGCGGCGCCGGCCTCGCAGAGCTCTTGTGAACGCAGACCGAAGGAGGGCGTTTGGGGGAAGCTCTTTATGATCGCCGAGCAGATTCCACTGGATTTCAGAGACAAAGGCCTCCTTTTCCTTTTTCGAGCCGCCAATTGAAATTTCGCCGATTACGCGCAGAAAACCATTGTCCACCGAAACGCTAATCGCACTATTCACACGAATCACATCCTTAAGTCACGGCATCTTTGTGTGATTCACGATAGGTTAGGTGTGCAAGAAGATTGATGAAAATCCGATAGTGACAAATCTCTACGCGATTATTCGAGTTTGGGGCAGACAATAGATGCTGTAAAGGCACATCCGTGAAGAGCGAACACCAAAGGAGACATGAGTGAGCAAAATTGTCTATTTAACTTGTAGTGATGATGGAGTGAGGATGATTCCAACTTGTAGTTACGATCTCATGAAATGGGTGAAAGAGGAGAGTGGAAAAAAGAATTTGAAGGACATATGGAGGACAAAAAAACAGCTCAGGGGGCATGGCCCTGAACCGTTGGTATTTCCTGGTGGAGCTGAGGGGAATTGAACCCCTGACCTCTTCCATGCCAAGGAAGCGCGCTCCCTCTGCGCCACAGCCCCAGTAACACGACGGATGAATTATAGAGATGTTCCGGACTTGTGTCAACCTCACGGCGAAATAAAATACGCCGCGCCGACGAAAGAACGGATGTCTCTCAAATTATGTCCCGACGAATTTACGGCGGCTGGCCGCGCGCAAACCGGACGGTCGCCTCACCAGCGCTTGTTTTCGCACTTCGTCGCGGCCGCCCTCCTCGGACATCGTCTCTTGGAAGAAGACCAGGCTCATTTCAGGAAAACTCGACCTGGG
The DNA here is from genome assembly GCA_036771375.1 of Synergistaceae bacterium. Taxonomy (GTDB): domain Bacteria; phylum Synergistota; class Synergistia; order Synergistales; family Synergistaceae; genus DAIPHL01. Next base: position 6,428 of record DAIPHL010000029.1, on the reverse strand, counting down.
GGGTTGACCGGGCTTCCTCCTCGGCGCTGAAGAACTCGGCCTCCTTGTAACCGAGCGAGCGGGAGATCAGAACGGCGGGAAAGAGCTGGATCGCGCCGTTGAACTCCCGCACGGTCCCGTTGTAGTAACGACGCGCCATCTGAAGCTCGTTCTCCAGGTTCGAGAGCTCCCTCTGCAGCTCGGCGAAATTCTCGTTCGCCTTGAGCTCCGGATAGCTTTCCGCAACCGCAAAGAGGCGCCCGAGGGTGGCGGTAAGCACGTTCTCCGCCTCCATCCGGGCGGCCTGTGTCGGCGCCGCGGAGACGGCGGCCCTTGCCTCCGTCACCCTCCGAAAGGTATCCTGTTCATGGGAGGCGTAGCCTTTGACCGTCTCCACGAGATTGGGCACGAGATCGAAACGCCGCTTAAGCTGTACGTCGACACCGCTCCACGCCTCGTCCTTCAGGTTGGAGAGCCGAACCAGCCTGTTGTAGACCGCAACCCCCCAGATGAAGACGAGCGCGGCAAGAAAGAGCACCGCTCCAAACACAATCATCGCAGACATTGCATGTACCTCCCGTCTATTTTGATGCCCACAGGGCATTATACCGCATGAGAGAGATTCCTTCCAAGGCATGCGCGTTTCGCCCGGCGGGATGTTAAAATGTACGGGCAAGGCAAAATCGGACGCGAAGGGTGGAAACTTCAAACAGATGAAACGAACACGACTCTTTCTCGCGGTCACCATGGTCTTTGCGATCCTCTTCATTCCGCTTTCTCCCCTGCCTGCCTCTTCGGAGGAGAGGATCACGCGCATGGCCGTCACCGCCGACATAAGGCAAAACGGGACGGTGACCTTCACGGAGAGGATCGAGTTCGTCGCGGAGGGAAAAGAGATCCGGCGTGGCATCATTCGCGTCTTCCCCACCGATTACAAAAACACGGGCGGACAGATCGTCCGCACACGTTTCAAACTGCTCTCCGCGACGCTCGACGGGAAGCCGACCCGATCGAGCATCGAGAGGGTCGGACGAAACCTCGAGATACGACTGGGGGATCCCGACAAGACCCTCGACACAGGCCCGCACGCCTTTGAAATCCGTTACGAGACGGCGGGATGGATCGCGTTTCGGGACGACCTCGACGAGCTGTACTGGAACGTCACCGGCAACGAATGGGCCTTTCCCATCGACCACGCGCTCTTCCGGGTCGTCCTTCCCGAAAACGCTCCCATCCTGCAATACACCGCCGCAAGCGGCGCGTACGGAGAGCGCGGAGACAACCACCAACGCCTCGACGACACGACCTTTTCCACGAAACGTCCCCTCGCGCCCGGAGAGGGGCTCACCGTGGCGGTGGCGTGGAAGAAGGGGCTCGTCTTTCCGCCTGCTCCGAGCACATGGGAGCGCCTCTCCTCCTTTCTCATGAAAAACAGATTGGAGCTCACGGTCTTTTTCACGCTCCTTCTGTTTCTGTATTACCTCACCATCTGGTATCTCGTGGGCAAAGACCCAGACCATGGCGTGATCGTGCCGCTCTTTCACCCTCCCGACGGAGTGGAGCCCGGCTTTGCCCGGTATCTCACCAAAATGCGCTACTCGACGGAGGTACTGACCGCGGACATTCTCCAGCTCGCCGTAAAGGGATTTCTCGTGTTCTCGGGAGAGGAAGAAAGCCTCAGAATAGAGCCGACCGCACAATTTGCGGACACAACGATGCGGAGCAAACTGTCGGCGCACATGAACCGCCTGCTCGACGACCTTTTCTCGGGAAACAACAGAGAGTTCGTCGACGTAAGCGGACGAGGCGGAAAAGTCTTCCACCGTGCCGGAGAAAACCTGCGGAAGGCATACACGAAGGAAGCGAAAAAATTCTTCTCCCTCAATCGGGGGTATACCTACGCCGGACTGCTCTTCTTCCTCCCACTCCTCCTGCTCGGCCTGTTGCCGAACATCGGAGGCGGTGGAGACGACGTTCCGTTTGCCGCGATCGCGTTCTTTCTGCTGATCTTCGTCAAACGGATCGGGAAAAACTTCAAGAGCTCGTTCCTTCTCGTTCTCATCCCCCTCTTCGCGGCGCTCTTCTTTCTCCTGGAAACGGATCGCGCGATCATTGGCGGGTTTGCCGTCTCGGTCGTCCTGACGCTCTTCTTCTACCGCATCATGCCCGCTCGGACTCGGGAGGGCACCCACATCCAAAACCGGCTCGACGGGCTCGCGATGTACATGGGAACGGCCGAACGACATCGGCTCGCCATGCTCAATCCACCGGAGGAGACCCCTCAGCTTTTCGAAACGCTTCTGCCGTACGCCTTCGCCCTCGACTGCGCGAAGACCTGGGCGGACCGCTTCAGCGAGACGCTTGAAAAAGCCTCGTACAACCCGGCGTGGGATCAGACGCCCGGACAAGGCTACGGGACGTTCAGGCCGGCGATGCGCCTGCCGTATCACGTTGCGAGGGGGATCGAATCGTCCATATCCGACTACAGAAAGGTCAATTCCGGCTCGTTCGGCGGAAGCAGCGGTTTCGGCGGTGGCGGGGGCGGTGGATTCTCCGGCGGCGGAGGTGGCGGCGGCGGAGGCCGCGGCTGGTGAGACACCGAAGCACCGTCGCCGAGGCCGGGATGTCGTATCTCTCACATTCATGTTTTGTTTTTTTCATCGATGCGGGCACGTTCTTCCCTCCTATACATGATATAATGTACACATAGTTTTTGGGAGGGGGACCTTTGGGAGAGGTCCTCGACTATAACAATCAGGGAGGGTTTCAAGTGCAAGAGATGAAATTGCTTGCAGAGTGGTCGTACACTCCTGCAAGGCCTCATCGCGGCTACACGCGCCAGACACTTTACGTGGGGCTCGGAAACAAGGACGGCAATTATCGGTTCGAGTCCCGACCGGTCAGCGACGATATGATCGACACGTTCATAGGGGGGCGCGGTTTCGGCCTCAAGCTCCTCTGGGATGCGGTCAAGCCCGAATCGAAGTGGGACGACCCGGAAAACGAGATCGTCATCTCCGGCGGCCCCATCTGCGGCATCACCCAGTACCCCGGCGCGGGGAAATGCTACTCCGTATTTCTCTCACCCCTCACGGAACAGACCTACAACAGCAACGCCGGCGGTTATTTCGCTCCGTTGCTCAAGTTCTCCGGTTTCGATGCCTTCGAGCTTCAGGGCAAGGCAAACGGCGAGGTCATCGTCTTCATCGACGGCGACAACGGCAAGGTACGGATCTTCGAGTCCAACATCACGGGGGATAAAAACGCCTATGCCGTCACCGAAGCGCTGCACGAATACTTCTCGACGAGCGAGGTCGACAAAAAGAACGTCTCCGTCGTCGCCTCCGGCCAGGCGGCACGACACAGTTATTGGGGATGCATGAACTTCAGCTTCTACGACCCGAGGCGCAAGGTCGCACGCCTCAAGCAAGCCGGGCGGGGCGGCGGCGGAACCGTCCTCCGGGACAAGGGGGTGCTCGCCCTCGTCGTCAAGAAGAGCAAGTTCTCCGGGACGGAAAACGACCCGTTCGACGTGAACGTGCTCACCAAGGTGGGGGCAAAGCTCCACAAGGAAATTCGCGACTTCGACGACGTACAGTGCCAGATGCGCACGATCGGGACGGCTCATCTCAACGAGATCATGAACGACTACGACCTTTTGCCGGTCAACAATTACAAGTTCGGGCGTCACGACGACATCGACAAAATCCACTCGACGGTCTACAAAAAACATTTCGCGCAGGGATTGCCGGACGGCTGCTGGTACGGCTGTTCGCTCTCCTGCGCCAAGGCGACCCCGCCCTTTACGCTCGCGACCGGCCCGTGGAAGGACAAGGAGGTCATCGTCGACGGTCCCGAGTACGAGACGGCGGCGGGACTCGGCTCGAACGTCGGAATCTTCGACCCCAAGTGGACGATCGAGGCGAACTTCTACGCCGACCACTACGGCATCGACACGATCTCCCTCGGCACGGGGATGGCGTTTGTCTGCGAATGCTACGAGCTGGGACTGATCGACAGGGAGGACACGGGAGGGCTCGACCTGAAGTTCGGCAACAAACAAGACCTCATGGAGCTCATCCACAGAATGGCGACCGGCGAGGACGAGTTCTCCAAGACCGTGTCGCTCGGAACCCGTAAGATGAAGTCGATCTTCTCCGAGAAATACGGCGCCGACCGGAAGATCATGGAGGACATCGCCATGGAGGGACAGGGCCTCGAGGCGTCCGAGTACCGCTGCCAGGAGTCGATCGCGCAGTGGGGAGGCTATTTCCTCACGCTCAAGGGACCGCAGCACGACGAAGCCTGGCTCATCTTCATGGATATGGTCAACAAACAGCTTCCGACGTTCGAGGACAAGGCCGAGGCGCTCTTCTACTTCCCGAACTTCCGTCTCTGGTTCTCCCTGGTCGGCCTCTGCAAGCTTCCCTGGAACGACATCGAGCCGGAGGACAACCACACCAAATACCACGGGATCGAGGCGGCCAAGGTGCCCGAGCACGTTCAGAACTACGTCGACATCTACAACGCCGTGACGGGCAAGAACATCGTGAAGGAAGACCTCATCGGCATGTCGGAGAAGGTCTACAACTTCGAGCGCATCTTCAACCTTCGGATGGGCAAGGGGACGCGCGCGAACCACAACTGTCCGAGCAGGGGGCTCGGCCCGGTCTTCGAGGACGAATGGAACGCGCGCCCGGAGTACTTCGACGAAAAACTGAAGGAGGCCGGCATCGAACCGGAAGGGCTCTCCGTGAAGGAGAAGATCGCAAGGCTTCAGAAACACCGCAGAGAGCAATGGGAGCACCTGGTGGACGCGGTCTATAAACGCCGCGGCTGGAATCGCAAGGGCATTCCCACGATGGCGACGGTAAAACGCCTCGGAATCGACTACCCCGACGTGGTCGAGCTTCTCGAAAAACACCTCAGGCCCGAAGACGAGTTCTGATCCGGAGTTCGGGAGACAAAAACGCACGGAGGCTGCCGCGATGATCACGGTCAACGGAGACAGGCTGGCGTGGAAAGAGGGGATGACGGTGCAGGACGTTCTGGACGCGAAGAACTTCACGTTCAGGATGATATCGGTTTGGATCGACGGGAAGCCCGTCCCCAAAAGGGGCGAATACGCCACGACCCCTGTGCCGGATGAAAGCGACGTTCAGGTCATACACATGATCAGCGGAGGATAGGCTCTCCCCCGATGCCCTGATAAAGAGGGCCGAACCCCGGAGAGAAGATTTTCACCCCTCCCGGGGTTCGGTTTTTTTGTGCCCTCTAGTCGCTCCCCCAGAGCGGCCGGTCGACGAAGCGGGCAACCCCGTCCCTGTAGGCGGCGAGGCTCTCCGGGGAGGAGTCGATCTCGAGGTACGAGCGGCTCCCGTCCGCACGAAGTCTCTTGTTCCACCAGCCGACCGCCTTCAGCCTCGGATAGCGGCCGGAGGCGATCGACGACAGCGCCTCGCGCATCCAATCCGCTTTGTCCCCCGGGGGGTGTGCCTCGGAGACGCCCATCTCGAGGACCGCGACCGGCTTTTTCTCCGACAGCGCCGCCAGGCCGGGATAGACTTTTTTCATGATATCGTCGAACGGCTTCGCCGGCGCGTCGCCGCGGAGCCTTCCGTAGACGCTCGCCCCGATCCAGTCCACCCAAGCGTCGCCCGGATAGTAGCAGCTCGCGGCATTCCACGCTTCTCCCGGCACCGAGGCGATATGAAAGACCCACGTGACGTTGTCCGCGCCGTTTTCGCGGAAGAGATCCACGACATGCCGGTAGGCGTCCCGAAAACGCTCCGGGCCGTCCGGCACGCCTCGCTCTCCGGAGTGGTCGGAGGCGCCGCCGTTCCAGAAACCGCTCCAGGGAAACCACTTCCCGTTCGCCTCCGGGCCGAACTCGATCATGACCGGGAAACCAAGGGAGCGGACGTCGCGTGCGCATCGCGCCAGATCGTCGTCGAACTCGCCCGCTGCGATCCGCGAGAGCGTATAGACTTCCTCCGGTTTTCCCTGTTCGAGAGAGCTCCACGGCATGATCCCGACAAGCGGGACGACCTTTTCTTTGTGCAGCGTTCTGCAGGCCTCCACCGGGAAAACGATCCCCCGGTCCCAGTGAAACGCGACGAACGACCAGACGATGTCTCTTCCGGCGAGCGTGACGAAAGCGCGAACGCGCTCTCTCGTCACGCGGTCTCCCCGAAGGCCGAAATCGGGATGGGCGGCGTGGTATACGCCTTCGCGCGGAGGAAGCAGCTTTCCCTCGGCCGACGCATCGAGACGAAAGAAGAGCACGAGGACAAAGAAAGAGAGAAGAACCGGGCGAAGCCGGGCGAGGCTACGAATGGCCGTCCCCTCCTTCTCCCCTGCGTCTGAGATGGAACAGATACCCCCCGACCAGCAAAAGACAGAAGACGATCAGAATCAGGGTCACTCTGTGGAGGACCGCCCCGCCGACC
>DAIPHL010000028.1:0-17698 GCA_036771375.1 Synergistaceae bacterium | reverse complement strand
GGTCGGCGCGTCGAGCAACTCTTCCGTCGCGTCGGCTCCAAGGAGCGACGCAAGGGACGAGGAGGCTTCCGCGAGAAGGGAACCGGTCACGTCCATCCCCACCGAACGCTCCAGGGTCGTGATCGCCTCCGCCACGCATCGCCCGGTCTCGGAGAGGACCTCGAGCGTTCGCTCGGTCGCGGCGTAGCTGCCGTCGATCGTCGCGTCCTTCAGCGCCAGTTCGAAAATCGCATCCTTGAGCGACGAGACTCCGTCTTTGGTCAGGGCCGAGAGCTGAATGATCTCCTCCTCGCGAACGGAACGGGACGGCTCTCCCGGCGGATTTGCGAGCGCCCGCAGGCTCAAGGCGCCGGGCAGGTCGCTTTTGTTCAACACGACGACGGCCGGTCTGCCCCGTCCCCCCGAGGTCGGGTCGAGCACGCTGCCCTCGGTCAGTTTCAGGAATGCGGCGCGATCCTCGTCCGTAAAGGGTGCAGAAGAATCCAGAACGATCACTCGAACGTCGGCGTTCTCCATGGCGGCGAGGGAGCGCGCCATTCCAAGCTCCTCCATCGAATCTCCCGCCTCCCCGATTCCGGCCGTGTCGATGAAACGTATCAAAAGCCCCCGGTGCATCACGGAGACGTCCACCGTGTCCCGGGTCGTCCCCGGGATGTTCGTCACGATCGCCCTCTCTTCACCGGCGAGGGCGTTCAGGAGCGACGACTTGCCGACGTTCGGCCGCCCCAGAATCACGGCGCTGAACCCGTTTTCAAGAATCAGGCCAACCCGGCAGCGTTCGTTCAACTCACGAATCGCCCTCTCCGTCTCGACGAGATGCGCCAAGAGGGCCCGGTCGTCCCCCAGCTCCACCTCCTCCGGATAGTCGAGATGCGCCTCCAGCTCCGCTCTGATTACGGTGAGCTCGTCCATCAGGTTGCGAATCCGCTCGGAAAGCCCTCCAAGGAGAGAACGGTTCGCCGAAAGCAACGACGCGTCGCTCTTCGCCCGGACGATCCCCGAAACCGCCTCCGCCTGTGCAAGGTCGATGCGTCCACAAAGAAAGGCTCTTTTGGTAAATTCACCCGGCATCGCAAGGCGCGCCCCCGCCGAGAGAAAGAGCTCCAGACACCTTCGCGAGGCGGCAATACCTCCGTGACAGTGGACCTCGACGGACTCCTCGCCCGTGTAACTCGCCCCGTGCTCGAAGCGTACGGCAAGGACCTGGTCCACGACCTCGGAGGATGCATCGACGACGTTCCGAAGGACCATGCGCCTCGGCGGCTCGTCCGAAAGCAAGCGTCCTCCCCGGAGAAAAGGATCGACCAGCGCGACGGTTCCCGCGCCGGAGAGACGTATGACCGATATCCCCGATTCCCCCCATGCGGTCGCGATCGCCGCGATCACGTCGTTCATTTGCACTCCTCTCAGTCGGCGGCCCCGGAGGCGACGAATTTTACCCCGAGCGCCGCCAGACGCTCCATCGAGGCGCTTCGTTCGAAACCGACGACCGGCGTGCTACAATCCGACAGCAGTTTTATCTCTTGCCCTGCACTTCCCCGCCTTCGGACAAACGAGGAGATCGAAGCTTCGACGCAGTGGCTGAGCGCCTCTCCGGCGAAGGTCACGGATTTACGGGACGCCAAGTGTTCGAAGAGCGGCTCGTTGAACGCCGTATCCGGCCACGACTCGTCCACTCCCTCGAAGATCGAGAACTGGTCGGTATAGGGGTTCTCCCCCTTGAAGACGTAACGGACGGGACGAGCCGTCCGATTTCTCCACACATCGAGAGCGCGCCGCAACGGCTCCGTGATCATCTGTCCCCAGGTCGAGACGATGCAGTGTTCAGGCCAGACCATCAGGAAAGCTTCGTCTTTCTCCGCCCTGGACCGGAGGAGCTGCATCGCTTTCGACGCGTATTTTGCGTTCTCCATCGAAGAAGAGCGCCAGACGCCGGCCCGAACGTCCTCCGGGGTGATTTTCGTAAACGGCGCCGGATGGCGCCGGGCGCCATCCACCCAAAAGCGGGGGTGAAAGATCGCGACGGCGTCATGGCAGTCCAGGGAGACGAAGACGTCGGTGTAATCGCGGACGCCCTCCGTCAGGTGAAAGGCAAGACGCCTCACGTCATCCACAGCCCCGTCCACAAAAAGACTTCCCTTCGGATCGCAGAAGTCGTTCTGCGGATCCACGATCACGAGCGCATGTCCGTTCGATTCCGTCATGTCGATGTCCCTCGCCTTCTCTTTGCACGTCGTATCGTACCGCCCCGAAAACAAGGTGTACGTTCTCTTCGGACAAAGAGACAAGCTGTCCCTCGCCCGTTTTCAAAACTCGACGATTCTCATTTTAGCAGAGTCCCGGCGGCTTCTCCCCTATTTTCGTATTTTCCCTTTCGGGATGTGCAAAAACCCGGGCCGGGAGCGGAGGGTCGAGTCCGGCCCTTCCTCGCGATACGGTTTACAAATCCCCCCGTGACTTGCGCGGCGACATTCCTTTGCTCTCCTGTTCCGCCAACATTGTACATATGTACAATACGAAAGTTGTCGCCATGCACGATGTACCAAATGCGCTCCTCCTGTACCATACGGAGCGTAAAGACAACGCGACCGGGAAGTCGAGGCGGAAGATCCATCGGGAGGCACTCCCACGGGAAAGACCCCACCGACGATGAAACGGACGCTGGAACCAATAGATAGAGTTCGCGATCGGTGAATGCGGCCGGGGCGAACTCGAGAAAGCGAGCGACATGCGCCGGATCGAGCGGAAACGGAAAAACAACCCCACAGACGATATAAAGTTCGGTTCGGCGCCGACCTCCTTCCGAGAAAACGCAACCCGAAGCACCCAAAAAGTGACCCCCCATCCGACAGCGCGTGGCGGATCGGGGGGTCGTCAATTGAATGGAGGTGTGAGAAGAGAAGTGAAGCGATGAGATTGAATGAAAAGGACAACCAAAACATTCTCGAAGCCGCGCTTCGTAACACTTCCAGGGCGGTAGAAAAGGCGGCTCACGCGGCACGAACGCAGCGCGTCTTAAGCTTGTTGCCTCGCCGTTCGTGTCCGCCGGCACGAATCAATACCGTTTCCGTCATCTGTCTTGTTACGGCGATCTTCTAAACCTTCCGCCTATGCGATTTATCTCTCCGTTCCTTTCGCTTCCGTCGCGCCCTCTCAGAGTCTCCTTATTTCTATCTGCATCGCGTCCGCCGCTTCCGCGGCGAGATCGGTCACCAGGACCCTGCCCCGAATGAAACAGATTCCTCCCCGGGTATTTTCGAGGAGATCTCTCCGGCAGAGAACTCGCCCACTGTAGACATTCCCCTCGGGGGACGCATCCGCCCGTCTGGTCGAAGGCGGGTTCGATTCCAACTCGTGCCGTGGAACGTTCGGGAACGAGTAACCGTACGATTGCAACGTTCTCCTGTACGAGCACAGGAGCGACACATACGCTGAAGGCGTCTCGGCGCCGATGGCCGGATCGTCGCCCATAACCACGATTCTGTTTCCCCGCAGAATCATATCGCCGAGAAAACCGGAGAAATCGTCGTCGTAGAGCCCCAGGGAGAGCTTCGCGAAATATCCGTGCGGCAGGTAATCCAGAAAAAGGATGTTGCACGGCTCGCATGATTCGAGTCCATCGAGGGGAAACGGATCGGCTCTTCCGTTTACGCTCTTTGCCACCCTTCTCACGGAAGTTTCGTTCGCTCTGTCAAACACAATGAAACCAACTCGAACACGCAAGAGTGTCTCCAACCGCCTGATCGTCTCGATTACGATTTTCGATAGAAGCTCCGCCGTCACGTCAACACACACCAGCTTTCGGCAGAAGTATCTTCCCGTAGTCACCCGTCCTGATCCCGCCGGCATTCGCCTCGTCCGTGTCGATGTGCATCTCGTCGACGAAATCTTTCGAAACGCGCAAAAGCACATTGTCGTACACAACCGCCCGAACACCGTCGCATGCGACCGACACAACCTGTTTGTCGCGTAAGGCGTGCCGACGCGCGAAATCGGGCGTCAGATGCACGTGCCGCAGGGCGGCAATGGCGCATCTTCTCTCTATCCTCGCTCCGTTCGCCTGATTTTCGACGACGATGAAAGCCGCCCCGTTCAGATTTCCCGATTCGTTTACGGGGAGGGTAACGCCCAACACGAAACCATCGGTCAACGACAGCTCCAACTGGCTTTCTCCCCTGACTGGACCGAGAACGCGAACCCGCTCGAACCTCCCCTTCGGTCCGATCACGGCAACAGTCTCGCTACAGGCGTACTGCCCCGGCAGAAGTTCTTTCACGGGCGTCAGCTCGTATCCTTCTCCGAAAAGAAGTTCCAGATCAACTCGGGAAATGTGGATATGTCTATTGGAGACACCAATCCTCACAAATGGTTCCCTTTCAAACGCCTCGACTGTTTTTTTCACGATATTTCTTATACGAGCGACATCCATCCCCGTTACCCTCGGTGCTTCACTTTCCTCCTGCCGCCCTTCGCGTTCGCCGGAATCTTTGCATCCGGCACAGCCTGGACCTCGTCATCGTTCTCCGCGGATTGAATCTCCGCGTCGGAATCGGGGAAGGTGACCGGAACCTCTCCTGAAATATCCACCTCTTTGGTCCGTTCTTCTCTGGACGTATCGCTTTCTTTGCTATTCGGCTCTTCTGTGCCCGTCTCATCGAGCGTCGGTTCCGATTTCACCGGGACGGCGGACAGCTGTTCTTCCTCTATCCACCCGACTGTTTCGGTCGAACGCAGCATGACATCGAGCCCGGCTGCCATCCTCGGGATGACGTGAACAGCATAGACGTCTCCGACGTTCGACGCCGATGAGTTCGCCGCGGCAACAGCCGCCTTCACCGCACCGACGTCACCTTCGATTTTGACGGTGATCATGCCGTTTCCCTTCGTCAGTTCGTATCCGATGAGATTCACGTTCGCCGATTTCACCGCCGCGTCCGCGGCTTCCGTCGCTGCAACGAGACCCACCGTTTCAATAAAACCCACCGCTTCTTTCGCCAAAACGATTCGCCTCCCCGTCAATCGTCAAATATCCGCACCCACAATCAAAACACGCTTAAGGCCTCTTTCATCGCATCAACCTATCGCGTCGGTCCGTTCCCACGTGAAATTTCCACCCTCACGCCCGAAATGCCCATAGACCGCCGCGTCGCGATACCGGACGCTTCGCAGAGAGAGCCTCTCTATGATCCCTCGCACGGAAAAAGGGAAAAACTTCGCGACGATTCCCGTAAGAACCTCCTCGGGCTGTCTCCCCGTCCCGAACGTGTTCACACCAAACGCTTCCGGCTCAGGCCTCCCTATGGCGTACGCGACCGAGACCTCGCAACGATCCGCAAGTCCGTTCGATACGAGGTTTTTGGCGGCATATCGGCACATGTACGCAGCCGATCGATCGACCTTCGTTGGGTCCTTCCCCGAAAACGCTCCCCCTCCGTGCCTTCCAACGCCTCCGTACGTATCGACCATCAGCTTGCGACCGGTCAACCCCGTGTCGGCAGCCGGCCCTCCCAGGACGAAACGCCCCGTCGGGTTGACGTGTATCCTGGCGTCTCTGGCAAACGGGAAATCTCCGACGACCGGAAGAATCACTCCTTCCAGAAGCACGGCACGCAACTCTTCCGTTCCAACTTCCTCGGAATGCTGTGCGGAGACGATCACGCTCTCGATGCAGAGCGGTTTGTGCCGACTGTCGTATCTCACGGTGACCTGCGTCTTCCCGTCCGGACGAAGCCAATCGAGCTCCCCGGACCGTCTGAATTCCGCCAAGCGCCGTGCGAGCCGATGCGCCAGGTCGATCGGCAGGGGCATGAGGTTTTCCGTCTCGTTGCACGCGTATCCGTACATTATTCCCTGGTCGCCGGCTCCGGTATCCTCTCCGTCCACTCCCCGTGCGATGTCGGGAGACTGAACGTGTATGTTCGTCAGAAGAAGGCAGTTATCGCAATCCATGCCCACGGCATCTCCAGTGTAGCCAACGTCGCGAATCACGCCTCTTACCACAGACCCCAGATCGACTTTAGTCCGGGATGTCACCTCGCCTGCTACCATCACGACGCCCCTGGAGACCATCGTCTCCAGCGCGACCCTTGAGCTTCCGTCGCAAGAGAGATACTCGTCCAGCAATGCGTCGGAGATCTGATCGCAAAGCTTGTCGGGATGCCCTTCGGTGACCGATTCGGAGGTAACGCTGTATCCATCCATGACGTTCACCGGATCGAAAAACTCTCAGTCAGTACGCAACGTCTTCTTCTCGTGAAATGACGAGCAGTTGTCGTACCCTCTCCGGTCGCCGTGGCGATCGTGAAGCTGATCGATCCCTCTCCTCCGACACCGATACCGGCAAGAGAAGAGCTGTTCTTGACGAAGATCGACGTTTGCATGGTCTTCGCCGCGTAACTCAGACGTTCGATGTTCTGGGAGTGCATAATCGCCGTGTGTCCGAATCCTTGCTCTATCTCGAGCGCCGCCTCCACGGCCTCGTTAAAATCCCTGACGCGGATCAATGGAAGCAGAGGCATTCGCATTTCGAGCGTGACAAACGGATGTTCTCTCTCCACCTCGATCAGGATCACTCTGGGCGAACCCACCTCCGTCAATCCAGCGGCGCGCAAAATTTCGGCAGCATCCTTTCCTTCAAGCGCCTTGTTCGGCATCCGGTCATTGGTCACCGTCACGGCCATAAGCGACAGGACGTCCTCGAGTCGGCCAAGGAGGAGCGCTCCTCGCCGTTCCATGGCGCGCAAAAGCCTGTCCGCAACCGCTTCGACCACGACGACACTCTTCTCCGATATGCACATGAGGTTGTTGTCGAAGGACGCTCCCATCAGGATGTCCGCAGAGGCCTTTTCGATGTCAGCCGTCTCATCGATCACCGCCACAGGGTTTCCCGGACCTGCGCCGACGACTTTTTTTCCGCAGGACATGGCCCGTCGCAATACATCCGTTCCACCCGTCGAAACGATCATTTGCACGTCCGGATGCGTCATCAGCTCATACGCCGCGGACATGGAACTCTCGAAGACCGTCGAGACGAGGTTGTCGACGCCGCAACTTTTCTCTATGGCTTCATCGATCGTTTTTACGAGTAACCTCGTCACATTGACGGCGCGCGGATGCGGGATGTGAATTACCGCGTTCCCGGCGGCAAGCAAACCGATCGTGTTGTTGATGAGGGTGGCGCACGGATTGTTGCACGGATGAATCGCACATACGACGCCCCAAGCGGAGAGCTCGTAGAGGGTCAAACCGCTGTCGCCGCTCTTTACTTCGCTGATCAGGTCTTCAACCCCCGGAGTCATATCGATCGCAAGGGCGATCTTTCTTTTCTTGTCCTCGACGCGGCCCATACCCGTCTCCTCGACACACAATTCGGCAAGCTTCGGAACAAGCGGCTTTAACGCAGTCCGGACCTCTTCGATAACTCTTCTCCGATCCGACAGGGTAAGCGACGAATAGGCACCAAACGCTCTTTGGGCCGATCGAGCCGCTTCGCCGGCATTCATAAAGACACCTCCGGAACGGAGCATTCCGAATTCGTCCCGCAATATGCGCCTGACCGTCTCCTCCAAAAGCAAACCGTTCATCCGTCATCATCTCCTTCCAGGGAAAAAACCGCTCTCTTTCGACACGCCGGAAGCGTTTCCCCGGGCACACATCCCATCCGCCCGGTAAGAAAGACCGGGCTCACCCACCGATGACGCATTTGAAACCCGCGTCCTCGACGATTCTCTCCAGCTCTCCTATTTCTTCTTTCGCGAGGGAGCGGACGTCCGTCATTGCATACTTTTTTCCGAGAAGCTCGTATTTGTTCTCGCCATATGTGTGGTACGGCAAAATATGTATGGTCTCGACTCCATGCATTCTCCTCGCGTGCGCGCATATGGCCGAAAACTCGTCGCGCGACGCGTTGACATTCGGTATGGTTGGGACTCGGACAACGGTAGGAGATATTTGCGACAGTAAGATGGAATTTTTTAAAATAAGGTCGTTCGACACTCCCGTGTTCTTCTTGTGCTTCGCATCATCTATACACTTTATATCCAAAAGAACCAGATCCACCCACGGGAAAATTTCCTCTATCACCTTCGCCGGCGCATAGCCGGTCGTCTCGATGGCGGTGTGCCAACCCTGGGATTTGCACGCTTTGAGCGCTTCGAGAAGAAATTCGCGTTGTACGAGAGGCTCTCCTCCCGAGAAGGTGATCCCCCCTCCGGAACGCCTGAATGTAATGGCGTCTTTCTTCAGTTCCTCGATCAGATGGGTGACGCTCACTGTTTTTCCCTTGAGCACCAGGGCTCCGACTGGACAGACGTTGGCGCATTCGCCGCACCCCATGCACTTCGCCCTGTCGACGAGTCCTTCCCTGCCAGCCCCGATCGCATCGTGCTTGCAGACCGTCAAACATCTTCCGCAGTGGATGCAGGCGTCCGCCTTGAACATGATCGTCGGCTTCATCTCCTGCGACTCCGGGTTGCAGCACCATAGGCATGAAAGCGGGCAACCTTTCAGGAACACGATCGTCCTGATGCCGGGACCGTCGTGAATCGAAAAACGTTGAACGTCGAAGACCACGCCATTTGCGGCGTAATTGACGGATTCCATCATCAATACACCTCACAGAAAATGAAAAACTTCCCCTTTACGCCACAATTCGAACGCCGAGTGCACCGATCAGCTCCCGGAGAATCGAAACGTTACCCGGCCAGGCCGGCGCGGTGATCAGATTTCCGTCGACGCATGAATCCTCCGGCGGTATCTCGACGAATTCACCGCCAACGGCCCGCACCTCTGGCGCCACGGCGGCGTATGCCGTCAGCTTTCTGCCACGCAAAACGTCCGCGGCCGCCAGGATCTGCACCCCATGGCAGATGGCGGCCACCGGAAGGTTTTTCGCCATAAACCATTTCACAATATGAATCACGTCCTTATTTAAGCGAAGGTACTCCGGCGATCGGCCTCCGGTCAAAAAAAGCCCGTGATACTCGTCGAGGCGCACCGTGTCGAAGGATGCGTTCAGAAGAAAACGATGGCCAACCTTCTCCGTATAGGTCTGATAACCCTCGAAATCGTGGACCGCAGTGAGGATAAAATCTCCTTCTCTCTTGCCGGGACAGACTACGTCCACATCCACACCCACGACCGACAACGCCTGAAAGGGCACCATGACCTCATAGTCCTCCGTGAAATCCCCGGCGATGACCAACACTCTTTTCATGACGCACCTCCAACGGACAAGACTTTATAAAGTGTCTCTTTGGCCGCTTCGCGAGGGTTTTTCTCTGCGAAGCGGCCAAAGACAAGCTATGAACCGAACTTGGGAAGAAGTTTTTCCGTATCGGAGTGCGGACGCGGAATCACGTGCACCGAGACGATCTCGCCCACCTTTTTCGCGGCAGCCGCTCCGGCATCCGCGGCGGCCTTGACGGCTCCAACGTCTCCGCGGACCATCACCGTGACGTATCCCGAACCGATCTTCTCATATCCGACGAGGTTCACGTTCGCGGCTTTCACCATTGCATCCGCCGCTTCGATCGCGCCGACAAAACCCCTGGTCTCAATCATGCCGAGTGCGTCTGATGTCATCTTCGTCTACCTCCTAAATATATGGTGTCGTAGTGGATTTCGGCTCGTCACCGAGAGCTCCGAGAAGCAGCTTTCCTGCCGCGATAGCGGCGCGTACTGCCTGCCTTACCGCGCCGGAATCTCCGGTAAACGTCAGGATAACTTCGTTGGAGTAACTCGTACCCTGCGATGGCGAGCTGTAACTGACGACCTCCACATTGGCCGCCTTCACCGCCACATCCGAGCAGACCGTTCCGATGGCGGCGGGCCCGGCACACACTAGCCCGAACGCACGTCCGAGCGGGGTATTGAAGGTCTTCTGCAGGCAATAACTGGCGCGGGCCGTGTACTGGAACTCGAGGTGCCCGGCATCGTTGGCGTATACGTCCCCGAAATATTTGGGAAGGACCCCGAGCGTGATCTCGACCGCTCTTCGCGCGTCGGAGACGTCGTCCGCACCGATGTAGATGAGGCTGCCGTGGCCGGCTCCGCCCTTCGTGTCGCGAGCCAGCTCCACGGAGATCACCTCGGTGTTCGTTGCCTTGACCGCTTCATCCACCGCCATAATCTGCGGTCCGGCTCCGACACGGTCGCCGATGATGCCGATCGACCGGTATTTCCCCAGCTTCATGGTCTCCGTCAGGGATGGATCGACGTTCGCGATGACAAGACCGATCGTGTCCCCGATCGCCGTCCCGACAAATTCCGTCATACCACTGGCGGCGCAGGCGGCTGACACGGCGGCGGCTGGCGACGCTTTCTTCTCCGCGGCCAGTTCATCCGTGACCTGCTTCACTATTTTGTCAAGAAGTGACTGATCCATTGTTTTCCCCCATTTCTTTCGTTTTTGTCTCCCGCTCGGGGGCGGGAGGGTGTGACTGAGTCGATTGACGAATCGGGCTCAGAACGTCTGTTCAGTCCGGGCGATGATATCATCCTGCACTTCCTTCGCAAGAACGACAAACTGGGCGCTGTAGCCCGCAACGCGCACGACCAGATCTTTGTGGTGATCCGGGTCTTTCTGCGCCTCCAGCAACGTCTCCCTGTCGATGACATTGAACTGTACGTGCATTCCCTTTCTGTCGAAATAACTGCGGATTAATGCGGCGAAGTGCTGCAATCCAGAATCTCCGGCGAGAGCGGAGGGGAGGAACTTCTGGTTGTACAGCGTCCCGTTGGAGGCGACGAAATGATCGAGCTTGGCGACCGAGTTGGCCGCGGCCGTCGGGCCGTGGTTGTCCTTGCCCGCCCTGGGCGATACGCCGTCTGCAAGCGGCGCCTTCGCCAGCCTGCCGTCCGGCAGCGCCAGGACGTCCTTGCCGAAGAGGACGTTGGCCGAAACGGGGTAAACGCCGGCCTGGAACTGCCCGCCGCGCGGATTGCGATACTTCTCGACCTCGAAGCAGTAGATCTGGGCGCACTTGCGCGCGACCATGTCGACTTCGTCTATGTCGTTTCCGAAGCACGGAGTATTTTCAAGCAGCCTGCGGATGTCGTCGTAGCTTCCGGAGGCGCAGACCGGCGCGCCGTCGCCGGCAGAGCCGAGCCTGCTCTGAACATCCGCGAGGTTGACCGACGAGGAATCCGCCAGAACCTTCCGGACGATTTCGTAGACCCTCCGTTCCATATCTCCGCCGACGGGCGAAGACGAACGCGGAACACACCCGCCGGAATTGGGTATGCTGCCTCCCTCGATCACGCCGCCCTGCAGCGTGGCTCCGACCGGGTACCCGAAGTTGGCGTCGAGCGCTTCTTTGAGCTGTTTCAACGTGATCTTGCCGTCCTCGAAGACGTGCTTTTGGATCGCGAACATCGAATCTCCCGTATCGGCGACGCCGAACGCTTGAGGGCCGGTGAAGTTATAGATCGCGCCGCCCTCCTGCAGGGATTTCCCGCGGCCGATACAATCCTCGACCATCGCGGAGAGGAACGGAAGCGGGCAGCGCTCGCCGTGAGCAAGGTCGACGCAGTTATCGGCCTCTGCCAGATAGTGCACGAAATACGCCATCTGCTTCGTGAACGCGCAGTAGAAGTCGTCCATGCCCTTGAAGGTTGTGATGTCGCCCGTTACCGGACCGAGCTGCTTGTCGCCGACCTTTCCGTTGTTCAGGGTTATCTCCAGAACCTTCGCCACGTTGAAGAATGCGGCGTCGTGCCATCCTTCGGTCTTGTGCGGACACTGCGGCTCGACGCAACCGATAAGACAGTAATTGCGCGCGTCGCGAAGGGTCACGCCTCTGTTGACCAGCGCCGGAACGATCACCTCGTCGTTGTACATGGCGGGAACTCCGAGACCGAGGCGCACGACTTCGCAGGCTCTGTAGAGGAACTCGTCCGGGGTCCCCTGCCATACGCGAATGGAGAAAGAGGGGGCAGGAAGAGCGACGTGGGCGGTCGCTTCCATGCACATATACGAGACATCGTTCGTGGCGTCCATACCCTCTTCGTTCTGTCCGCCGACACATAGATTCTGGAATACCGCGTAACCTGCGAATGCCTGAGCCGATACCTCGTCCCTGGTCTTGTTGACGTCGTTCAATTTGATCCATATGCAGTCTATCAATTCCTGGGCAAATTCTTTCGAGATATTCTTATCGGCCGCAAGATGGGGATACATGTACTGGTCAAAACGTCCGGGGGAGATGGAGTGTCCGCTGGATTCGATCTGAATCATCGACTGGACGAACCAGAAGGACTGACACGCCTCCCAGAAGTTGCTCGCGCCGTACTCCGGCACCCTGGTGCAGTTCTGTGCGATCTGGAGAAGCTCCGTTTTTCTGGTGGGGTTCGTCTCGAGCGCCGCGAGCTCGGACGCCTTGGCGGCGTACCTGTGGGCAAAATGAATGGCGGCGTTGTAGGAGATGATGACCGCGTTGTAGAACTGCTGTTTTTTGATGTACTCCGGATCCATGGTATCCATCTTCTCCATGGCCTCGACGACCTCGGCGATGATGCCTCTGAACCCTTTTCTCAGGATCTTTCCGTAGTCGACCGACAGATGCCCTACGCCTCCGTAGAAGTAGTTGCCCACGGTAAACACGCCCAGTGCCTGACAGTCTTTCGCCTCCTGCGACATATAGGACGCCGCGAGATCGCTGGTGGTCTTTCCGGGCCAGTACTTGAAGGCTTCCGCAAGCTCCGATGCGGTCTCTTTCGGGATGACGAACGGATCGGCCATGCGAGTCGCCATCGTGTCGAACTCCTTTGCGACCCAGTCGAACGAGAACTCCGGGCAGATTTCCGTAGAACGCGGATTCTTGGTGATCGCTCCGACCACCAGCTCATCATCGCGAATCGTGACCGGAAGGTTATTGAAGATCTTCTCGACCGCCTTCGCCCTTCTGATGATGGCGGGCAGCCCCTCGGTCTCCTTATACGCTTCCGTGACAAGAACCGCTCTTTCCGACTCGACATGCGGAATCGCGTCCACAATCATCCTCTTCAGCCTCTCCACCCTCGCCGTGGGTTTGGAGAATCCCTTTGCCAACATTTAGAACCGCCTCCTTATATTGTATTGTTCTGAAAAAAGAGCAGGTATAAAGGAAAAACCACCCTACAGAACGATTTCCACTCCCCCCTCCCTACGAAGACAAAAAAAATGAAGCCTCCTCTAAGGGCTTCCGTTCAGAAACATCGCCTCCCCCTGCGGACTTTTCGCCGTAAGCGGAAGAGAAAATTTATAGCGCCCTCGCACATAAATTTAAGTTTTCGACCGGTCTCCTGGCTCTCGTTCTCCCTACTCGCGCACCTTCCCGCGTCATGCCATGCAGTGATATTTCGCGCTTTCGTCCCGATTACAGTGGCGGGGCCGCTCCGGCTTCTCACCGGATTCCCGTTCATCGAAGTTGCGTATTCGATTGTCTATCGTCAAAACTTCCGTTTTTACGATGTAAGCTTGACATAACAACGGGTATTTGTCTGATGTTTTGTTGTCGACTGATTTGTAAATTTCAGGGCAAAGAGAATCCGATCTTGTCAAAATACTGCGGGTAAAGCGTATCGGAGCAACAGGGGAATATGACAAAAATTTATCAATATGCGGATTCTCTGAAATGTGGTTTCCTGACTAAATCCGGTTCTTCCTCCCGAATCTATGGACGAAATGACAATAGATTACCAAACCGATCGTTCCGCCGAGATTTACAACGTGATTTCATTTCATTTATAATTAAAGGCGTGCGTATAATATATACTGAAAGATCCATCTTCTGCGTTTCGACGACGCTTCTTATTCCGGCACTGCGCACCGATGTCACTTCAAAAAAGACAGGAGGAGGTGGGGATGTGAAGCTGGAGTTGGCCGACGTCATTGACCTGGATTCCCTTCAAGAGATACAGGACTGTTTCACCAAAGCCACGGGCCTTGCCGCGATCACGGTCGACTATCAAGGAAGGCCGCTTCTGCGCTACAGCTCCTTTACACGTTTCTGTTCAAAGCTGAGGGAATATCCCTGTTACTATGAAAAATGTCTCCAGTCGGACGCCCATTCCAGCCTCGAAGCGGCGAGGGTCGGAAGAGTGTGCATCCACCGCTGCCACGCCGGCCTCATCGACTTCGCCATACCGATCATCGTAGACGGCGAATACATCGCGTCGATGCTCTGTGGCCAGACTAAGGTCGATTCCTTTGAGGCCAAAGACATCAACACCGACCTGATCAAGCTGAGCGACGACATCTTCACGGAGATCCCCGAGCTGCGCCAGTTGTACGACGAGATCCCAACGCTCCCCTTCAACCGTATCAGGGAAGCGGCGCACCTCTTCTATCTCATGATCAACTATACGATCGAGCAGTACCTTTTGAACCAGAAAAACATCAAGCTGCTGAAGGCGCAAAAGGAGAAGATCACCCTCGAAAAACAGTACAACGATCTGGAGATGTTGCTTCACCACTCCCAGGTCACCCCGCACTTCCTCTTCAACGCGCTCAATACCGCAGGAAAACAGGCGATGATGGAGGGCGCCAAAAAAACGCAGGACACCATCTACGCGCTCGCCGACATGTATCGATATTCCATGACGTACTCCGGACATATGATCCCCGTCGCCAACGAACTGCAGAACCTGAAGAACTATCTTTTCATACAGAAGATCCGCTTCGGAGAGCAGCTTCACGTGAGCATCGACATCGAAGAGGGCATTCAGAACTACCTCGTGCCCGCGATGTCGCTGCAGATATTCGTGGAAAACTCCATCCGCCACGGCCTGGAAAAAAAGGAAGACCTCGGTTACGTGGAGATCCTGGGAAGCAAAAAAGAAGACCGGCTCCATTTCGAAATCACCGACAACGGGATTGGTATGTCCTTCGACCAGATGAAGTCCTTAAACGACGACGACTATGCGAGAAAAGCCCCTCCTCGATTCGAAGGGGTCGGTATTTACAATGTCTGCAAGCGCCTGCGCTACTTCTTTTCCGACGATTTCTCCGTCGTATTCTCCAACGGCCCCGACAGGGGAATCAAGGTGACTCTCTCCCTGCCGGCGGTTCTCAGCCCGAAGACGGAATGAAGGCGTACGTATGTGCAAAATCGTTGTGGTAGACGACGAACATCTCGAAATAGAGAGCTTCAAACACATCGTATCGGAGATGGAGAACGTGCAAGTCATCGGCGAGGGACGCTGCGGGCGGGCAGCCGTGGAGCTCTGCGCGACGCTGAAACCGGACATTGCCTTCATCAACTGCAACATGGGGGGCATGGACGGATTCGAGGCGGCGAGGAGGATCCGAAACAGCGACAAGGAGATCGTCATCATCATGACAACGGGTTACGACAGGCGTTCTTCCCTGCGCGGCCTCCTCGCGCTTGACATAAACGAATATCTGCTCAAACCCATTCGACCGGAAACAATCGTAGAGGTGATCAACAAATACCGCAAGCCAGCCGATCCATCCGCGCCGTCCACAGCCTCGTATCGAAGGGAAAAGCTGGATTTCTATCCGCGACAGATCTTATCCAAGGAGATAACCAGAGCGCTCATCTATATCGATCACCATTACAAGGAACCGCTCTCCCTCGAATCGGTGGCGGAGATCATACCCCTGAGCAGTTATTACTTCAGCAGGCTCTTCAAAAGAGAGGTCGGGGTTAATTTCTCGGACTTCCTGCTTCATAAGCGCCTCGAAAACGCAAAACGAATCCTGGAGACCACGGACGAGTCGATCCTCGACGTCTCTCTTGCGACGGGCTTTCGCGAACAGAGCTATTTCTGCAAGGTGTTTAAAAAACACAACGGCCTGACGCCCAGCGACTACAGAAAATCTCTGAAAAACCGCCGGAGGCAAAAACCGTCGAAAGAATGAAAGCGACGAAAACGGCAAGGCGCCTTTGCCCTTTTGTCCGCCGGAGCGCGGAGAGGACTCCCTTCAGGGAACCACCCCCGAGGTCGGGGGGGGGGGCGAAAATACCGCGGGAACGAAGAACCGGTGAAGCGATGCGGTCCGACAAGAAAGCAAGGCACCAACAGAAAACAGAAAAAAACGCCTTCCGCCGGACGTCTTCAGAAGCCAAAGAACGGGCCTTTTCTCGGACCGTTACGTCCCCCCGGTCACATCTTGACGTTATCCCAATCGCTGATATAATGACGAATTGTAAAAGAGGCCGGTGTAGCTCAGTTGGTAGAGCAGCGCACTCGTAATGCGCAGGTCTGCGGTTCGAGTCCGCACACCGGCTCCAGGATAAAAGCGATGAGAAGCGGGAGGTCCGAGGAGAAACGGTCTTCCCGCTTTTGTCGTATCAAAAGCCTCCGCCCTCGCCCGATAAATCAACGACTCGTACTCTTTTCAAGACGCTCCGTGGTCTTTTCCCCTCGCATCCGTTAAACTCGTTCAATTGCTCACGAGTGCCGGCACGATTCGCTTTCCCCAAAACGACTCATCGATCCTGAATGAACGGATTGTAACTCCATATCCCCCTCGACAGGCGATCTTCGCGTACTTTTTCGACCAACGTACATCCATCTGTAGGACCTCGGCAAGGAATGGCTCGTTATTTGACCGTCGTGCCCTTCGCGATGCGCGAAGGGCACGCATGCAACGCCCCTCAATGGCCTCCGGCCGGCGGGGCACCATAGACGCTTCGTTCGCCTATCGCCCGTCGGGGCCCTTGAAGGTCAACACGTACTCCGCCTGTTTATCGGTGAGCTTGTATCCATAAAAATCGGCGAAATAGCTTTTCACGGCTTTCACCATATCCAAATCCTCGAACAGCTTCGGATGCAGGGTCTTCGCGATCTGTTCCATCAAGAGGAAACAGTCGGTGCAGTAATCGGTCGGTCCAATGCCTCTGAGGTTCACGTAGACCCTGCCGTCCTTCACCGCACGGATGGGAGCCCAGGCGGGATCCTTCGTGATCAGCTCGACGTTGTTCACCCGGCCCATGAAGATATAGGCCGGATCCCACTCCATAACCCGCTCCATCGTGGTGCTGTAGAGCAGCTTTCGATCCTTCTTGTTCACCAGGTCGCCGCCGGCGATGTCCACGAGATACCTCGTATAGGACTCGCCTCCGTGCGTGCTCAGCGCTTCAGGACCTCGCACGTAGTAAACGGAGGGGCGGGACGCGGGGTCCAGTTTGCCGGTTCGTCCGATGACGTATTTGACCGTCTTGTCGACATACCGGCACCATTTTTTGGCCTTTTCGACGGCCGCTCCGCCGAACACTTCGCCTACCAACATGATCTCTTTTTTCTTCAGCTCCACAAATTGTTCATGGGTGTCGATGCCGTCGTCGTTGAGCTGCGTCACGATCACAGGTATGCCCACCTTGTTCAGGGACTCGATGACCTCCGGATACGCGTCCCAGAACAGCACCACATCGACCCCCAGCTCCACCAGCTCCTCGATGTTGGGCGCGGTCGCCTTCTTCGCGACGGGAATCTTGGCATAGGGGGGGCAGACCTCCGCCGCCCAGCCGGAAGAGGCGTTGCGAAATCCCGTCATAACCACCTGGTCCACGGCCCCCAGCATGATCACCGTCTCGAAACTGGGACCCGTCAGGGAGGCCACCTTGGTGACGTTCGCGGGAATGGTGACCTTTCGTCCCGCCAAATCCACCACGGTGCGGGTCGCCTTGGCGGACGATTCCGGTTTCGCCTGCGTCTGCTCGGTGGCTTTGCCCGATGCGGCGAACCGCCGACC
>DAIPHL010000027.1:0-17941 GCA_036771375.1 Synergistaceae bacterium | reverse complement strand
GGTCGGCGTTGCCGACGGGCACATCGGCAGCGACGCGTACGAAACGATCAATCGGCTCTCCGATCTTTTGTTCGCCCTCGCGGGTAAGGCGGATGCCGAGACGAAAGTCGACGGAGTGGTGAAGAGGGTTTTATCCGAGATGAAAAGAGAGGAAGTCTCTCCGGAAATATCACTCGCCGAGGCGACGACTCTCATCGAGGCGGCGAAGGCCGAAGCGCTTGCCATGAAGGTTCCGATGGTCTTCGCGGTCTGTGATGGAGCCGGTGCGACGGTCGCTCTTCAGAGGATGGAGGGAGCCCTTCCGGTGAGCCTCGTCCTCGCGCCCGGAAAGGCGTCTACGTCCGCAAGGCTGAAGATGGACACCGACGCCCTGGCTCCTTTGGTCCTGCCGGGCGCTCCCCTTTACGGGTTGGCGGCCGACGCGTCCATCGTTCCCTTCGGTGGCGGCAAACTTCTTCGTCGGGGCGCGGCCGTGGCCGGCGCAATCGGGGTGAGCGGTGGTTCCGTGGAGGAGGATGTGAAAGCCGCCTCCGCGGCGGTTGAATTGTTCGCAAGCATTGGCGTGCGTTAAAATTCGGAGGTGCGGTTCGATATGAGCGATGCGCAGATTTTGAACGAGGATATGTCGAAAATCGTCGCGGAGGTGCTGCGGAGGGTGACCGAGAGCGCTTCCGAGGAGAAGATCCACTGCGGGGCGCTGGAGACGTCGGTAGTTCGTCGCAGCGAGGTGGAGACGTTGGTGGAGAGGGCGAAGGACGCCCAGGCCCTGTGGCATGAACGCTTCAACATCGCGGCGAAGAGCAAGGTGATCTCCAAACTCAGGGAGGACCTGCGTCCGCACGTGGAAGAGCTGGCGAAGCTCGCCCTCGAGGACACCGGTATGGGGAGACTGGACGACAAGATTCTGAAGAAGAAGCTTGCCATAGACAAAACCCCGGGGCCGGAGTATTTTACGACAAAAGCCGTGTCGGGGGATCATGGGCTCGTTTTGGAAGAGCTTTCCCCGTTTGGGGTCATCGCTTCCATCTGTCCTTCCACCAATCCGGTCGCGTCCGTGATCAACAATGCGATCTGCATGATCTCCGGAGGCAATGCGGTCGTCTTTGCGCCTCACCCGGGTGCGGTGAATTGCACCCAACGCACCATTGAGCTCGTGACCGCATCGCTTCGGGAGAGCGGCGTCCCGGATGGACTGGTCTCTTCGCTTCAGAGAATTTCGATGACCGCACTGAAGGAGCTCATGACTCACCCGAATGTCAATATGATCTCCGCGACGGGGG
Organism: Synergistaceae bacterium; assembly: GCA_036771375.1. GTDB lineage: Bacteria > Synergistota > Synergistia > Synergistales > Synergistaceae > DAIPHL01. Next base: position 16,661 of record DAIPHL010000027.1, on the reverse strand, counting down.
GGCCGGAGGTCGTCGCCGCGGCCCTCTCGTCCGGGAAGACCACGATCGGGGCCGGTCCCGGAAATCCGCCGGTCCTGGTCGACGAGACCGCCCACCTCGAACGGGCAGCCATCGACATCATTGCTGGCTGCAGCTTCGACAACAACCTTCCCTGTATCGCGGAGAAGGAGTTGATCGTCGTCAACTGCGTCGCGGACGAGTTGAAAAAACACCTGTTGGCAAACGGCGCCTTCGAGGTGAAGGAGCCGGCGAAGATCGAAGCCCTTCGAAAATTGGTTCTCACCGAGGAGAACAAGGTCAATAAAAAGTGGGTCGGCAAGTGCGCGACGGAATATCTGAGGGAGATCGGTTATGAACCGGGACGACAGACGAGGCTCGTGCTCGTGGAGACGGACGAGGATCATCCGTTTGCCCAGGTGGAGCTGCTTATGCCGATATTGCCCATGATTCGAGTGCCGGATTTCCAGAAGGGCCTTGCGGCGGCGAAACGTCTGGAGCACGGTTTTCGTCATTCCGCCTGCATCCATAGTACGAACATCGACAATATGAGCCGGATGGCCCGGGAGATGCAGACGACGATGTTCGTCAAAAACGCGCCCTCGCTTGCGAGTATCGGCGTCGGCGGGGATTGCCCCGCGGCTTTTACGATCGCCACTTCGACCGGCCAAGGTCCTACGACACCGATGTCCTTCTGCCGCCTGAGACGCTGCGTGCTGCACGGTTCGTTCCGGATCGTGTAGCCCTTTCGGGGAAGAGCCGTGGAACAGGCTGAGATTGTCCGAAAAGTTCATGAGGCCGGCGTTGTCGGTGCGGGCGGAGCTGGATTCCCCACCGGCGTGAAGCTGGAGGCTCGAGGCATCGATACCTTCATCGTGAACGGTGCCGAATGCGAACCGCTTCTCTTCGTCGATCAGTATCTCATGGCGAAGGAGGCCAAGACGTTGGTGAGCGCCGCACGCACGGTGGCGGATGCCCTGGGCGCGGATCAAGCGATCTTCGCACTGAAGGAAAAGTATGCGGAGTCGATCGCCGCGCTCGAGGCGGCGGGGGCCGAGGTCTTCAAACTGGGTTCCTACTACCCGGCCGGGGACGAGATCCTGCTCATCCAGGAGGTTACGGGCCGAACGGTTCCGGAGACCCGCCTCCCCCTCGAGGTGAACGTGCTGGTCAACAACGTCGAGACCCTCTTTAACATTGCCCGGGCGCTCGATGGGCACCCCGTGACCCATACTCTGGTGACGGTGGGCGGCGCGGTTGGGAAACCGGGTATTTGGAGCGTTCCGGTCGGGACGAAAGCGGCGGATCTCCTCGCCGCGTCGGGAGGGACGAAGCTGAAAAATCCGGTTTACGTCGATGGCGGTCCTCTGATGGGGAAGTTTCACGACTCTCCCGATTTTTGCGTGGGAAAGACGACGAAGGGGCTTCTGGTGTTACCGGGGGAGAGCATCCTCGCGCAGTACGAGACGATGCCGGTGGAGATGATGCTTCGCCAGGCGAGATACGTTTGTATGCAGTGCAACCAGTGTACCGTCGTCTGTTCGCGTCGTCTTGCGGGGTACATGCTGGAGCCCAACAAGATCATGAGGGCGCTCGCCTTTGAAAGAATGATCGATATGCAGGTGTTGCAGGGCGCTTTCGTCTGTTCGGAGTGTAATCTCTGCAGCGGACTGCACGCCTGTCCGATGCAGCTATCGCCTCGTCGCGTCAACCAGGTACTGAAAGCCAGGCTTCGCAAGGAAGGAGTGAAACCCTCCTTCCCGGTCCGTCCCATGAAACCGATGCGTGAACGTGCATTCAGGCTGGTGCCGTCGAGTCGTCTCGAACGGCGCCTCGGTCTCGCTCCTTACCATGTTCATCCTCCCTTTGCCGGGGAGTTTGAACCGGCGATGGTTCGGGTCAGTATGAGGCAACACATCGGAGCCCCTGCGGTCCCCGTGGTGCGCGAGGGACAAAGCGTCGAGCGGGAGCAGCTTTTGGGAGGGGCCAAGGAAGGGGCTCTCTCCGTCAACGTCCACGCGCCATTGGACGGCGTTGTCCGAGCGGTTTCGGAGGAAGCCGTCGAAATCGTCGCTTCGACTGCGCTTTGAGGGAGGAAGGGAAATTATGGACCGAGCGATCGCAACCATCGAATTGATCAGTATCGCCCGAGGTTTTACGACGGCGGACGTCATGTTGAAATCGGGCAACGTCAGTATGCTCTTTGCGTCGCCCATCTGTCCCGGGAAGTATCTCATCGTCGTAGGGGGGCAGGTGGGGGCCGTGGAGAACGCTCTTAAAAACGGTCTTGAAACGGCGGGCGAGATGGCGGTCGACCATTCCCTGCTTCCCAATATACACGGGGATATCTTCCCGGCCATTGCGAGGGCTACGCCGGTATCCGATTTCAAAGCCCTCGGTATCGTGGAGACGATGAGCGCTCCTGCCGCGTTCGAAGGAGCGGATGCCGCGGTCAAAGCGGCCAGGGTCGACCTGATCGAGATTCGCCTGGGGCGTGGGATGGGAGCGAAATCCCTGTTTCTCTTTACGGGCGAGATCGCGGAGGCCCGGACGGCTGCGGCAGCGGCCGAAAAAGTGATCGCCGGCCGGGGGTTGTTGGTGGACATTGCCGTTTTAACACGTCCTCACAGGGACTTGAAGGATTTCGTGTTCTGATTTTTTGTCGCAGGAGGATATCCAGGTGGAAAATGTTCATTATTACGTTCCCTCCGTCAATTTGGTCGGACGGGGATGTCTCGGAGAGATCGGCAGGGAGGCCGTTGCTCTCCATGTAAAAAGAGCGTTTGTCGTCGCGTCGGAGGGGAGCGTCGGTGAAGAACAGGCCGCCGTCGTCGCTTCGGTGCTCGCCCAGGTGGGCGTCGAGTCGCGAAATTTTTGCAAGACGGTGCCGAACCCGACGGCCGCGTCCGTTCGAATCGGCTTGGAAGCCTATCGTGGTGAAGCTTGTGACGGGCTGGTGGCGGTCGGCGGCGGGAGCGCGATCGACGCGGCCAAGGCGATCGGGATTCTCGCGTCGAATGGGGGGGATATTCTCGACTACGAAGGGACGGACCTCTCTTTCAACGCCATGCCCCCTTTCATCGCCATCTCCACCACCGCCGGAACCGGCAGCGAGGTGACACGATTCGCCGTCATCTCCGATGCGGACCACAGGAAGGTGACGATCTGCGACAGGCATATGACGCCCCATGTGTCGGTCAACGACCCGGAGATGATGGTGTCGATGCCTCCCTCTCTGACTGCGGCGACGGGTATGGACGCCTTTACGCATGCGCTCGAAGCGTGTGTTTCGACCGGCGCTACTCCGATTACCGACGGCAAGGCTCTCGCTGCGATCGAACTCATCTCGCACCATCTGCCGCGTGCAGTGCACGACGGCCGGGACATAGAGGCGCGGGAGAATATGTGTTACGCCAGTTTTCTGGCGGGATCCGCCTTCAACAACGCGGGGCTGGGGTTGGTCCATGCGATGGCACATCCTCTGGGCGGTCTTTACGATCTGCCTCATGGTCTTTGTAATGCGCTTCTTCTTCCGTCCGTCTGCGAGTTCAATCTCATGGCGGCGTTCTCGAAATTTGCCCGTGTCGCGATGTGCATGGGAGTTGGGCAGAGCTGGCGGTCCGAACGAGAGAACGCGGAGCGGATGCTGGGGGCGATCTCGGATCTCTCCCGTGAATCCGGCTTGCCTCGAGGCCTGCAGGCTTTGGGTGTCAAGCGGGACGATCTGCCTCGCCTCGCCGAGTTGGCGATGCTGGAGACGATCGGTTCCACGAATCCCAGGGCGTATTCCTCGCAGGATGTCCTGAGCCTGTACGAAAACGCCTTCTAAAAAAAACACGGACCCGGACGAGTGACGCAAAAAAAGGCCGTGTGAAAACTCAAGAAAACTCAAACCCACGACGCGTATGAGGGGCGGTGCCTCGTGTTCCTCTTTGCCTCTTTACACGTCTCGGGGGTTGTGTAAAACGGCACGTGGTTTAGGATTTCATCGTCTTTTGTGGGCTTTCCGTCCGGACAAGAAGACGTGAATTTCATGGCAGGGACGACCGCGCACGGTCGTCCCGTGTCTTTCTCATATGAAGGGTGTGCGACGGTACCTGTGAAGGTCGGCCCTTTTCTCACCGGCCTCGACGAGGGTTTGATCCGACGATTCGTGTCGTTCGTTTACGAAGGAAGCCTGGCCGGAACGGCAGAAAAAAAGCCCCTCCCTTTTGCGAGAGAGGGGCGGGACGTCTTGTTCGAGTGGTGTTTTCCGTCTGCGTTTTACTTGGAGAAAAGCTCGACGACGAGGATCTCGTTTACGTCGATCGGGATTTCCTCGCGAACCGGTTCGCGCAGCAGGGTTCCGCTGAACTGCTCCAGGTTCTTCTCGATATAGGGGAGCTCGAAACTGCGCAGATCCTGGAAATTGGTTCGGATCGCCTCGTTGTCGCGCGACTTCTCGCGCAGGGAGATGACGTCGCCCGGTTTGCAAGCATAAGAGGGAATATCGACCTTACGGCCATTTACGAGGATATGTCCGTGGTTTACGATCTGGCGGGACTGGCGGATGGAGCGCCCGAAGCCGATCCGATAGACGAGATTGTCCAGACGGCACTCCAAGCCCTTCAACATCGCGACGCCTGTCATTTCGGAGCTCTTCTGTCCCTGCTTGTAGTAACGTACAAACTGACGCTCCAGAACGCCATAATATGCCTTGATCTTCTGTTTTTCCATCAACTGAAGGCCGTACTCGGAGACCTTTCTGCCCGCGCGACCGCCCTTTTGAGCCTGCTGGCTGACCCGTTTCAAGGCTTTGGGATGGTTGTAGACGTTCACGCCCAAACGACGGCAGAGCTTAAACCGGGGCTCTCTTCTCGTTGCCATTTCGACACTCCTTTTCGAATACAGTACTTTTTGGGCTTTCTACGACCGCCCTTTTTTATCAGCCAAAAGATTCTACCACCATACCACGAAAAAGTAAACTGGATCCGGCCGTCATTCATACACGCGAAAACGTCGCCTTCGTCTCCGGTGTCCTCGGAGGCGCGGCGTGAAGAACCCCTCTCACCGGAAAAGCGCCCGAGGCATTACCAGTTCAGTACCGCCTGTGACTCGGTGTCGTCGTCCCAGGTGACGGTGAGAAGAAATCTGGCGTTTGCCTTCTTGAGGCTTCCGTTGTCCTCCACGATGAGCTCGTACTCTCCTTTCGTTTTCACGGGGATCGTGACCGAGCCGTTCGCCCTGTTGAGGACCCTGGTCTGCTCGCGGACCATGATGATCGGCCGGCCGTTTTTCTGTATCGTGTCCCAGGCGCCCGGGCCGGTACGGTTTTCCAGCTCGATCGAGGTGATGGTGCCGGTTCCGAGCACCTTGACGATCATGGAGACGTTGTTTTTGCCGGGCGTGCCCTTCAGATTCTCGCTCTTCGCGACGAGTCCTCTCTTGAGAGGGGCGGGTTTTGCAACCAGAACGATCTCCCTATTTGCCGCGTTCTCCTCCGGTTTTGTCTCCTCCGTCTTCTGTGGTTCCGGTGCCTTTTGTGTCGGCGCGCTCACTGTCGTTGTCTGGTTCGCCTTGATCGAAGTCGTCTGGCTTTGCACCTTGCCGTCCGAGAAGAGGAGTGTCACGGTGAACCGCTTGCTCTTCTCCAGCTCTTCTCCGTCGATCCAAAGCGAAAGCGTATGAGACCTCCCACCGAGCGAGACGGCGATGCTTCCGTCGTTTCTGTTCAAAATCCTGGTGTTTGAATCGGTCACGGCAAGCAGGGGCAACGGGGAACCTGGGACGGTGTCCCACCCTTTGTCCGTTCTGTCGGGGTCCTTGATCTTCACGGCGGACAGAATTCCAGGGCCCTCGACCCTGACGTCGATGCGGTGGTCGGGTCTCAGGTTGGATTGCAGCCGGTGCTCGCTCGCGACGAAGTCATACTCTCCCTGGCCCACGTAGTCGGCCGAGACGAACTTGTTTGTCGTGACGCTCTCCGTCGGTTTCGCCGGAACGGGGGTGGGGGATGGCGAGGCGATCTTTCGGGCCGGAACCTTCACGGATGCTTTTGCGTTCGATCCGTCCACGAACGTCACCACGACGTCGAATCGGGAGTCATTGGCAAGCAGCGCGGGGGCGTCGTTGACCCAGAGGTTGAGCCTTGCGCCAAGTACAAAGGCGTACAGGGACATACCGCTTGGAGAGTTCAGAGCCTTCCCTTCGTCGTCGGTCACCAGAAGAAGGGGACGCTCGGCTCCGCCACGGGTCTCCCAGATTTGATCCGTGCCTGCCTTTCTGAGTGAAACGTTTCGAAGCGCCCCGGTCCCTTTGATCAAGAGGGAAAAGCCGACATCGAGCTTTCCATCGGGTTTGAACGATCGCTGCGGACCGAGTTTATCCGCCGAAACGTCGCGAAGATAGGAGAAATTCTGCACCGACCCCATCGCGGCCCAGGACACATCCGGTATGCCGATTGCGAAAAAGAGCGTGAACGCGACGATCCCGAAAACCGTTTTTTTCATTGAATTGGTCCTTCCTTTTCGTTTTATGCCACGGACGTCTTCACTGAACGCCGCAGGCTTGTGTTGAAGCGGGGAAAAAAAGAGCGATTGTTCCGAATGAAGAACGGAGCCTTCTCATTCGTCTTTTACCTGGCGGTTCTCATGTGAGGGAATCGATACAGCATCATCCTCACAAAAGGATACGCCGTGGCGATCCCGATGAACCCCTGTGCGCTGTCTCCCAAAAACTCCAGAGGCATCAGAGCGGGTCCGTACAGAAAGCCCGCGACGCCCGTATACCCGATGATCATAGCGCCCGCTCCCGCAAACATGGCGAAAAGATCCCGTCTGCCGCCATGTCCATCCGAAAGCTGTCCGATCAGATAACCTTCGAATCCGTGTATCACAAAGCTGAACGGTGCCCAGAGAGCGGCGCCCAGAAGTAGATCCGCGATGGCCGAGCCGACTGCGCCGACGAAGGCCCCTCCTTTGCGTCCAAAAAGAACGGCCGCGGTGATGATCACGGTCTCTCCCAGATGAAAGTAAATGTTCCCGCCCGGGCCCGGTATGCGAAAGAGACAGATGGCCATGACGGTAAGGGCGGAAAAAAGTCCGACCCTCGCGATTTGCCCGTTCTTTTCCCTGTTCATGGCGACACTTCCCCTCGATCGAAATGAATGACGAGTCCGTTCTCGTCCGAATACTCTACAAAAGCTTGAAAGATCATTTTGTATTTTATCATTTGTTCGGTTGGATTCAAATCAGCCAAATCACGCGAAAGGGAGGGAAAGGTCCTGTCGTGGCGAACTATTGGATCGATCGCACCCATCCTCCGTCTTGAAAAACGCGAGGGCATTGCCTTTTTGATTTCCGGCCTATATACTTGTTTTTGCGAGGCTCTCGCGGAGGAGCGCCGGAATATCGGCTACGGAGGGGGCGTGTTTGATCGACGCGCCCCACCTTGTTGTTTCACCTGAAAAGAGGGATAACCATGGACGAAAAAACCGGAAACGAGCGAAAAACGCCTCTTTACGACAGTCATGTGGCGCTCGGAGGGAAGATGATCCCGTTTGCCGGCTACATGTTGCCGGTACAGTACTCGGGCGTCATCGCCGAGCATATGGCGGTCCGAACGAAAGCGGGACTTTTCGACGTCTCCCATATGGGCGAGGTCTACCTCGCGGGCCGGAACGCTCTGGCGAACCTGCAAAATCTCATGACCAACGATTTTTCACGGATGTCGGACGGCAGGGTGCGCTACAGCCTCATGTGTAACGACCGGGGGGGGATCGTCGACGATCTCGTCGTCTACAGACAGGATGGCGAACGGTACCTGGTGGTCGTCAATGCGTCGAACAGGCGAAAGGATGTCGAGTGGATGAAAGCGCGTCTTTTTAAAGACGTCTGTCTCGAAGACGCCTCCGACGACATTGCACAGCTCGCTCTGCAGGGACCGGCTTCGAAGGAGATTCTCGCGAAACTCACGGATCCGGACAAAATTCCCGAAAAATATTATACCTTCGTCGAAGGGCTCGACGTGGGGGGCATCCGGTGCCTGGTATCTCAGACCGGTTATACCGGAGAGCACGGTTACGAACTGTATACGTCGAACGCCGATGTGACGTCTCTCTGGAATGCTCTGCTGGATGCCGGCACGCCGCTCGGGCTCGTCCCCGCAGGGCTCGGAGCGCGCGATACGCTCCGCCTCGAAGCGGGCATGCCGCTTTACGGGCACGAGATGACGGACGAGACGACCCCGTTCGAGGCGGGACTCGCCTTTGCCGTCAAGATGGACAAGGAGGATTTCGTCGGAAAGAGCGCGCTCGAATCCGCGACGGAGCCGGCCAGGAAGAGGATCGGGCTTGTCGTCACGGGCCGGGGAATCGCTCGCGGCGGCGAGATCGTGTACGTCGAGGACCGTGCCGTCGGAAGGACCACATCGGGGACTCACTGTCCCTATCTGGGGAAGCCCGCGGCGATGGCGTCCATGGAGCGTTCCTTCAGCGAGCCGGGGAGAGCCGTCGAGGTAGAGGTCCGGGGCAGACGAATTGCGGCGGAGGTCGTTTCTCTGCCTTTCTACAAAAAAACGAAGTGAACGATACAGGAGGTCATACGATGAATTTTCCGAACGAACTGCTCTACTCCAAATCGCACGAATGGGTCCGCGCCCTCGACGATACGTCCGTACAGGTCGGCATTACGGACTATGCCCAACACGAACTGGGGGACATCGTCTTCGTCAACCTTCCCGAAGTGGGGGACGAGGCTCGCAAAGAGGAGCGGATCGCCGACGTGGAATCGGTCAAGGCGGTATCGGACATCTTCAGCCCGGTGACCGGAATGGTCCGCGCGATCAACGAGGCCGTCATGGACGAACCGGAGCTGATCAATGCCGATCCGTACGGAACTTGGCTCTTCGAGATCGAAAACGTGGCCGAGAGGGAGGAGCTTCTGAGCGCCGAGGAGGAGTATCGCAAGCGCTACGTGAAGGAGGGGTAGACGTGGGAAATTATATCCCGTCCACGGAGAGCGAGCGTCGAAAGATGCTCGACCTCATCGGTGTTTCGTCCCTGGACGCGCTGTATGACGACCTTCCGAGTGCCCTCGAACGGAAGCGGCTCGATCTTCCGGGGGGGAAATCCGAGTGGGAGGTGCGCGCGCGGCTGGAAGCTCTTGCCGCGCGCAACAAGGTCTTCTCCGCGATATTCAGAGGGGCCGGTGCTTATCATCACTATATCCCGGCGCTTGTCAGACAGATTCCGGCGCGGGAGGAGTTCGTGACGAGCTACACCCCGTATCAGGCGGAGTGCAGCCAGGGAGTCCTCCAGTCGATCTTCGAGTTCCAGACGATGATGTGCGAGCTCACCGGACTCGACGTCGCCAACGCATCCGTCTACGATGGAGCCTCCGCCGCGGCGGAGGCGGTCGCGATGTGCCGCGAGCGAAAGCGCCTTTCGGTTTTGGCCTCCGCCTCGTCGCACCCCATGGTGTTGAGCACCATCGACACGTACTGTCATGCCGTGGGTGTCGAAATGCGCGTGGTCCCCGTCAGGGAGGGGATCACCGACGCAGACGCCCTCGCGGCGATGAGTGAAGAGCTGGGAGATTCCTTCTCCTGCTTTTACGTGCAGCAACCCAACTATCTTGGGCTGATCGAGGACGCGCGCAAGCTGGGGGAGATCGTCCATGCGCGGGGGGCGAAGTTTGTCATGGGGATCAACCCGGTCGCCGCCGCGTTGCTCGAGACGCCCGCCGAATGCGGTGCGGATATCGCGGTGGGCGACGCTCAGCCTTTCGGGATGCCTCTTTCCTTCGGGGGACCGTACCTCGGTTTCATGACGGCCACGGACGCGATGATGCGCAAACTTCCCGGGCGAATCGTCGGACAGACGACGGATGTCGACGGCAGGCGCGCCTTCGTCCTGACGTTGCAGGCGCGGGAGCAGCACATCCGACGGGAGAGAGCTTCGTCCAATATCTGCTCCAACCAAGCGCTCTGTGCTCTTACCGCGTCGGTCTACCTGACGGTGATGGGGCCGCGCGGATTGGAGCGCGTGGCGAGCCACTGTTATGCCAAGGCGCATTACGCCGCCGAGCGGATGGGAACCCTGAAGGGGTTCGAACGGATCTATCCGGGCGCGTTCTTCCACGAATTCGTCACGGCCTGTCCCGGAGAGCCGGCCGAAGTGCTCTCCAGGCTGGAGGAAAACGACATTTTGGGAGGCGTTCCGGTCGATGGCGGCATTCTCTGGTGTGTGACGGAGATGAATACGAGGGAACAGATCGATCGACTCGTCGAAGTGCTCCGTACAATGAAGGGGGTGGCCTGATGAAGCTCAGCTTTGAGAAAAGCGTTCCAGGGCGGGGCAGCGACATCCTGCCGGAACTTGACGTCCCCTGCGCCGTTCTGCCCGAGGGAATGCGTCGGGAGCGTCCTTTGAGGCTTCCCGAGATGGCGCAGCCGGACATATCCCGTCATTATACGGAGCTCGCGAAGCGCACGCACGGTGTGAACGACGGTTTTTATCCCCTCGGTTCCTGCACGATGAAGTACAACCCGAAGATCAACGACGAACTGGCGGCCCTGCCGGGCTTTGTCGGAGTCCATCCTCTGCAGCCGGAACACACGGTGCAGGGTTGTCTGGAGGTCCTGGTGCTCGCGGAGAAACTGCTCTGTGAAGTGACCGGCATGGACTCGATGACCTTTCAACCGGCGGCGGGTGCACACGGCGAGTTCACCGGCGTACTGCTCATCCGAGCTTACCACGAGTCGAGGAGGGACGCCGCCCGAACGAAGATCATCGTGCCCGATTCCGCGCACGGCACGAACCCCGCCACGGCGGCGATGACCGGCTATCAGGTGATCAACATCCCGTCGGACGAAAACGGTTGTGTGGATATCGACGCTCTTCACGCCGCCGTGGGGGAGGACACGGCCGGGCTCATGCTGACCTGTCCGAACACGCTCGGCCTTTTCGAGCGGAATATCTGCGAGATCACCAGGATCGTACACGAGGCGGGGGGGCTCAATTACTACGACGGTGCCAACCTCAACGCCGTGATGGGTGTGGTGCGCCCGGGAGATATGGGTTTTGACGTCGTGCATCTCAACCTGCACAAGACCTTCTCCACGCCCCACGGCGGAGGCGGTCCCGGTGCCGGAGCGGTCGGCTGCAAGACGTTTCTTTCGCCCTTTTTGCCCAAGCCGCACGCGACCGCCGGCACGAAGGGGTTTTCTTTCGAGAGCCCGCAGCGGAGCGTCGGATCGGTGAAGGCGTTTTATGGAAATTTTCTGGTCGTGGTTCGCGCGCTCGCCTATATACTGACGCTGGGAGCCGAGGGGATACGGGATTCGGCGCAAAACGCCGTTTTGAACGCGAACTATATGAGAAAGCGCCTGTCGGATGTCTATGAGATCGCGTATCCCGGCCTCTGTATGCACGAGTTCGTCATGACGCTTGAAAAGCTCCGCGAAAGGTGGGGTGTCTCGGCGCTGGACGTGGCCAAATCGCTTCTGGACAAGGGGATACATCCACCGACCATGTATTTCCCCCTCATCGTCAAGGAGGCGCTCATGGTGGAACCGACGGAGACGGAGTCGCTGGAGACGTTGGATGACGCCGTCGCGGCGTTTTGTGCGATCTACGACACCGCGGAGAAAAATCCGCAGGCCTTGCACGAAGCCCCGACGCGTACGCCGGTCCGCAGGCTGGATGAAGTGGGAGCGGCGAGGCACCCGAAGTTGAAATACGAGTTCGAGGAGATGTAGGAGAGCATTGAAAGTGGGAAAAAAGTGATCGGGAGTCGAGGCGGCCCAGGCGGCGGGCCCCGCAGGGGCCGCCGCCTTTTTTGTCCGTTATTTCCCGGGAGCTTCGACGTATGCGTCCCGGAAGTATAGATTGTTGAGCGGCGTGCGGAAGTATCCGGCTGTGGTCTTGCGCATCATGTAGGAGTAAGACCGGAAGAAAAGAGGGAGCATCGGATAGTCCTTCATGAGAGTGTCCTCGGCCTCACGCATCAAGCCGATCGCGGTTTCCTGATCGATGGTGTTCTGAATGCGTGCGACCAGTTCGTCGTATTTGGGGTTGGAGTACCCGGTGTAGTTGTTCACACCCTTTGTGACCAAAAGTGGCAAAAACGTCATGGGGTGCAGGTAGTCGCCCCCCCAGCCGTACTGTCCGAGCTGGTATCTGCCGGCTTTTACGTCGGCGTAGTAGACGGCCCAGTCCGCCGTTTTCAGTTTGATTTTGATCCCGAGGTTGTCGGTGAGCATCGCGGTCAGCGCCTCGACGGTTTTTTTGAACGTATCGTTGGTGCTGTAGTAGTACTCGATTTCGGGAAAGCCCTTGCCATCCGGATACCCTGCCTCTGCGAGTGCCTCGCGGGCTTTCTCCGGCTGTGCTCCCGGTTCCATGCCGTATGTCGAGCGTCCTTCGGTGACGTCCACGCCGTCCGTCACGTATCCGGGGGCGATCAGGGAGTAGGCGGGGGTATCATTGGTGCCCAGCACGTCCTCGATGAGGGCCTTGCGGTCGATCGCGAGGTTGAATGCTTTGCGGACGAGCGGATTGTCAAACGGCGGTTTTGCGTTGTTGAAGATGTGAAACGTGGTGCCAAAGGCCCTGACGGTGATCAGTTCGTCGCTTTCGGCCCGCAGGGTGGGGAGATCGCTGGTGGGGACCTCCCAAAAACCGTCGATATCTCCTGCGCGAAAGGCGGTGAGTGCGGTGGCGGACTCGGGAATGAAGACGAACTTCAGCTTTTGCAGTTTGACGTTTTCCGCGTTCCAGTAGTTCTCGTTTTTCTCGAATTCATAGCTCTCGTTGAAGTTGATCTTGGTTACCTTGAACGGGCCGTTGGAGACGTAGGTGTTCTCCGACAGCGTCCACTTTTCTCCGTTCGCCTCCACCGTGGCCTTCTGCACGGGACAGAAGGTATAGGTGGCGAGCAATCCGAGGAAGAAAGGCGTCGGAGTGATCAGTTTGACCTCGAGGGTGTTGTCGTCGAGTGCCTTGAGCCCGACCTCGTCTGCGCTCGCTTTGCCGTCGAAGAAATCCTTCGCGCCGACGACATAGGGGAGCAACTGGTCCGCATACAGGGAGCCGGTCTCGGGAGTGATGACCCGAAGCCAGGAATAGACGAAATCGTGTGCGTTGAGAGCGCTTCCATCCGACCACTTCAGGTTGGGACGAAGATGGAAGGTATAGGTCAGGCCGTCCTCGCTGAGCTCCCATTTTTCCGCGTTGCCGGGAATGATGTTGTTTTCGGAGTCGTATGTCACCAGGCCTTCGAAGGCGTTGTTCAGAATGGGTCCTGCGTATGTCTCGGACGTCACGCCTGGGTCGACGCTGTCCGGTATGCTGTGCAGGGCGAAGGTGATGGATTGCTCGACCGTGTCCTTACCGTCGCCTTTTTCCGGCGTATTCCCTTCTTTCGAGAACATGAACGCCGCTCCCGCTGCGATGAGCAAAAGAACGATCAACAAGCGCGATCTTTTCATGGTAACCCTCCTGTTCGTAGTTTTATTTTGGATATGGTTCGTCTGCGAAACGAATCTCCCTCCCTTCCGTGATTTGTCTCAGTAGAGGTGGCAGGCGACCGAATGCCCGGCATCGAGGGGTTTCAACGTCGGTTCGATCTCACTACACATCGGTGAGGCATATCTGCACCTGGTGTGAAAGTGACACCCCGATGGCGGGGAGATCGGGCTTGGAATGTCCCCCTCCATGGAGTGGACGGTTTTCTCCCGGGCGAGTTTCGGAGAGGGGACCGGAATCGCCGAGAGAAGCCCCTGGGTATAGGGATGCAGGGGAGTCCGGTATATCTCGGACGCCTTGCATATTTCGACCATGCGTCCGAGGTACATGACGCCGATAACGTCCGACATATAGCGTACCATCGAGAGGTCGTGGGCGATGAATAGGTAGGTCAAAGCGCGTTCCTCTTGGATTTCCTTGAGAAGATTGACAACCTGTGCCTGTATGGAAACGTCCAACGCCGAGATGGGTTCGTCGCAGATGACGATTTCGGGGTGGATGATCAGCGCGCGTGCGACGCCGATTCGTTGGCGTTGCCCGCCCGAAAATTCATGTGCGTAGCGGTCGGCGTGTCCTCTGTCCAGACCGACCCGGTTCAGCATGCCGTAGACCAGCTCGTCCGTCTCTCTTTTGTCCCGGCCCACTCCATGGGCCCGGAGCGGTTCCGCGATGATGTCGTAAACGGTCATGCGGGCGTTGAGTGACGAGTAGGGATCCTGAAAGATCATCTGCATTTTCCGGCGCAACGGTTGGAGTTCCTTCCTTTTCTTTGTGCCGATCTCTTCTCCATCGACGATGATTCGGCCGGAGGTGGGGTCGTATATGCGGATGATCGTCCTTGCGCAGGTAGATTTTCCACAACCGCTCTCTCCGACCAGCCCGAAGGTGCTTCCCCTGGGGACGTGAAAGCTGACGCCGTCCACGGCTCGTACGACGTTTCCGCTGCGTCCTTTTACCGGAAAGTGTTTGACGAGATCACGAACCTCGAGGATCGTTCCTTTTTCATTCATTTCATTCATGGTTATTCTCTCCCTTCGCGAAGGGATTGTTTTCTCCGGGCGCGTCCGGCGATAGGAGCCAGCAGGCGCTGCTTCGAGAAGGAGTTGCGGGCAAAAGAGGTGGAGGAAGAGACGCACAGACATTCCTTGCATGAGGACACCGCAAGGCGAACGGGCAGCCCCTGGGAGGACGAAGCATGTCCGGCGGCGAACCGGGAATGGAGAGAAGTCGTGCGCTCTTCTTTGCGACGACATTGGGAACGGACGCGAGCAGTCCCATCGTATACGGATGCATCGGGCGTTCGAAAATGTCGTCGACCGGTGCTTCCTCCATGATCGCTCCGCCGTACATGACGATGACCCTGGTGCAGAGTTGGGCGACGACGCCCAGGTCGTGGGTGATGAACATAATCGACATCCCGAACTCCTTCCGCAGGTTTTGCAACATTTTGAGGATCTGGTCCTGTATCGTCACATCGAGCGCGGTGGTCGGCTCGTCCGCGATCAGGATATCGGGTTTGCAGGCGAGCGCCATGGCGATCATCACTCTCTGGCGCATGCCGCCCGAGAACTCGTGAGGGTAGGAGTTGCGGCGGTCTCCGGCCTCGGGGATTTTTACCATCTCCAGGAGCCGCACGACCTCCTCTTCGATCGTCGAAGAAGAGATATCCCGGTTGTGTTCTTCCATCATCTCCGCGATCTGCCTGCCGATCGGCATCAGAGGGTTGAGGGACGACATCGGGTCCTGAAAGATCATGGCGATGCGTGCCCCGCGAATCCTTCTCATTTTTCGCTCGCTCTCGCTTGCCAAATCGCACCCGTCAAAGAGAATCTGCCCGCCCGATATCCTTCCGTTTCCGGGCAGAAGGCGCAGGATCGACAAAGAGGTGACCGTCTTTCCGGAACCACTCTCTCCGACGATGCCGAGCACCTCACCGCGGCGCAGATCGAAGCTTACACCGCGCACGGCCTCCAAGGGGCCATTTCCGGTATAAAACGACGTGCGCAGTCCCCTTACCGAGAGAACGGTTTCGTTTTCGTTCGAGTACGACATGGCGTTCATCGCCTCAGTTTCGGGTCGAGCGCATCCCGCAGACCGTCTCCGACGAAGTTGAATCCGAACATGAGAACGCAGATGAGCAGAGCCGGTTCGAAAAGTTGGTAGGGCGACGTACGAAGCGTCGCAAGCGCGTCGCTACACATGGTGCCGAGGGAGGCAAGTGGCGGTGCGATACCGAGTCCGATGAAACTCAGGAAGGCCTCCATGAAGATCGCCTGTGGTATCAGCATGGTGAGAGTGACGAGGATTGGTCCCATCGCGTTGGGGATGAGGTGCCGGGTCAGAATGGTCCACGTCGAGGAACCGATCGTGCGTGAGGCGAGGACGAAGTCGCGCCCCTTCAGGGAGAGGATCTCTCCCCTTACCACCCTTGCCATGTTGACCCAGTAGACCGTGCCAAGCGCGATAATGATGCTGGAAAGCCCCGAGCCGAGGAAGACCATGATCAGGATTACGTAAAGAGTGAGGGGAAGCGTGCTGATGATGTCGACGATGCGCATCATGATGGCATCCACGATGCCTCCGAAGTACGCGGACACGCTGCCGAAAAGGACGCCGATCAGGAGGTTTGTGAGTGCTGCCGTAAGGGCGACGAGCAGGGAGACCCGCGCACCGTACATGAGCCGGGTCATCATATCCCGTCCCAGGCTGTCGCTGCCTAACAGGAACGTCCTGTTCCAGGCGAAGATACGCCGTCCGACGTTGGTTCCATCCGTCCTTGTAATGCGATACGGCTTGATTCGGTAATCCAGGATGAATTCCTCTCCCCGGAAGTCGAATCGAATTCGTTTTGCCGCGTCGTCCGTAGCGAGCAAAGAGAGGGCTCTCAGAAGTTTTCCGTTTCGATCCGCCTCGATCGGCTTGAGATTGGCGGTCACGTACAGAAAGCCGCCTTCGTCCTCCGTGAGCATGAAGCAGGGGGGAATGTTGACAAAAGCGAGGTTTTGGTCACGGTAGGAAAATGGGGTGCATAAGGGACCGAGGAGTGCGAAGGCAAGACAGAGTGAAATCAGGACGAGTCCGAACAGGGCGCTCGTCCGCCTGCGAAAACGGAACCAAACGTCTCCGAGAAACGTACGGTTCTTCCCCCACAGCGCCGACC
>DAIPHL010000026.1:0-18362 GCA_036771375.1 Synergistaceae bacterium | reverse complement strand
GGTCGGCGTATGGACGTTCTGTTTTTGGGGAACGGGTCCATGCGCTTCCATCGCCTGGGCGCCCTCCTCCCCGAACGTTTCGATCTGGAGCGGGCCCGCGATGGCTGAGAAGACGGACGTCCGGTTCCGCTCCGGTTTTGTCACGCTCGTCGGACGACCGAACGTCGGGAAGTCCTCGATCATCAACGCGCTGCTCCGCGAAAAGGTCGCTGCTGTCTCGAGCAAACCCCAGACCACCCGCAACGCGGTTCGCTGTATCCTGACGACGGACGAGTCCCAGATCGTCTTCGTGGACACCCCCGGCCTCCACGTCCCGAAGCATGCGCTGGGCGAATTTATGATGAAGGAGGCCACGGAGGCCATGAACTCCGTGGACGTCATCTGCTTCGTGACCGAGGCGGGGCGTCCTCTCGACCGGGCCGGCGAGGCGATTCTCGACCTCCTCGCGGGTTCCCCCGTCCCCGTCGTGCTCGTGATCAACAAGATAGACCGGCTTCGCGACAAGGAGGACTTCTGGAGATTCCTTGCCCCTCTCCGGGAGCGCTTCTCCCCGGTGGCGACGGTTCCGATCTCCGCGAAGGAGGGTACGAATCTCGACGTCCTGCGGGAAGAACTCGAGAGGCTCCTGCCCGAAGGGGGGAGAATCTACCCGGATGACGTCCTCATGGACACGACGGAGCGCTTTCTCGCCGAGGAGATCATTCGGGAGAAGGTCTTCGAGGCGACCGAACAGGAGGTTCCTCACAGCGTGGCCGTGGTGGTCGAGGAGTTTCAAAGCCCGGACGAATATCCCGATCTGCGGACCGCGCACATCCGGGCCGACATCATCGTCGAGCGTCCAGGCCAGAAGGGGATCCTCATCGGGAGCGGAGGCTCCAGGCTCAAGAGCATCGGAGCCGCCGCCCGCGCCGAGATGGAGGCGCGCTTCGGGTATCCGATATTCCTCCAGCTTTGGGTCAGGGTGAGGCCGGATTGGAGAAGATCGGAGCGGACGCTGGCGAGATTCGGGTATCGCCGCGGATGAACGCACTTCAGTCGAGCCCTCTGCGGGGGGCGGAGTGGCTCGAACGGATTCCGCAGGGCGACCTCGCCGCCCGGGGCGTCGTCCTGCGCAGAAAAGAGGACGCAGGCGGTTCGCAGGAGCTGCTTCTCTTTCTCGGCGGCCTCGGCGCCATGTGGGTCGGCGCGCCGCGCGCATCCGGCGCGAGGAGTCGATTCGGCGCGGGAACGGAGCCGATGAGCTGGGGAGAATTCCGGCTCTATCGAAGTCCCCGGCGCGTTTATCTCAAGAGTGCGGACGTGCGCGAGGGGTTTTGGCGGGTGAGGAAATCCCCGAAGACGCTCGCCGCGGCCGCGCGTTGGCTGAAGGCCCTGGCCGACCGCCTTCCACCCGGACACGAGAACGATCCTCTGCTCTCCCTTCTGTGGGGGTGCCTGCAAAATCTCTCGACGGGCGTAGACTCCCACCTTCTGGACGTGCGCTTTTTCTGGAGATGGTGCCACCTCTGGGGCCTCGCGCCGCAGCTCGATCGTTGTTCGTCGTGCGGGGCGGACGTCGCGTCGAATCCTCCCCACGTCCTCTATCTGTCCCCCGATGGCCTCCTCTGTCCGGCCTGCCGCGGAGACGATCCCGGCGCAGGGCGGCTGTCGGGTTCCCTCTTGCAAGAGCTTCTGCATGCTGCTATGCTGTCGAGGGGACGCTTCCGGGCGTGGGCGGCGTCGCGCACGCCGGACGATCCGGCGGCCGTGAGGGCTTGCTCCGATTGGCTGTGTTCTTTTTTGTCTCTTTTATGAGTTATGAGTCTTTTGTGAGTTTTGCGGAGCGAACGAAGGATCGAAGTACAAAGGGCGCTCTGCATTCTATTTAGGAGGGATACGTTTGAACTTTCAGGATCTGATCATGCGGCTCGAGGCGTTCTGGACGGGCCGAGGCTGTGTTCTGCAACAGCCTTACGACGTCGAGGTCGGGGCCGGAACCATGAATCCGGCCACCACGCTCCGGGTCATCGGGCCGGAACCGTGGCGTGTGGCCTACGTGGAGCCGTCGCGGCGTCCGACGGACGGACGGTACGGAGAGAATCCGAACCGGCTTCAGCACTACTACCAGTACCAGGTGATCCTGAAGCCGTCGCCGGACGACATACAGGAGCAGTACCTGCAGAGCCTCGAGGCGCTCGGCATCGATCCGGCCGAACATGACATCCGTTTCGTCGAGGACGACTGGGAGAACCCGACGACGGGCGCGTGGGGGCTCGGCTGGGAGGTCTGGCTCGACGGCATGGAGATCACGCAGTTCACCTATTTCCAGCAGATGGGCGGCGTGGACATGGAGCTCGTGCCGGCCGAACTGACCTACGGCCTCGAGCGCATCGCCATGTACGTGCAGAAGGTGAACAACGTCTACGACCTCGAGTGGGTCGGAGACATCAAGTACGGCGACGTCCACCATCGTTCGGAGGTCGAGGGTTCCACGTACAACTTCGAGCTCGCCGACACCGACATGCTCTTTTCGCTCTTCGGCATGTACGAGAGGGAGTCCGCCCGCGTTCTCGAGCGGGGCATGGTGCTCCCCGCCTACGACTACGTCCTCAAGTGTTCGCACACCTTCAACACGCTGGACGCGCGGAATGCCGTCAGTGTGACGGAGCGCACCGGCTACATCGGACGCGTCCGGGCGCTCGCCTCGGCCTGTTGCAGGGCCTACCTGAAACAGCGCGAGGAGATGGGTTTCCCGCTCGCGGGCAAGTTTGACGGCTGCGGCCGCTCGGGAGGGGAAAAAAGATGAGTTCCCGCGATCTGTTGTTCGAGATCGGGACCGAGGAGATCCCCGCCGGCTTCATGAGCCGGATCATCCCCGAGCTGAAGGAGATGGCCGAGGCGGACCTCGCGGAGCTGCGGCTCGCCTTCGGGGACGTCCGGGTCATGGGGACGCCGCGGCGGATCGTCCTGTACGTAGAGGACCTCACCGAGCGGCAGGAGGATTTCGAGGAGACCGTGAAGGGGCCTCCGAGGACGCAGGCGCTGGATGCGCAGGGAGAGTACACGAAAGCGGCGCTCGGATTCGCCGGAAGCCGGGGCGTCGACACCTCCGCCCTGAAGTTCGAGACGTTCAAGGGGGTCGAATATCTCTGCGCCGTCGTCCGGGAGGCGGGAAAGGAGACCTCGGAGCTTCTCCCCGCGTTTCTGTCGTCGCTTCTGAAGAAGATGGTCTTTCCCAAGAACATGTACTGGGACGACCCCCTCGTGCGCTTCGCCCGTCCGGTGCGTTGGATCGTGGCGCTCTGGGGCGACGAATCGATTCCGGTGCACTTCGGGCGCGTCGAGAGCGGATACGAAAGCCGGGGGCATCGATTCATGGGATCGGCCAGAGTGAAGATCCCGAGCGCTTCGGAGTACGAGTCCGTGATGGAGCGCGAGTTCGTCGTCGTGGACCCGGAGCGCCGCAAGAGGATGATCGCGGAGGGCATCGCGGCGATCGAGAGCGAGATCGGTGGCGATGCCGGACGCGACGAGGAGCTTCTGGAGGAGAACGCCCACCTCGTGGAGTACCCGATTCCGTTCCGCGGTTCTTTCGATGAGTCCTTTCTGGACATTCCGGAGGAGGTCCTGATCGCGACGATGAAGAAAAACCAGCGCTATTTCCCGGTGCGCGCGGGAAACGGCCGGCTCGCGGCCGCGTTTATCGGGGTCGCGGGGAACCGGGCGAAGGACATGAACGTGGTGCGCGACGGCAACGAGCGCGTACTGCGCGCTCGCCTGCACGACGCCGCCTTCTTCTGGAAGGAGGACAGGGAGCGGACGCTCGAGTCTCGCCTGCCCGAGCTGGGGAAGGTCCTCTATCAGGAGAAACTCGGCTCCGTCCTCGAGAAGACCGAACGGGTCGGAGTCCTCGCGCGGCGCCTCGCCGAACGTCTGGGACACGGCGAGCTCTCCGGGACGGTGGCAAGGGCGGCGAAACTCGCGAAGGCCGACCTGGTGACCGGAATGGTCTTCGAGTTTCCGGAGGTGCAAGGCGTCATGGGACGCGAATATGCGAGGTGCGACGGCGAGGACGAGGACGTCGCGGTCGCACTCTTCGAACAGTACCTCCCCCGCTTTGCAGGGGACGAGCTTCCGAAGGGCCTGGCGGGGGCGATCGTCGGCATCTGCGACAGGGTGGATACGATCGTCGGAATCCACAAGGCGGGGATGCCGCCGACCGGCTCGCAGGATCCGTACGGACTGCGCCGCGCGGCCCGCTGTATCAACGAGATCTCTTGGGGTCTCGAGATGGACCTGGATCTCGGAGCGCTCTTCGCACACGGCGCCGAACTGCTCGACGCGGACGACGGCGTGATGAAGAAAGTCGAGGATTTCTACGGGATGCGGCTGCACAATCAGCTTCGCGAGCGCGGTTTTTCGCACGGAGCGACCAGCCTCGTCGTCCGATCGATGGGACACAGGCCCCTTCAGGCGCTGCGGATGCTGCATGCGTTCGACCGGGTGGTTGGAGCCGAATGGTTCGGCTCCCTCGTGCTCTCCGCGATCCGGGTCAACAACATCCTGGACAAGCAGGCGGATGACCTGGCCCGTGCCGTTCTCGACCGAGAACGGCTCACCGAGACGTCGGAGCGCGCGCTGCTGGATGCGCTGGAGGAACAGGGCAAGGCGGCCGCCGCCGCCCTGGATGGCTTCGACTGGGAGGCGCTCTGCGGCGTTCTGTCACGGCTCTCCCCGGCGATCTCCTCCTTCTTCGACAACGTCATGGTGATGGATCCCGATCCTGTCGTCAGGGGGAACCGGCTGACGCTTCTCGCGCGAAGCAGGGCCCTGTTCGAATCGATCGGCGATCTCTCCCTGTTGAAGTAGCGCCGGACCTTTCTCCGCCGCCTTTCGTCGGGAGAGATCTTCGGCCCGTCGCCTCGTCAAATTTGCATTGACGGATGTATAATGTTGTGAGATTTTCAAAAAAAATCGAGATGTATCGAAGACACTTCGAAAATAGGGAAGGTAGGCAATGATCATGGCACGGAAAAAATATATCTACGATTTCAACGAAGGCGATGCCAGTATGAGAATGCTGCTCGGAGGCAAGGGCGCCAACCTGGCGCAGATGTGGAAGATCGGTCTGCCCGTACCTCCCGGTTTCGTCATCACCACCGAGGCTTGCAAGTCGTACTGGGAGCAGGGGGAAGGGCTCCTGGACGAGATATGGCCGGACGTCCGCTCCGCGGTCGCGCGTGTGGAGGAGAGCACGGGAAAGAAGTTCGGCTGCATGAAAAACCCGCTGCTCGTCTCCGTCCGGTCGGGCGCGCCGGTCTCCATGCCCGGCATGATGGACACCATACTCAACCTCGGTCTGAACGACGAAGTGGTCGAAGTCCTCGCGAAGGCCTCCGGTGATCCGCGTTTCGCGTACGACAGCTATCGCAGGTTCATACAGATGTTCTCGGACGTGGTGCTCGGGGTAGGCGCGGATCTCTTCGAGGAGAAGCTCGCCGAGGTGCGTGAGCGACTCGGCCTGCGCTTTGACTACCAGATTCCCGCGGAGGAGCTCAGGAAACTGATTGACGAGTACAAGAAGATTGTGAAATCGGCAGGCAAGGAATTCCCGCTGGAGCCCGAAAAACAGCTTCGGCTGGCGATCGACGCGGTCTTCCGCAGTTGGAACACGCCGCGCGCGAACACATACCGCAAAATTCACGGCATCTCGTCGGAGCTCGGCACGGCGGTCAACGTGCTCTCCATGGTCTTCGGCAACCTCGGCGACGACTGCGGCACAGGGGTCTGTTTCACGCGCAATCCGTCCACCGGGGAGAACAAACTGTACGGCGAATATCTTGTGAACGCACAGGGCGAGGACGTGGTGGCCGGCATTCGGACGCCGAGCCCCATCGCCGAGCTGGAGTCCGTGATGCCGGGGGTCTACAGGGAGTTCTGCCGGATCGCCGATCTTCTGGAAACGCATTACAAGGAGATGCAGGACATCGAGTTCACCGTCGAGCGCGGCAAGCTCTACATCCTGCAGACGCGCACCGGCAAGAGGACCGCGGCGGCGGCCGTCAGAGTCGCGATGGACATGCTGCGCGAGGGCCTCATCGACGAGGACACGGCGGTGACCCGCGTGGCTCCGGAACAGGTCGAACAGCTTCTGCACCCGCAGATCGACCCGAACGCCAAGTACGACGTTCTGGCGAAAGGTCTTCCCGCATCGCCGGGGGCGGCCGTCGGCAGGGTCGTCTTCGACGCCGACGAAGCGGTCGAGAGAACCAAGGACGGGACACCCGTCATCCTCGTACGGCCCGAGACGACGCCGGACGACATCCACGGGCTCTTTGTCGCGAAGGGCGTCCTCACCAGTCACGGCGGCATGACCAGCCACGCGGCGGTCGTGGCGCGCGGCATGGGCAAGCCGTGCGTATCGGGGGCGGAGAGCGTCAAAATCGACTCCGCCGGCCGCAGGTTCTCGGTCGGTGATACCGTCGTCAAGGACGGGGACTTCCTCTCCCTGGACGGAAGCCAGGGGGTCGTGATCCTGGGGCAGATGCCGCTCAAGGAGCCCGAATTTTCGGAGGACTTCAGCAAACTGCTCGAGATGGCCGACCGGTGCGCCAGGCTCGAGGTCTGGGCCAACGCCGACACGCCCGAGGATGCATGCCGCGCCCGGGAGTTCGGCGCGCGAGGAATCGGCCTCTGTCGCACGGAGCATATGTTCATGGCCGCCGACCGGCTTCCCTCGATGCAGAGAATGGTCATTGCCTCGAAGAAGGAGGACCGGATCGCGGCCCTCGCGGAGTTGGAGGAGATGCAGCGCGGGGATTTCCTCGGCATATTCGAGGCCATGGACGGCCTTCCGGTGACGATTCGCCTGCTCGATCCCCCGCTTCACGAGTTTTTGCCGAAGGTGCTCGAGCTCGAGAAACAGCTCGCCGGCCTCTCCCGGGACAGCAACGAGGCCGCGAACATCAAGGCGGTGATTGCGAGGGCGATGGAGCTCAGCGAGGCGAACCCGATGCTCGGTTTCCGCGGCTGTCGACTGGGAATGGTCTATCCGGAGATCTACGAGATGCAGATTCGCGCGATCATGACGGCGGCCGTCCAGGCGACGCGCAAGGGCGTCAAGGTCGTGCCGGAGATCATGATGCCGCTGATCGCGCTGCCCGAGGAGATGAAACGCCTCAGGGAGATGACCGACCGGATCGCGGAGGAGATCCTGAAGAAGGAGAACCTCGACATCGACTACAAGGTCGGAACCATGATCGAGCTGCCGCGCGCCGCGATGATCGCGGACGAGATCGCGGGCTTCGCCGAGTTCTTCAGCTTCGGTACGAACGACCTGACGCAGACGACGTTCGGTTTCTCCCGGGACGACGCCGAGAACAAGTTCCTGGGCTTTTACGTCGAGGATGGGATCGTGGAGCACAACCCCTTCCACGTGCTCGACCGGGTCGGGGTCGGTGGCCTGATGAAGATCGGCGTCGAAAAGGGACGCTCCACGCGCCAGGGGATCCAGCTCGGCATATGTGGAGAGCACGGCGGCGACCCGTCGAGCGTGGCCTTCTGCAACTCGCTCGGGCTCAACTATGTGAGCTGCTCTCCCTTCCGCGTCCCGGTGGCGCGCCTCTCCGCCGCGCACGCCGCGAAGGGTATTTTGAAGTAGTCGTCGATCGGGGGGGGCCGTCGCACGCACGAAGAGCCGGGTCGTGCGCGCCCCCATTTCGGAGCGGAGGCGTTCCGAAAAAATCGACGAGGCCGTTTGAACCGCGCCGTGGCCGAGAGCGGCCTCGTATTCCTCGCGCTTCCATCCGGATGGAAGCACGTGAATCCCCGTCGAGAGGGCGGTCCCCCGGACCGCCCTCTCGCGTCTCTCGCGGGTGATCGAGCGCAGGCCGCCCTCTGATGTCCTGCCCGCCTTTCGCCGAGAGGCCGTGTCTTCCCGTGATCGCTCCCGATGCGTCGGGAGACGGTCTCCGGTTTCGGGGACGTCCCCTACTTCCCGTCGATCTCCTCCATCACCCTGCTGGCCGCGTCGGAAAAGGGAATCTCCCGTTCCCGGGCGATTCTCGCGACGTCCTCATACGCGGCCTTTCGGCGTGTCACCCCCCAGCCGGCGGACTCCTTGAGCCGTACCGCGCCGTACTTCGTCTCGACGGTGCGCTCGGTGCGTTCGAGCGTGCGTCTTTCGCAGACATTCTCCCGCAGGCCGAGCGTGGTCGTGTGTTCGAAGATCAGCTTTGCCATCTCGTCCCGTCTTTCGATCGTACAGAGGCAGGAGAGAAGGACGCCGGGGCGGTTTTTCTTCATGCCGATCGGCGTCGTGAAGACGCCCAATGCCCCTCTTTCAAGGAGGGTCTTCTGTGCGTAACCGATCGCCTCGGGCGTCATGTCGTCCAGGTTGCACCGGAGCTCGACGACCCTGTCCCGTCCGGCCTCCTCCGTTTTGCCCATCAGAGCCCGGACGCAGTTGGCCGCGTCGAAGTCCTTTTTCCCCATTCCATAGCCGATCTTCTCGACCGTCATCACCGGCATGTCGCCGAATGCGGCGACGAAGTGCTTCAACAGCGCCGCGCCCGTCGGCGTGCAGAGCTCTCCACGGATCGAGCCGCCGTAGATCGGGACGCCCCGTAGAATATGCGCGGTCGCCGGTGCCGGGACGGGCAGTATCCCGTGCGCGCAGCGCACCTGGCCACATCCGACGTGGACGGGCGATGCGAGGACGCGTCCGGCTCCCAGCTCCCCCATGAGCATGCAGACGCCGACGATGTCGGCGACGGCGTCGAGCGTCCCGACCTCGTGAAAGTGAATCCGGTCCGCCGGCCTTCCGTGTGCCTCTCCCTCCGCCTCGGCGATCAGGCGGTAGACGGCGCGCGCATCGTCTCGAACCCTCTCCTGCAGCGCAAGACCGTCGATCGTCCCTTCGATGTCGCGCAGCGTGGCGTGGGCGTGTCCACCATGCCCCTCTCGATGGTCTTTACCCTCGTGTCCGTGCCCCTGTCCGTGGCAATGCCCGTCGTGGCGGTGTTCTCCGTCGTGATGTTCTCCATGACCGTCGTCGCCGGGTTCCTCCTCCTCGCCGTGGACGGTGACGCGGATCCGGGTTCCGCGGATTCCCCGCTTTTCGGATGGCTCCGCGCGGACGGCGACGCCGGGGATTCCGAGGGCGTTCAACCGTTCCAGGAAGCCGTTCGGATCCGGGTGCAGCTCCAGCAGGGCCGCCATCAGCATGTCGCCGGCGGCGCCCATATGACATTCGAGATACAGCGTCCTCATTTCCGCTCCTCTCCCTCTCCCATGTGATTGATCAGGCTCGCCAGATATCCCGCGCCGAAACCGTTGTCGATGTTCACGACGCCGACGCCGCTCGCGCAGGAGTTCAGCATCGAAAGCAGGGCCGCGAGCCCTCCGAACGACGCACCGTACCCCACGCTGGTCGGCACGGCGATGACGGGACAGCTTGCGAAGCCCCCCACGACACTCGCGAGCGCCCCCTCCATGCCCGCCACCGCGACGACGACCCGCGCGCGCATGATCTCTTCGGTGTGGGTGAGCAGGCGGTGCAGGCCGGCCACGCCGACGTCGTAGAGCCGTGTGACCCTGTTGCCGAGGACTTCCGCCGTGACGGCGGCTTCCTCGGCGACCCGCATGTCGCTGGTCCCCCCCGTGGCGATCACGATGCTTCCGTGCCCGCCTGTTTCGAGAAACGCGCCGACGACCCCGATCTGTCCCGTCTCGCGGTATGTGAGCGGCAGGGCCTCCTGCAGCGTCCGCGCGGCCTCCGGCAAAAGACGGGTCACGAGGATGGTCCGTTCGCCGTGGTCGAGCATGGCTGCGGCGATCTGCCGTATCTGCTCCGGCGTCTTGCCGGCGCCGAAGATCACCTCCGCCGTGCCCTTTCGGAGGCTGCGGTGATGATCGATCTTCGCGAAGCCCAGGTCCTCGAACGGCTCCATCCTCAGCTTCAGAAGGGCGTCCTGTACGGATACGCTTCCCTGGGCCACGCGTGTCAGCAGTTGTTCCGCCGTTTTTTTGTCCATGCTCTTCTCTCCCGTCTATCTGCCGTCCAGGTCCAGCAGGATTTCGTCGAAATACGCCCCGACCCGTGCGCGAATCGCCTCTTTGTTCTTCGCCGCATCCTCGATCTCTTCGGAGGGGAGCTGCAGACGTGCGGCGTCTTTGTACACCCGGATCCGGAAGTTCGAGAAGCCGAGCGAAAGGAGGGCGTCCTCCGCTCCCTCCAGACGCCGGAGGAGTTCCTCCGTGATCTGCGTACCGGTGGGGATGCGGGTCGCGAGGCAGGAATAGGACGGCCTGTCCCAGAAGGGGAGCCCGGCCTTCCTCGAAAGGCGCCGTATCGCGTCCTTCGTCAGGCTGCACTCCCTGAGCGGGGACCGGACAAAGAGCTCTTCAAGCGCCCGCATGCCGGGTCGCTCGCTCCGTTCGTCCGAGGCGTTGGTGCCGTCGAGCGATGTGTCGTACCCCTCTGCCCGGGCTCGTTCCTTCAACGCGGCGAACATCGCCGATTTGCAGTGATAACAGCGGTCGGGCGGGTTGACGGCCACGGACGGAAGAAGGAGGACGTCGAGTTCGATCACGTTCAGCGCGACGCCGAGGTGTTCCGCCGTTTTCCTCGCGTTCTCGTATTCGAAACGAGGCTGAAAGGCGCTCTTGACGTAGTAAGGGCGGACGTCGGCTCCGCAGCGCAGGGCGGCGTACAGCAGGTAGGAGGAATCGACGCCGCCGGAGAAGCCGAGGGCACAGCGGCGGTTTCGCTCGAAAAAATGCTCCAGGCGGTGATTCTCTCTATTCGTTTCCCCTTGCCGCATGGTTCGAGGAGAGTCGGCGCGAGAAGACGTCTTTCGGATCGTCGTAAAGAAGGAGAGCGGTCCAGACGACAAGGCCCGACAGGACGATCACGAATCCGAGGAGCGCGTCGTCCCGGCTCGTGTCGAGAAAGGGCTCTCCCTCCGAAAGGAGGAAAAATCCGTCGACGAGCCACATCAGGGTGGCACCCCAGTACATCAGGGCGAGGGTTTCGAGCCGGAGCTTTTCACCGGAGCCCTTGAAGTACCAGACCAGGGTCGTTATGACGGCGGCAAAGGCCGTGATCAGAAGACACATCGCTTCAGCCCTCGTTCGTCTTCGCCGCGAACGCCCTGTTTTCCAGGTGGCGACAGACCAGGAGCATGACGACCCACGCCGCCGTCACGAGAAGCGCCATCGCGACGCCGGCCGTGGCGATCTCCATGAGCATCGGAGGGATGTCGGCGGGGTCGTTCATGGCGGTCAGAAAGGGAGGCCACAAAACGACCTCGTCGTGCCAGACGTGTTCCAGAGCGAGCAGAAAGGAGCCCCCCCACAGAAGTTTCGTCAGCCAGCCGAGTTTCGTGGCAAACGGGATCCCGTGTCGTTCTTTGTCCCCGGATGCGTCGGCCTTTTCCTTTTTCTCCACGTGATGTTTTACGATCGAAACGACGACCGCTTCCGCGACAGGCGCGAGAAAACAGGCCATAACCTCATCTCCTTCGATTTCCGTGCAGGCGCCTTGCCCCGTTTCGCTCGGGAGCAAAAGCAAAAAAGCCATATCCCGCTTCGGCGGATATGGCAACCTTCTCGGCCGCTCGTTTTCACTTGGAGAGGAAACCGGGGTGTAAAACGGCTTCTGCCGTTGTCGCCGATTCCTTCGGCGGTTGTGTCGCAGGGAGGCAAGTGCGCCTCCCCGGACGAAACCTCCGGCGTGTCCATCCACTCCCATTGTAAAATTCTTTCGGGCTTTGTCAACGGGCACCCGAACGAATCGAGGATCGTTCCGGCGAGGAAAGGAGGGCCGCCGGAGCCGGCCTCAGGCGCTTCGGATGATTTCGATGGCGCTTTGGATGAGTCCGTTCATCGACAGGTCGGGCACCCCCGCCACGATGTTGTCACAGCTGTTGACGGGAATCATGATCTTCTTCGCGTCGCTCTGACCGACGGCGAGGGCCATTTTCGGTGAGATTTCGCCGTACAGGGAGTCGGCGATGACCATACCGATCGGGCCGACGATGACGTCCGCTCTCCGACACCCCACGATCAGGGCGTTCTCTCCGGTGGCGGCCCTGTCCGCTCCCGCCTTCAGCATCGCCGCTGTCGCGGCGCTGTTCGTCCCGACCGCGCAGACGACCGCATCCGGTACGTTGGCCTTGATCGCCGCGACGAGCTGTTTCCCCATGCCGCCGCCCTGTCCGTCGATGACGAGAATGTTCACGCGCTCCCCCTCCGAAGGTTCGTTTTTATATACTACAATCTTCTCGATTGATGGAGGCTCCACGTTTGGAAGGTATCCTCCGCAGTTGTGAGAAAGATCAATTCGCGGATATTACAGAATATTTTTCGATTCATCGATTTACCCTAATTTGGGTGAATTTCATGAATCCCGAATAGTCTGACTTTCGGAAAGAGGTTTTGGTTATGATTTCTCAACCCCGAATCCCGAGAAATCAGTTTGATGGTTTATTGTGTTTTAAAATTCAAACAGCTTCAATACAGCGTCTATATCCGGCTGATAATGTTTGCCCTCTCTGATTTTCATGTTGGCCATATAGCCCGTCAGGTAATTCCAGAAAATCTCGCCATATTGTTTTGGGTCTCCCGGTTTAAATTCTCCCTGTTTTTGTCCGCGCGCAAAGAGGTTGCCGAAATACTCCCTCCCAAAATCTTCATGAACCGGATAATCGATCTTGCCGACATCGATTTCACCGCGGGTGATTGCCGAGAAGAACACGCGCAATGGAGGAACATAGTTGTCGTAATAGGGGTAATACAGCAAACGTAAGCTGAATGTCTTGATGGCGTCCCTTGCAGAGTTCATTGCGTAGCATTCGTTGATGCATTCATTCAGCTTGTCCACCAAGGATAGTATA
Organism: Synergistaceae bacterium; assembly: GCA_036771375.1. Classification (GTDB taxonomy): domain Bacteria; phylum Synergistota; class Synergistia; order Synergistales; family Synergistaceae; genus DAIPHL01. Next base: position 5,487 of record DAIPHL010000026.1, on the reverse strand, counting down.
ATTTCTTCCTTTGAATTGAAGTAGCGGTAAATAAGCCCTTTGCTTATTTTCGCTTTTTCGGAGATATCCGAAACCCTCGTGTTCGTGTAACCTTTGACGTCAAACAGTTTCATCGCAGCCGTCAAAATCTGATTTCTCCGTTTTTTGTAAATATGTTGCTGTTTCTCTTTTGATATTGCCATCGTCTTCGCATTGTCACCTTTCCAAATTTGATTTTGAATTATACAGGACGGACAGCGGATGGACAAGAATATTTGACAGAGAATAAACGCAATGCTCTCTTCCTTGTTGGTTTGAGAATAACCGGTCTACTACGTTAATCTATTTATTAACTTCTTTGACAATTTCCACGCGCAGTGAAGACTTCGTCCGACCTTTTTACCTTCTTTAGAATAAAGAGAACGCTGTGGCGATATACTGTAATTCGGATATTCAAGACGGAGGTTTTGTCTGCAGCTTTATGAGGACACGTACGATCGACGAAAAAAACCATGTGTTTATATTGACTTAATAGTCATTGATGAACTACAATCCAATCATGGAATTGTTCCCCGTATTTTCAATTCAATAACCCGGGTTGGAGGAAGTTCTTTGGACAAGGAGGGTATATGCATGTTGGACAATTTATTCAGCCCCTTGACGATTGGTGACAAAACATTGAAGAATCGTTGTGTCGTACCTGCCATGGTTATGAACTTCTGTAATGAGGATGGGACGTGCACAGAGCGTTTTACGGCGTACCACGAGGCCAGAGCCAAGGGCGGATTTGGCATGGTCATTACGGAGGACTTTGCGGTGAGGCCTCGAGGGAAGGGATTTAAGGGGCTTCCGGGTCTTTGGAATGACGATCAGATTGCCGGATTCTCCGAGTGCACGAAGAGAGTCCGGCGGCATGGTGCGGTTTTCATAGCACAAATCTATCATGCGGGTAGGCAGACTAGCAAGATCGTTATCGGCCAGGCTCCTGAAGCTCCTTCAGCGATTCCTTGTCCCTTCAGCCCCGATATGCCTGAAGAGCTCACCATTGAAGAGATTCAAAAGATCGTTTCCGATTATGGAGACTGTGCTAGAAGAGCGAAGACGGCAGGGTTTGACGGTGTTGAAATTCATGGTGCTCACGGGTATCTGATCGCAGAGTTCATGTCTTCATACTCCAACAAACGCACGGATTTGTACGGCGGATCTCTGCAAAATCGTATGCGTTTTGCCATCGAAATTATTGAAGATGTCAGAAAAAAATGTGGCAATGATTTCATCGTCGGCTACAGAATCTCGGCCGATGAGCATGTGACCGGAGGCAGGAATATAGAGGACACGAAAACCATTGTGCCCTATCTGGACAGGGCCGGCATCAGCTATGTCCATGTAACGGCCGGTGTATACAGAAGCTTTAATGCAGTGATTCCGTCGATGTACACGGATCATGGTTGGATCGCCGATTATGCGAAGGAGGTCAAGGAAGTTACAAATTTGCCTGTTATTACAGTTGGGCGTGTGAACGATCCGCGTATCGCCGATACAATCATCAAGTGCGGAAAGGCCGATCTCGTTTCCATGGGTAGACAGTCGATGGCCGATCCTGAAACGCCGAGCAAGGCAAAAGAAGGTCGTTTTGACGACATCAGGACCTGTATCGGTTGTCATCATGGCTGTATTGGCAATCTTCTTGCTAACATACCGGGATCGTGCATCCTGAATCCAATGCTTGGGCACGAATCCGAATACCGAGAGATCAAGGCAGATCATCCCAAAAATGTAGTCGTGATCGGTGCAGGTCCCGCTGGTCTTGCAGCGGCCATATCCGCTGCGTCAAGTGGCCATAAGGTGACCGTCTATGACAGGAGGCGTTGGCCGGGCGGGCAGTTCCGGCTTGGCGCAGTTCCTCCTGGAAAAGGCGAGATCGTGAATTTTATCAACTGGCAGCTTCATGAGTTGGAGAAACTGAACGTTCCCGTCCATATGAAAACTGAGGTTACCGCAGAGCTGCTTAAAGGGCAAAAGCCTGATGTCGTCATTGCTGCTACAGGCGCCACTCCGATTATTCCGAAGATTCCCGGGGTCGATCGAGAGAATGTCGTGACGTCGCACGAGGTCCTGGAAGGCGAGAAGAATACCGGAGGAAAGGTAATCGTAATCGGCGGTGGGTGTGTTGGTGCGGAGACAGCGAACCATTTGGCGTCAAATTTGAAAGAAGTTACTCTTGTAGAGATTCTCCCCGATATCGCAACGGACGAAATTGTCGTCCCACGGTGGGGGCTTCTGGCGGAGCTTGATAAGAACAAGGTTCGCGTTTGCACGGAAACGACGGTCAAGGAGATCGGAGAAAAAACAGTGATCTTGGCCGGAAAGATAAACGAGGAAATTCCCTACGATACGGTTGTGCTTGCAGTGGGCTCCAGTTCGGACGATGCTTTTGCTAAGTGCCTTGAGAGTGATGGATACGATGTTCGAATTATTGGGGATGCAGCAAAGGTCGGTCTTGTTGGTGCTGCCATTACGGAAGGGTTTCTGTTGGGAAGAGATCTGTAATCTGCAATACGAATTCTTTAATGAAAAAGATATACACAATGGGGAGAGACCTGTGTTTTGGAGGACGAAGGAATAGGTCCCCGTAGTTGTTCTGTTGCCATCATCATGTGTCGAGGCCACCTCAGAGATCTGCCGATTTCGTCCGGGCGTGATATCATAGCGAAAAATCGTTCGATATCCCGCCTGTGGCCGTACAGGCGACGTCCGAGGTGGTTTCGCTGATACGAATCAAGGATCTCTCCCTTTCCTTTCGGGAGAAAGTCGTTTTGAACGGAATCGACTGGCTCATTGCCGAGGGCAGCCGAATCGGTCTCGTCGGAGACAACGGAGTCGGCAAGACCACGTTTCTTCGTCTCCTGGCGGGCGAGATCGTCCCGGACGAGGGACGGGTGGAGTGGATCGGGGATCCGGTCGTCGGTTATCTGCCGCAGGATCTGATCGAGCTCGGCGACGATGTCGTGGTGGACTTCCTTCGGAAGAAGGCGGGGCTGTCCTCCCTTTCCGAACGGTTGGCGGAGGCGGAGCGGAGGATCTCGGAGTGTGAACCGGGTTCCCGCGAGCTGGCGCGGGCTCTCTTCGAGCACGAGGAGTTGGAGCGAGATTTTTCGCATCGAGACGGATACGCTTTCGAGGCGACCGCCTCCCGCGTCCTTCGCGGTTTGGGTTTCGCCCCCGGAGATGTCTCGCGCAGGTGTACCGAGTTCTCCGGCGGATGGCGTATGCGGCTTGCCCTCGCTTCGATCCTGCTGCTCCGTCCCGACGTGCTGCTGCTGGACGAACCGACCAACCACCTCGACACGGAGAGCATGGAGTGGCTGGAGAGCTGGCTTCGAGACCACAAAGGCGTCATGATCTTCGTCTCGCACGACCGGCGTTTTCTGGGGAAGATGGCGACGGAGATCGCGGAGCTCGTGCGAGGGGAGTTCACCCGCTATGCGATGGGTTACGAACGATATGTCGTGGAGAGGGAGGCCGCGCGCGAGCGGAAGGAGCGCGCCATCGAGGATCAGCGGGAACGGATCGAACGGATGCAGCGTTTCATCGAACGTTTCCGCTACAAGTCGAGCAAGGCGTCGCAGGTTCAAAGCCGGATCAGGCAGTTGGAGAAGATGGAGATCTACGAGACGGACTCTCCGGCCCGAAGCGTGGACATCCGTTTTCCCGAGGCCTCCCGCAGCGGCTGGGCGGTCCTGAGCGCACGGGGTCTCGCCAAGCGCTACGGCACGATCGAGGTCTTCTCCGGTCTTGCGCTCGAGATCAACCGGGGACAGAGGGTGGCGCTGGTCGGCGTCAACGGAGCGGGAAAATCCACCCTGCTGCGCCTGCTCTCCGGCGAGGAGGCGCCCGACGCCGGGACGGTGTCTCTCGGGCACAACGTCAGGCAGGCGTATTTCTCCCAGGAGAGCGCGTTGAATCTGAATTATTCGCATACGGTATGGGAGGAGGCGTGTCGGACCGGTTCGGCCCTCACGGAGACGGAAAAGCGAAACCTGCTCGGCTCGTTTCTCTTCTCCGGCGACGACGTGCAAAAACCGATCCGTGCGCTCTCGGGGGGCGAGAAGTCGCGGGTCGCGCTCTTCAAGCTCCTCCTCTCGGACTCCAACTTCCTGATCCTGGACGAGCCGACGAACCATCTGGACATGAAGACGAGGGAGCTCTTTCAGCAGGCCCTGCTTCGGTACGGAGGGACCCTGCTGATCGTTTCGCACGATCGGTCCTTTCTCGATGACCTCGTGGAGCGCGTGCTCGAGATTCGAGACGGAACGCTCTACGATTACTCCGGAAACTATTCGCGTTTCATCGAAAAACGGGAGGAGATGTGGGCGAAGGAGAGAGGCGAGATGGGGCCTCTCGATCGTGGAATCGCGGAGGCGCACGACGAATCCGCGCCGTCGGATGCACGGGAGCGACGCAGGCAGGAAGCGAAGGAGCGCAACCGGCTCTATCGTGAACGCAAGGTCTATACGGATAAGCTCGAGCCCCTGGAGAAGCGGATCGAGGAGCGGGAGTCGCGACGGGCCGAGATCGACGGGAAGCTCTGTTCGCCCGAGGTCCTCGCGGATTCGTCGCTCGTGCAACGGTTGATGATCGAACGGAAAAGTCTCGACGATGCGCTCGCCGCGGACTACGAGACGTGGGAGGCGCTGACCAGCGCCCTCGAAGCGATCGGCTGACGGCTTCCGGGACGTTTTCGATCCGTTGTTCCGTCGCCCGGGGCAAGGGTTACATCTTGTCCTCGAGGCACTCTTCCATGTAGCCGATGCCGCACTGGAGGTGTTTTTCGACGGCCTCTTTCAGCGCATCGACGTCCTGGTTCCTGATGGCTTCGATGATCGCTTCGTGCTCCTCGTAAAAGTGTTCGAGGAAGTCCTCCGAGGAGATCCAGATGAGCCTCGCGTATTTGAGGTTGTTCCAGGATTGCTGCAACATCTCCTTCATGATGTCGTTCGTGTAAAAGTTGAATATGTACATGTGAAAGCGATCGTTCGCCTCGAGCAGCTTTTCGAGGTCCGGTTCGCCTCCGCGCGCTTCGGTGACGATGTCCCTCATCTGGTTGTTCAAAAGGGTCATCTGCGGGATGTCTTTCTTTTTGATAAAGGGGAGGGCGCGTACGGCCAGCGTGACCTCCAGAAGAGCCTTGACCTCCTGGAGTTTCCGGAACTCCTGTTTTGAAATTCTCGAGACCTTCCAACCCGTCCTCGGCACGTATTGAACCAGCCCCTCCTGCTGGAGTTTTGCCAGCGCTTCGCGGATCGGCGTCGTACTGACCCCCAGGGCGGAGGCGTATTTTTCGATGTTCAGCTTCTCCCCCGGACGTATTTTGCAGGCCAGGATCCGTTCTTTGATGCTCTTGTAGGCGAGTTCTCCGAGAGTCGGGACCTTCACGATCACGTCCATGATGACCTTATCGCTCCTCCTTCGTTCGAACCGCTGAGGCGAGTGTGAATGTTGCAGACC
>DAIPHL010000025.1:0-18901 GCA_036771375.1 Synergistaceae bacterium | reverse complement strand
CGAAATCTTTCTCGCCGTCGGCTCGAGATCGTTCTTCAATCGCTCTTCGCTGCTGGAGATCGGGACGATGGCGGCCTTGATCGGCGCCACCCTGGGCGGCAGGATCAGGCCGTCGTTGTCCGCGTGGGTCATGATCAGCGCGCCGATCAGACGGGTCGAGACGCCCCAACTCGTCGTCCATGCGAAGTCCATCTCTCCGTTTTTGTCCTGAAACGAGATCTCGAACGCCCGTGCGAAGTTCTGTCCGAGGAAGTGGCTCGTTCCGGCCTGGAGGGCCTTTTTGTCGCCCATCATCGCCTCGCAGGAGTAGGTGTTGTCGGCACCGGGGAAGCGTTCGTTGATGGATTTCTCTCCGTGCAGCACGGGGAGGGCGAGTTCCTCCTGCATGATGCGCCTGTATATCTCGAGCATCCGCATGGTCTCCTCGACCGCCTCTTCTTTTGTCGCGTGTGCGGTGTGCCCCTCCTGCCAGAGAAATTCGGAGGTGCGCAGGAAGAGACGGGGACGTTTCTCCCAGCGCATGACGCTGCACCACTGGTTGATGAGAATCGGAAGATCCCGCCAGGACTGCACCCATTGACTGTACATGTGTCCGATCACCGTTTCGGAGGTCGGACGTATGAGGTAGGGTTCCTCCAGTTCGTCGCCTCCGGCGTGCGTGACCACCGCACACTCCGGCGCGAAGCCCTCGACGTGCTGGGCTTCCTTCTCCATGAAGGAGTTCGGGATCAGGAGAGGAAAGTACGCGTTTACGTGGCCGGACTCCTTGAAGGCGCGGTCGAAGAGCGCCTGAATGCTCTCCCAGATGCCGTAGCCGGTCGGACGGATGACCATGCATCCGCGCACGGGCGCATAGTCCGCCAGCTCTCCGGCTCGTATCACGTCCAGATACCACTGTGAAAAATCTTTTTCCTTCGGGGTTATGTTTTTCGCCACAATGACTCCTCCATCGCTTCCTTACGAAAAAATCGGTCCGAATCGACGTCTCCGTACCCGGTTACGTCGCATTTCTCAAGGCCGCTACGTTGGCTCCCCGTTGTACGGCGATGATCTCGGCGAGAATGCATACGGCGATCTCCTCCGGGGTCTCCGCCTTGATGGGGAGCCCGATAGGTCGGTACATCGATTTGAGATGATCTTCGCCGACCCCGAGCTCTTTGAGTTTTTTGTCGACGAAGGCGATCTTGCCGCGGGAACCGATCACTCCGATGTAGGCCGCGCCCTGTCCCTCCATAAGGCGCATTGCGTCCGAGTCCAGATTGTGCCCGCGTGTCACGATGACCACATAACTTCCGCCGTGGAAGAGTTTGCCGTGTTTGGAGATGTCGAAAAGGTCTTCGAGAGGACAGGCGAGGACCCGCCCCCAAGGGATGTTCTCCTCGTTCGCGAACTCCGGACGCTCATCCCAGACCGTGACCTTGAAGCCGGATGCGTGGGCCACCCGTGCAAGAGCCTTGCCGACATGTCCTGCACCGAAGATGAATATCTCGTCCTCCGGAAGGATGGTCTCGAAATAAACTCGGCTTTCTCCACCGCATACCGCTCCCTCGGGGCACGTGCCGCTCAGACCGGCGCCCAGGTTGCAGTCCTTGACGCGGATCATGTCCCCTTTTTTCAGCATGTCCATCGCCTCTCCGATGCACTCGTGTTCCATCGGTCCTCCGCCGATCGTCCCCTCGATGGTTCCGTCCGGGTAGACCCACATGGAGGCGCCCTCCTTGCGGGGGTTAGAGCCGTGCTGTTCTATGAGGATGCAGAGCACCCCGATGCGGCCAAGCTTCACGTCGCTCACGATTTTCTCCATCAACGACAGGTACACGATATCTCCTCGCTCTCTGGACTCCCGTTTTTTCGATCGTCGCTCGCGGTCTAGTTTATAGTATTATCAGTAAAGTAACAATAAGTGCGGTCGAATGTGTTAAAATTTTTCGATGCGAAATCCGCGTAAAGGGAAGGAGCATCCCGAGCGGGACGAAGTGCCCTGGAAAGGCGATCGGTTCGTCGCACGGAATGAAAGAGGGAGTGGTGAGATGGCGACAAAGCGAATCATACCCTGTTTGGATGTAAAGGATGGTCGCGTCGTGAAGGGCATCAATTTCATCGGTCTCCGAGACGCGGGGGACCCAGCGGACTTGGCGACCACCTATGTGAAGGAAGGTGCCGACGAGCTGGTTTTTCTGGATATCTCCGCATCCTCGGAACGGAGGACCACAATGCTCGAATGGGTCAGGCTCGTCGCGGATGCGATCGATATACCATTTACGGTCGGCGGGGGGATCTCCTCGGTGCAGGACGCGGTGGAGCTGGTGAAGATCGGTGCGGATAAAATATCGCTCAACACGGCTGCGGTCAAAAAAGCCGAGCTGATCACCGAATGTGCGGAGGCGCTCGGGAAAGGAGCGGTCGTGGTCGCCGTCGACGTCAAGCGGGACGAAAAAAGGGGAGCGTGGGACGTTTACGTCGAAGGGGGCCGGACGAATGCCGGAAAAGACGGCCTCGACTGGTGTCGTGAGGCGGTGGAAAAGGGTGCGGGTGAACTTTTGATTACCTCCATGGATCGGGACGGGACGAAAGCCGGTTACGATCTGGACTTCCTCCGTCTGGTATCCCGCGAGGTACGGGTGCCCGTGATCGCCTCCGGCGGAGCGGGAACCATGCGGCACGCCCTGGACGCCTTCGACGCGGGCGTAGATGCCGTTTTGATGGCGTCTGTGTTTCATTTCGGGGAGGTCCGCATCGGCGACCTCAAGCGGTATCTCGAGGAGAATGGGGTGGTGGTGCGTCCTGTGACGACGGATTAGGGGGACCGAGATGTATGGGAATATGACGAAAGAGACCGTAAATCGATGTGCGGGAGACGTTTGCGGCGAAATGTCGTAAGCTCTTTCATACAAGTCCCAACAAAGAGAGCTCGACGCCACCGCATGGGAGCGACGAAGCCGGAAGATCGGGTGTGATAAAAAAAGTTCGTGCATGACAGAGACTGTGGGGGGCGTACCGATGGAAGAGATGAAGAAAATCGTTGAAGGCTTCGGGGGAAACGGGAGCGATCCGGGGATGGAGTGGGACGGTGCCGCCTACTTCGCCTACGGTTCCAACATGGACGAGGCGCAGATGGAGATCCGCTGTCCGGGAGCGACTTTCGTCCAAAAGGCCAAGGTGAAGGGCTACCGCTTCGAACTGGATGAATCGGGAGTGGCGACGATCGTCCCCGATGCTTCGAATCACGTCGAGGGACTTCTCTGGAGCGTTACGCGGGAGGACATCGAAGGCCTCGATCGCTACGAGGGGGTTGCGCTCGATTGCTACAGAAAGGCGTGGATCGACGTCGCGTCCGGATCCGGCGGGACGGTCAGGGCGCTGGTGTACCTATCGAACAGGTCTCTTGGACACGGAAACGGCAGGTCGGGTTATATGGAGAAGATCGTGCGGGCGGCGAAGGATCATGGATTCTCGCAGGCATACGTCGACATGCTGAACGCTTTTCTGGAAGAGTAAAAGAGCTTGAGGCGGAGTCGAAGAAGGAGAGGGGACGGACTCTCGACTTTGACCTCGTGCCGTGCGTACAACCTCGAGGCAGTTTCACCGGGTTGCGGGACGTCAAAGCCGGTGTGGGGGTGTTTCCTCTCCCACACCGGCTTTCTTGATTCGATGGATTACGTTTTTTGTCCTAGTCGTGTTCTTTCAGTTCCGTTGCGAGCCTGGGACCCTTCGTGAAATCCGCGGCGGTGTTTCTGAATTCGTAAAGAGTCAGTATCGCAAACGCAACGGGGATTGCCGCATAGGCGACGGCATAGGGACATCCGAGCGCCGGTGTGCTGCGCGAGCCTGCCTCGATCACGAAGTTGATCCCGATCGCAAAGACCAGCCCGGACGCGAGAAACATAAAGATCTGCGCGAGCAAGGTCAGAGCGTGATTGATCTTTTTCGGCATCATCTCCTTGAAGATGACGATGCTCACATGTTCCCTGTGCACGGCGATGATCGTCGTGCTCAGCAGGCAGAACCACACGAGCAGGATCTTGAGCAGCTCTTCCGACCAGGTGAGAGAGCTGTTCAGTACATAGCGATAAAACACATGGGCCCACGCGACGACGAGCATGACGATCCCCAGGGCGATCAACGTCATGAGCACGATTTTGGTTAATTTCCCGATCATGCGATCAAGTATGGACAGCATTTCGGTCTCCTCCCAGGTGGACAATCGCCTTGTCGTTTTTATTTCAGGCCCTTGAGGATGTCCGCTTTGACCTTGTTGATGTCGGTCATGAAGTTGTCGACGTCCTTCGCGCCGAGCTCTTTTTTGACCTTCGCGATCACCGCCGGTTGACCGGCGGCCTTGATCTCGTCGCGGGCCTTCTTGCTGAGCTCGTTCACTTTCATGCCCTTTTGGGCGAGTTTTTCCTTGATCGCCTCTTCACGTTCGGCGTTGACGAAACGGCTGTAGTTCTGTCCGAGTATCGCTCCCACCGTGATGATCTTCTGGTATTCGGGAGAGAGCTTGTTGAACCACTTCAGATTGGTCACAAGCGGCATCGCGTCGTAGATGTGACATGTCAGCGAAGTATATTTCTGAACCTCGTACATGTTGAGATCCCAGATGTTCGCGAGGGGGTTTTCCTGTCCGTCGACGATTTTTTGCTGCATGGACAGGTAGAGTTCGGACCATGGCACGGGGGTGGGATTCGCCCCGAGCTTCGCAAAGTTTTCGACGTGCATCGGAGCCTGCATGGTTCTGATCTTGAGCCCTTTGAAATCGGCCTTCGACTGGATCGGCTTCACCGAAGAAGTGACGTGCCGGAAGCCGTTCTCCATGAAACAGAGTCCCTTCAAACCGGACTTCTCGAGCGAATCGAGCAGGGAAACGCCGACCTTGCTGTCGAGGACCATCCACGCTTCGTTGTATGTGTTGAAGAGGAAGGGGATATCCAGGACGTAGAACTTTTTCTGGAAAGTCGTCAGCGGGCCGATGGATGCGGTCGCCATCTCCAATGCACCGCTCTGAACCTGCTGGAGGGATTCTTCCTCCGAACCGAGCTGGCTGTTCGGGAAGATCTTGATGGTGACGTTCCCCTTTGTCTTTTCCTCGACATAGCGCTTCATGAGATTGAGTCCGATCGTCTGTGGGTGGTTTTCCGAGTTGCACGCGGAAATTCGGATCGACACTTTCTTCCCATCGGCAAACGCGCAGCCTGTGAGAATCATGAGCGCGAAGAGGCATATGCTTGTGACCGAGATGAATCTTCTTGCTTTTTTCATTTCATTCTTGCTCCTCTCTGGTTTGTGTAAAGTACGAGTTTTTCAATAACCTGCCAGTCTCGGCAGGAAGAGAACGACCTGCGGGAAAAATGTGACGAGCAGCAGAACTCCGATCGTCACGACCAGAAACGGTATGGCCTCGTGTACGGTCTCTTCTATTTTTACACCCGCAATGGGACTGGTGATGAAAAGAGTGATGCCAAAAGGCGGCGTGGCCAGCCCAACCACCAGGTTTACGCAGATGACGAGCGCGATATGCAGGGGATCGATGCCGAGCTCCCACGCCACCGGCGCGATGATCGGCGCGAGTATGACGATCGAGGCGTAGTCGTCCATAAAGCAACCTACCACCAAAAGCAGTATGTTTACAAGCAGCAGGAAAACCCACCAGGGGAGGGTGGAGAGGGGGCCGATGATATGGTTCAGGATCTGTTCGTTCGCGATGGCCCACGCCATGACGCTCCCCGCTCCGGCGAGCAGAAGAACCAATCCCGTCGTAGAGGCGGCGTCGATGAAAATGTCGGGGATGTCCTTGAGTTTCACCGTTTTGTTGACGAATACGGCGAGTATGCCGCTGTACAGAACCGCCACCGCGGAGGCTTCCGTTATGGTGAAAACGCCGCTGAAGATCCCTCCGAGAATGATGACGGGCAGCATCAGGACGGGGAAAGCCGCCTTCGTCGCACGGATCTTTTCCCTGGTGTCGACCTTGCCGTGTGCTACATAGCCCCGTCTCTTGGCGACGCGGTTTGCCACGAAAATCTGTGCGCCGGAGATCAGAAGTGCCGGTACGATGGCCGCCATGAACAATCCTGCGATCGAGGTCCTCCCTACGGCGAGGCAGTATAGAATCATCAGCACGCTGGGCGGCATGATCGGACCCAACAACGACGCAGACGACATCACCGCCGCGGAAAAAGCGGGGGAGTATCCCTCTTTTTTCATCATCGGGATGAGGAATACGCCGAGCGACGCGGCGGCCGCGACGGCAAGCCCGACGATGGAACCCATGAGAAGACTGGCGCCGATCGTCACCATCGCGATCGCGCCGTTGAATCGGCCGAACATCGCATTGACGAAATCGATGAGCAATTCGAGCAGTCTGCCTTTCAGCATCAGCTGTCCGGTAATGACGAAAAACGGCACCGCCAGGAAGGAAAAGCTGTTCATTCCTCCGTACATTTTCTGTGCGATGATGACCAGGGGAAAATCGCTCACCATCATGTATGCGAAAGAACTGATGATCAGGTTGTACGCGATGGGGACGCCGATCACCATCATTACGAGAAAACAAACGACGAGCACAGTCAGCTCCATGCAAGTGCACCTCCGAAGCGGGAATGTGATCTATCTGATGTACGGCTCATCCCACAGCAGAAGTTTTTGTCCGACACCTTGTTTGAGAGCCCGCTGATAGAGCTCGAATCCACATGCGACGTCGAATACCGCCATGCCACAGGCGACGAAGATGATCGTTTCCTCGTCGCTCGTCCTGCCCGGTTTTTTGCCGAGTATCACGTTGCCGATGTCCGTCGACTCCTCGAGCCCCTTCAGTTTGCCGGCGTCGATCAGGGTGTAGATCGGTCCGCCTATTACGCTCGCATAATAAGCCGCTTTGTCCGGGGATGCGCAGGCCTCTTCGACATAGGCTTCGTGCAGTTTGATGTTGTCGTACACGATTTTACTGCCGGTCCAGAAGGCCTCGTCGCCGTTCGCCGGTCCCGAAAGCATCACCAGCGCTCCCTTTTTGATCCATTTGCTCTCGATGTGAAGGGGTTTGAGGCGGGACGCGGCGACGGAAACCATATCCGCGTCCTTCAGGGCGCCGGGGAGGTCGGACATCGCGAGCGCTTCAATTCCGCACTCTTCTTTGGCCCAGTCCGCGAAAGCCTGCGCCTTTTCGGGAAATATGTCGTAACAGATCGCTTTCTTCAGTTTCGGGGCCTGCGTGACGATATGGCGAAAGCACGATTTATTGATCGGGCCACAACCCACGACGGCGCAGACCTCGGAATCCTTGCGGGCGAGGTGTCGTGCCGCCACGCCGGGGATGGCACCCGTTCTCGTCGCGCTGAGAACGTTCGCGGACATGTGACAGAGCGGGGCTCCGGTGTCCTTGTCGTTGATGAGCATCGTCAGAATCGATCTCGGAAGCCCTTTCGACGTGTTCGCCGCGTTCGACCCGTACCACTTGTTTCCGCATACGTCGAACCGTCCGCCGAGGTATGCCGGCATCGCGAAAAACCTTCTGTCCGGTCCCGCGACGGGCATGTTGGGGAACAGAGACTCCTTGGGGAAGATGATGCCCATTCCGTGGCTGTTGTGATTGGAGCCGCCCATCAGGTAATCGCCCTTGGCGAGGAGCTCGAACACTTCCTCGCACACGTCGACCCATACCGGGGCATCCGTGATTCCGAGTTTTAACGTATCGGGCTCCGAAAGATATACAAATTCGATTTTGTTACCCATTTGAAATCTCTCCTTTGAAAAACCGCCTTTTCACGAAGTGCAGAAAACGTCTCGAGTTTCTTTCCGCTTGAATCACCAGAAGGCCGTACACCCCCCTTCCGAGTTTCTGGAAACCTCAAAGCACGGAGTTAAAGTGGAACTGCGACGAACCGGAAAACCCCGATACTAGGATTCTTTAATTTGTACCTAAATTTCCAGACAATTATAGATAATTGTGCCCTTCCTTGCTATTAAATTATTTCCGTGATTTATAAGAATATTAACCACCGGGTTCACAAAAAAATTTTTGTTGGTATCCTGTTACGCGGGAATATTACCAGCGTTGAGGTTTTTTTCGCTTCAGGTTGTATGGAGATGCCAGTATGAAATTTAGGCCGATTTTGACGGACAGTACTCTTCAGGAACTCACGGAACACGGCAGCGAGGATTTTCCGATGTCGATGGACGAACAGCTCGTCTCCGCAAAAGCTGCCCCGATCGCCTTTCATTGGCATTATGAGATACAGGTGGTTCTTGCCACGAAGGGCACGATTCTCTTTAAGACGCCCGACAGAGAGTTTCTGATCGACGCGGGGCAGGGGATATTCTTTAACAGCGGCTGTCTACACGAGGCGTTGCCGACGGAAGCGGGGGACAGCGTGTATATCTGTGTCAACTTCCACCCGAAGATCATTTATGGATATGCCGACAGTCTCCTGAAACACGCGTATGTCGATCCGATCCTGTTTTCGAACGCGATACAGGTGATGCCGCTTCAGAATCGACCATGGCAGCGAGAGGTCTGCACGATACTGAAAAAGCTGGCGAACATATACACGGCTCGGCCGTTCGGCCACGAGGTGGAGATGTATTCGCTGATCCTGCACATGTGGTACCTGATCGTCCATAACAACGAGAAGCTTCTGATACACTCGGCTCCTGCGACGACATCCGACCGGCAGAGGATAAAAACGCTGACTCATTTCATCTCCAAAAACTACATGGAGGCCATTTCCCTTGCCGACATAGCCGGCTCCGACCATATCAGCAAAGGGGAGTGCTGTCGTCTGTTCAAACGCGTCATGAACATAACGCCCTTTTCCTATCTGATGAAATATCGGATTTCCAAGAGTGTCAAAATGCTGACAATGACGGATCTGAGTATTTCGGAGATCGCACAGAGCGCGGGGTTTGGATCGAGCAGCTATTTTACGGAGTGTTTCAAGAAAGAGATACGGTGCACCCCTACGAAATACAGGAAACGACTTGTCAAAAAGGAGAGCTGACGACACTCGACGTCCTCGACGCCGTCCGAGGCGAATCATCACGATGTTGCCCTCTTCTATCGGAATATTTCCTTTTTCGTTGACTTTGCGGGGGATGTTTTCTAGCGTATGCTCACTTTGGGGTTTGTCTTTCATGTGCAAACCACAGACCACACAGGGAGGTATCAAACATGCAGCAGAAGATAAAAAATCGCGATGCGCTGTTGTCCCACGGCGACGTGGACTCCAGGCGGATCGTGCTCGACATCACGGAAAAAACCCTGCAGCGCCTCGACGCCAGAGAGCGGATCAAGAGCATCATGAAGCTCGAGGGCGATATTCTCCATATCGGCGTGAAACAGTGGGATCTTTCGAAGAAGCGCAATGTCTATCTCCTCGGAGCTGGAAAGGCATGCAACCACATGGCCATGGCCGTCGACGAAGTCCTCGGGGAGAAGCTCACGAGAGGAATCGCGATCGTCAAGGTGAAGGAAAAGACCGACGTGTTCAACAAAACCGAAGTCTATGTCGGGGGGCACCCCCTTCCCAACGAAGAGGGGTACCGCGCCTGTAAGATCATATTGGATATCGTGGACAACGCGACGTCGGACGATCTTTTCATCGTCGTCATCAGCGGCGGAAGCTCGGCTCTCATGAGCTGCCCCATCGACGGGATCTCCCTCGAAGACGAGATCGCCGTCACGGACGTGATGCTCAAATCCGGCGCCAACATCTACGAGATCAATTCGATACGCAGGCATATATCTCAGATGAACGGCGGGATGCTGGCAAAACGCATCGAGGCGCGCGGGGCGGAGCTGATCGGTTTCGGCATCAGCGATGCGGTCGGTTCGCCCGGAACGGGAGACATTCGGATTCCGTACGCGAATTACAAGGGAACGCCGATGGGGCCGGATCAAACGACTCTCGACGAGGCAAGGCGCGTCATTCGTGACTACGACGTGGCGGACAGGCTTCCCCGAAACGTCGTCGATTACATCATGAACGTCGGACCGGAGGGCGAAACGCCCAAGGCTTTTCCTCACAACACGTACTTCATGCTCAATACGTTGCCCGATTCCTGTCGATATGCGAAGGAGATCGCCGAGGAGATGGGGCATTCCGCCTTTATCGTCACCTCGTTTCTGGAGGGAGAAGCCCGGGACGCGGGGACGATCTTCGCCTCTTTTGCCCGCGAAATACAGACGTACGGTAATCCCTTCGAGGCGCCCTGTGTGCTTCTCGCGTCGGGAGAAGTCACGACGAAGATCCTGGACAACGATGCCATCACCGGACATGGCGGTCCCTCCCAGGAGGAGACCCTGAGCTTCGCGATATCCGCGTCGAAGACGAGTGGCGCCTGTCTTTTGTCGATCGACTCGGAGGGAACGGACGGGACGACGAGCGTGGCGGGGGGGATCACGGATTCCCAAAGTTACAGATCCGCCCTGGAAAAGAATGTGGACGTTTACGCCGCGCTCCGGGGCCATGCGTGTTACGAGGCGCTCGAACGAATGGGCGACGCGGTTTTCACCGGCAACACGGGGACGAACCTGTGTGATTTCAATGTGATGTACGTCCCCGAGGTCAAAAAATAGCGACGGGTAGCCGACGCCGAAAGATGATGGAGGTACGGATCCAAAGATGGCGAAGATCAAAGAGGTAAAGGCAAGACAGCTGATCGATTGCAAATGTCGTCCCATGGTCGAAGTGGACGTCTTGACGGAAAATGGATCTCTGGGGAGGGGGAGCGCTCCCACCGGGAGTTCCGTCGGCATGTACGAATCGTTCGTTCTGCGGGATGGGAATCCCCGGGAATACGATGGAATGAGCGTTCACAAGGCGGTCAAAAACGTGAACGAGATCATCGGGCCGGCCCTCGTCGGCAAGGATGTCTTCGACCAGGCGGAAATAGACGGGATCATGATCGAACTCGACGGTACAGACGACAAACACAACCTCGGAGGCAACGCGATATACAGCACCTCGATCGCGACGTTCCGCGCCGCGGCCGAAGAGGCGGGGCAACCCCTCTATGAATACATCGCCGGCGGGACGGTCAAACGTGTCCCAGTCCCCTCCTTCAACGTCGTCAACGGCGGAAGGTACGGCGGCATGACCCAGGCTTTCAACGAGTTCATCGTCATGCCCTACGGAGCCGACTCGATCGATGAAGCGGTCGAGATCGCGGTCAAGGTCTTTCAAAAACTCGGGCCGGTGATCAAGGCGTATACGAAGAGGGAACCCGAGATCGGAAGATCGTACGGCTGGGTGGCGCCCTCCGAGGATCCCGACGTGGTCCTCTCCCTCATAGAGGAGGCCATCGACGCCTGCGGCTACACGTCCAAGTGCGCCTTCTCGCTCGATTGTGCCTCGAGTGAGATGTACGACGCGGCGTCGAAGACATACTACCTTCATGGACGGAGACTGACGTCGGACGAACTCGTCGATTACGCGAAGGACCTCACAGAAAGGCGAAACTTCGTGTTCGTCGAGGATCTCCTCGACGAGAACGACTGGGAGGGTTACGAAAAGGCGCACGAACGTTTGAAGAGGACCCTGGTCATCGCCGACGACTTCACGGCGACCAACAGGGAGCGTCTCGAACGTGCGTACGCGTCCAACTCCATAGATGGGTTCATCCTCAAACCGAATCAGGTCGGTACGATAACGGAAGCGCTCGAAGCGCACGAATTCGCGAGGGAACGGGGACTGTTGTCAATTCCCTCCGGTCGTTCGGGCGGCGTGGTCGGCGACGTCGTGATGGATTTGGCCGTCGGACTGAACGTTTCGTTCATCAAAAACGGTTGCCCGAGGTCGGGAGAGAGAATAGACAAATTGAACTTCCTGATGCGGGTCGCGAGCCTTCACGAGGGGTGCCGGATGGCGGACATCTCTTCTCTCGTCAGATTTTAGCCGGTCCGAAACGTTTCTTTTCGGGGGCGAAGGTCATGGAAGAATACGGGATCGAACAGGACAAAACGGGGCGACTCGTGTATTACGACAACGTCGAAAATCTCTCGGTCGTGCTTCCGCGGGCGATGGAGCTCGTCGATTTCGCCTATTTGCGAGAGCCGGCGGCGCCGAACTTCGATGAGATGGCCGCCGAATCGTTTGCCAACCCGCTGGGGACGCCTCTTTTGAGGGAGATCGCCAAGGGGCGCTCGAACGTGACGATCCTCGTGTCGGATGCCACGCGCGCCGTCGCGACCGCACGCGTGCTCCCCTTTATCGTCAGGGAAATCGAGCTTGCGGGCGTCTCGCTCTCTCGAGTGAAGATCATCGTGGCGATCGGGGTTCACAGAGAAGCGACTCCGGCGGAGATGAGGGAGATCGCAGGTGCCTACCACGGCAGAATCCACGTGGAAAACCACGATCCGTACTCCGGGGAGAAGCTCGCGGTGTTGGGCAGGACCAGTTACGGAAACTGCGCGGAAGTCAACAAGACCGTACACGAGTCGGATTTGCGCATCTGCGTGGGAAAGGTGGAGGCCCACGAGTTTGCGGGATTTTCCGGGGGGCGTAAATCGGTTTTGCCCGGCATCGCGAGTGAGGCGTGTATCGCATACAACCATCGCCCGGAGATGATTCTCGACCCTCGCGCGACCGCCGGTGTTTTGGAGGGCAATCCCATTCATCTGGACATGTTGGAGACCGCGAGAATGCTGGGGATCGATTTTTGCGTCAGCCTCGTGCAGAACGCATCGGGCCAGCCGATCGGGGTGTTCACGGGAGACCTGGAACAATCCCACCTTGCCGGTGTGCGCTTTCTTCGCGGCATCTTCGGAATGGAGATCAAGAAAACGGCGTCGATCTACCTCGTGACGCCGGGATATCCCCTCAACATCGATCTCTACCAGTCGTTGAAGGCGCTGATCGCGATGATGCCGATCGCGAAAGACGGTGACACCATCGTATTTTACAGCAAGTGTACGGAAGGGACGAACTCCGAGGATATGATCGTGCCATTTCGGCAAGAGACGTCGCTCGATGGCATACTGAAATATACCGCGGCCAATTATCGTATCCAGATGGATCACGCTCTGCTCCTCTGCAAGCTCTATCAAAAAGGCGTGAATATCGTCGCGTGCTCCCCGGGGGTAAGCGACGACGTCTTGGCGACGATGAAGATGACGCCGGCGAGGGACCTCGACCATGCGGTGAACATCGCATGCACGCGCCATGGAGACAAACCGAGGATCACGATCATTCCGATGCCGCAGCGCCTCGTTCTTGGCTGATTTACCGGTAACCCGCCTCTTTGCGGCGGGTTACCGAATCCTTCCAGTTCCACCATTTCAGCTTTTCCGGGTCGTGGGTTTCGTTTTCGACGAAGTAGACCGCGAGGCGGTAGACGTACAGGACACACCGGTCCACCCGACAGCCCTGTCGCTCGCAATCCTTCCGATAAATCTCCTCGGGGTCCTGCCCTTTGAGGGATTCCAACGTCGGGTAGCCGGCATCGATCAAGTGCCGTGCCATATTCTTCCCGATCCCCGGGATCCTCTCGAGTTCGGATTTTTCATTCATTTTTTTGTTCTTTTTCTCCGACGATCTTGACGAAAAAAGTCCTCTTCCTTGGCGGGTCGAACTCGCAGAAGTAGACGGCCTGCCAGGTGCCAAGGACGAGCCTGCCATCCTCGAAGATCACGGTCGCGCTTGTGCCGATCGCGCTCGCCTTGAGGTGGGCGGCGCTGTTGCCTTCGGCGTGGCGGAATTCCGGGCGATCGGGGAAGGCTCTGTCGAGCCCGAGCAGCAGGTCGCTTGCGACGTCGGGATCGGCGTTCTCGTTGATCGTGATGCCGGCCGTGGTGTGAGGACAGTAGACGACAGCGATACCGTGGGAGACTTCGCTTTTCACGACGGCCTCCCGTACCCGCTGCGTGATGTCGATCAGCCCTTCCCCGTGTGTTCGGAGATCGTATTCGAACAGCAAGGTCATTTCCCCTTGTGGCTTTTACAGAAATCCCTCAGAGACCGCTTCGTCCCGTCGGGAAGGTCGTGCCAGCGGACGCCCTGGATTGAGCCCTCCAGAGCGAAGAGGCGCGTGACACATGCCGAGGGGTCGACGGCGAGAATGCGAAGCCATGCCTCCCGGCTTCCGGCCCGTTGGAGCGCTTCGATCGTCGTGATCCCGGCTTCCGTGAGCTGGGATTCGAGTTTTTCCCCGATATTGGGGAGGCTCGTCAGTTCACCCACGGCCGCTCACACTTCGTCAAACGCTTCCAACGCGGTCGGGAGCGCCTGGACGACGACGTTGCCCGCGGCCGGAAGACCCAGCAGCACGGCGCTGATGATTTCGTCGCGCGTGGCGCCGTTTCCCCGGGCCGCCTTCACGTGAAAGGGCAAACCGCTTTCAAGGCGAAGCGCCGCCAATACGGCGATGTATGCGAGCTCCCTCGTCTTTTCGTCGAGGATACTGGCGCTTCCAAGCTTCCTCGCCGCGTCCATCCACGCCGCTTGCTGTTCGGGCGCTTCCTTCGCGAATGTTTCGAATGCTCTGCTTACGCTCATTTCCTCACCCCTTCGGAGTCTTCAAAGTGTCGTCTCGATCGGGACGCCGGGTTGTTTTCTTCGTGTGCTTCCCTTCGCATAGCATAGCACGATTTTCGTGATTGCACACAGCGTTCGCCCGTCCCATGGAACTTTGCCGCAGAATGGCCTCGTCCTCCGGGCGGACGGAATCCCTCCGCTCGATTGGATTGCCCTTGCCTGATTTCTCTTTTCGCGTATGATGGTTATCGTTGTGGATGAGAAAAAGA
This sequence comes from Synergistaceae bacterium, assembly GCA_036771375.1. Lineage (GTDB taxonomy): Bacteria > Synergistota > Synergistia > Synergistales > Synergistaceae > DAIPHL01. Next base: position 4,167 of record DAIPHL010000025.1, on the reverse strand, counting down.
GGGGAAGGCCTGGAAACACCGCTTCCTCACCGGAGGAGATTCGACTTGGGAAAACTCGTTTTCCAGGTCGACGAAACGGCAGGCGACGAGTCGTTCGCAGTACGTTTTGAAAACCGGTTCGGGGGGTCTCGGCTGTGGAAGAAGTTCGGCGCAGACAGGAAAAAACCTCTCTTTGCGATGCGGTTTTCGCCTGACGCATCGATGAGGGCGGTCCGAGACGAATATTTTACGATGCCGATGCCGGGCGAAGAGATTGTATAATTGTATAATGGGTCTGACCAGGGGAGCCTCGCCCCGTTCCGTGGTGTGCACTTGTCGGTCGGGCAAGGTCTCTTGTCGTCCCGATCCGTCCGGTCGGGTTTCGCGGGGAGGGCGGGACTCACTCTTGAATGTGAGTCCGATGTTTCGAGGAAGAAACCGGTTGCCCCTGCCGGTTTTCGCAGGAAGGTTTGCGCCGCTTGGAGTGACCTCCGACACGATTCATGTTCTGCGAGGATACGATATGCAGCGACTGAGGGCATTGCTCAACGGTCTTCACGAAAGGAAAATTTTCTCTCGACTCGATAAATTTCGAGATCGCGTGGTCGTTGAAATAGCCCTCCCCGGACGGCGTTGGGAAGCGGGATTCATGAGAGATGGTTCGATCCGGGTCGAGAAATTTGTAAGCACCGGCGGGATGTTCGAGTGTGGGAGCATCGACCGGCTCTTCGATTCATTCTTCGACCGTTGCGGGTCGCCTCTCGCGGCGGTGAGAAGCGTAGAGAGGATGCGATCTCTGCCCGTCGACGAAGAGGAGGGGGCATCGATACGACAGCTGTTGACGTTTCTCGACGAGCTCGAGAAAAGACAGATCTTCTACCGGCTCGATAAGGTCCGGGATCGCATCGTCGCCGAGATCGCTCTTCCAGGAGAGCGTTGGGAAGCGGCGTTTTCGGGGGACGGGTCCGTCGATATCGAGAAATTCACAAGTACCGGCGAAATTTTCGACTGTAAAGAGATCGATCGATGTGAAGAGATCGACCGGTTGTTCGACGAATTTTCCGACCGTCCCGAATAGATTCCGGCCGCGTTCGTGGCGTGGGCGGGATGCGATCTCATCACCTGTCGACGAATGGGAGGGGAGTCGATGCGGCGGCTGTTGGCGTTTCTCGACGAGCTCGAGAAAAGACAGATCTTCTATCGGCTCGATTGGATCCGAGAAGACAGCGTGATGGTCGAGATATCCGTCCCGGGAGAGCGTTGGGAAGTTGAATTCATGAGTGACGATTGGCCCGAGGGTATCCAGATCGAGAAGTTTATCAGTGCCGGTAGAGTTTCCGGTTGCAGGGATGTGAAACGGTGCAAGGAGATCGAACGGTTACTCGATGAATATTCCGATTGATCCGGGATGGCCGGCTCCGCCCGGAGCCGGCGCCCGATGTTTTCTCGAGGCGTGACGGTTTGACGGAATATCGATCGGGGATTTCCTTCAATCGAGTCGCATATGTGGAGAAGATGGCTGCAAGCTGGAACGAGGAGATGAAACAGAGTCTTTGGGATTCGAATCGAAGAAAGCCGAAATGAAGAAAATACGTTTTTCACTCTCTTACTCGCGGAGGAATGCGGATGTCTATCATGGAAACAAACAGAGTTCCCCTGGAAGAGCTGAGACGTCGGGCAAAGGTCGCGACGTTCGGCTTCAAGACCACGGACGAACTGAAGTGCCTGAAGCAGCTGATCGGACAGACTCGAGCGGTCAGCGCGATCTCCTTTGCCCTCGAGGTGGACAGCAAGGGCTACAACATGTTCGTGGTCGGAAACCCCGGAAGTGGGCGCACCACCTACACCCTGGAGGAGATGAAAAACCGTGCGGCCACCCTCTGTGCTCCGGATGACTGGGTGTACGTCTACAACTTCGAGGAGCCGGGTGAGCCGCTTGCGCTGAACCTTCCCGCCGGATACGGCAAAATTCTGGCCTCCGCCATGGACGACATGGTCGAGGAGCTCAAGGTGAACCTGGGCAAGGCCTTCGAGAACAGCGAATACGAGGACAACAAGGCGCAGCTCGTCAAGGACTTTCAGGAAAAGGTGGGCGAGCTGATGGAGGGACTGCGCACCTATGCCGGCGAACAGAATTTCTCCATCAAGAGAACCCCCCAGGGTTTTATCAACCTTCCGCTGATCACCGAGACTCCCAAGGAGACGGAGGAGGGAGCCGAGCCGAAGCCGGTCACGCGCGAGATGCAGCCGGACGAGTTCGAGAATCTCTCCGAGGAGGAGCAGAACGAGATACAGAAGAAATCCGAGGAGATCGCGCAGAAGACCCTGGAGACGCTCCGCATGATGCGGGAAAATGAAAAGGAGCTGAAGGAGAGGATCAAGGAGCTCGAGGGAGAGATCTGCCGCAACGCAATACGACCGACCCTCTCCGAGCTCAGGGAGAAATTTCCCGAGAACGGCAAGCTCTCGGATTGGATGGACAAGCTCACCGAGGACGTCGTGGAGAACTTCGGCATGTTCGTGGCGGCGACCAGGGACGAGAACGCCGAGACGGATTTCAGCCGCTTCACGGTGAACGTCTTCGTCTCCAACGATCCCGAGGGAGGCGCTCCGGTCGTTCGAGAGACGAACCCGACCTATTACAACATCATGGGCAAGATCGAATACGAGAGCCGCCAGGGGTACCTGTAAACCGATTTTCACAGGATAAAACCGGGGGCGCTCCACAAGGCGAACGGAGGCTATCTGCTTTTAGAGGCCGAAAACCTTCTCCGGCAGTTCATGTCGTGGGACGCCCTGAAGAGGGTGTTGACCTCCGGCGAGCTGACGATAGAGAACCTGGGCGAGCATCTCGGTTTCATTCCCGTCGCCTCGCTCCGGCCGGAAGCGATCCCGATCAACGTCAAGGTCGTGATCGTGGGAACCTACTACCTCTATTATCTTCTCAACATATACGATCCGGAGTTCCACAAGATATTCAAGATCAAGGCCGATTTCGAGTCCGACATGCCGCGGACGGACGAGATGGAACACAAGCTCGCCTGCGTGATCGCTCACTTCGTGAACGAGGAGGGCAAGATCCCCTTTTCCTCGGCCGCCGTGGGCGAGATCATCGAGTGGGCATCCCGCATGGTCGACGATCAGGATCGAATGTCGACCCAGTTCAACGCCATATCGGAGATCCTCACGGAGGCGACGGTCTGGGCGCGCATGGACAATGCCTCGATCGTGGAGTACCGGCACGTCATCAAGGCCATCGACGAGAAAATCTACAGGGTCGATCTGATCGAGGAGCGTTACCGCCGGTCGTTCGAGACCGGTCTGATCCGCATCGATACCGAGGGAGCAAAGATCGGACAGATCAACGGACTCACCGTCATATCCCTGATCGATCACACGTTCGGGCACCCCGTGCGGATCAGCGCCAACGTATTCATGGGACGGGAGGGCGTCGTCAACATAGAGCGCGAGGTCAAGATGACCGGCCCTATTCACAACAAGGGCCTGCTGACCCTCTCCAGCTACCTTGGGAGGAAGTACGCGCAGGACATGCCGATATCGGTCTCGGCGCGCATCGCGTTCGAGCAGACCTATGGGGGCATCGAGGGAGACAGTGCGTCTTCCACGGAGCTCTATTGTCTGCTCTCCGCCCTCTCCGGCGTGCCTCTGCGGCAGGACATCGCCGTGACCGGCTCCGTGGACCAGTTTGGCGGCATTCAGCCGATCGGCGGGGTCAACGAAAAGATCGAGGGCTTTTTCCGGTACTGCAAGACGAAAGGACTGACCGGAACCCAGGGCGTCATGATCCCCCGCCGGAACGTGAGACACCTGATGCTCCACCACGACGTTCTCGACGCCGTCAGGGAGGGGCTTTTCAACGTCTGGGCCGTCTCGACCATCGACGAGGGCATCGAGATCCTGACGGGCGTCCCGGCGGGCGAACCGGACGAATCCGGGGAGTACCCGGAGGAGAGCGTCCACGGACGCACGAAGGCATGTCTGCGGAGCTGGCTCGAACGCTCCGCGAAGTTAAAGGGCGAGATGTCCCAAAAATACGGGGAGACCGTCGAAGATGAGTCGGATGATCCGAACGACTCCGACCCCTCCGGCGAGTGAGGACGAAAGGCGATCCCGCCGCGGACGCGAGTGTGTTGCGCTCGTCGGGGAGGTCGGCAGCCTGTAGCACAT
>DAIPHL010000024.1:0-19129 GCA_036771375.1 Synergistaceae bacterium | reverse complement strand
GGTCGGCGAGGTTTCTCCGCAAAAGATAGGAACGGGCGGGCTCTGCGCTTTCGCCCGCCAGGGAAGCCCGAAAAAAGGCGAGTGCCTCCTCCAGAACGGCACGACGATCCTCCGAAGACTCCCGGGAGAAAGAGGACGGACGAGTCGACAGAACGACCCCGGCGCGAGGCGCCAGGAACTTCAGCGCCTCGCGAAAGGAAAGTCCCTCCTGTTCCATGACGAAGGCGAAGACATCTCCACCCTTTCCGCAGCCGAAGCAATGAAACGTCTGGCGTTCGCGCGAAACCGAAAAGGAGGGGGTCTTCTCGCCGTGGAAAGGACACAACCCCCACAGCAGGTTCCCCTTTCGCTTCAGAGGAAGATAATCTCCGATCACCTCGGCTATATCGAGCCTTGACTTTATCTCCTGAACATCGTCGGACATCTCGTCTTTTCTTCGCTGCCCCTTTTTACGATACTCGGTCCTTTCCCCATGGGAACGGACCCCAGTATATCGTGTCATATCTCAAACGTCCCGTCAAGCAATTCACTTGCAGGGGCGAAAGACGGACCGCTTTTCCCCGGAAGCCCCTTATCGCGTCGCGCCACGCCCCGATCGAGGATATCCCTGTCGAAAGAGGCTGCAGCCCCCCGGCAGGAAAGGACTCCGCCCATTTTCAAAGACTTCTTCGAACCCGCTTGACTATAATAATGACATTTGATTTCATCGTTGCCGAGCGCGCACGTCGCGCAGGCAAGCGGCAGGGGGGATGTCGCGTGGAGATTTCGAAAATCGGAGGCGGGGGAGCCGACTGGAGCCCTTCGCCCGCAAACAAGCGCAAGATCGATGGACGCGCTGCTTTAGATCCGGAGAACAAAGACCGATAACCGTCCGCGCTCCCGAAAACGAAGAAGCGGCGAAAAGCCGGAACGAGACAAGACAGATTGAAAAAGAGCGAAAAACAGCGGTAAAGACGGAGGCCGAGGAGGAAAGGACCGAGGGATCCGAAGAAAGAGGAAACCTCGAGAAACCTACGACCTATTTTCAGTTGATCTCGGTTCTCACGGACCCGGAAGACCCGGAGAACCGGGCAAAATAAAGTCACCGTCCACCCCAAGGTGGCGATGCCGGAACCTGGTCCGGGTCAAAATTTTTCGGGTTTTTTCCAGGAAATACATGCCCCTCGAGGAGCGGGCGCCCCATGGATTCGAGGGCACCCGCTCCTCGATGTCGACACTCTCCTTTGGGCCTACACGAAAAGCGGCGCCAGAACCAAAGAGACCACTGTCATCAACTTGATGAGGATATTGAGGCTCGGACCGGCGGTGTCCTTGAACGGATCGCCGACCGTGTCCCCACACACCGCAGCCGCGTGTGCAGGCGTTCCCTTGCCGCCGTGGTGCCCTTCCTCGATGTATTTTTTCGCGTTGTCCCACGCACCGCCGGAGTTGGCCATGAAGATCGCCATCATAACACCCGTGACGATCGCCCCTCCCAGAAGACCGCCGAGGGCGGGGGCACCGAGCAGTTTGCCGACCAACACGGGGACGACGACGGCCATCATGCCGGGAACGATCATCTCCTTCAAGGCAGCCGCCGTGGAGATGTCGACGCACCTTTCGTATTCGGGACGCGCCGTGCCCTCCATGATCCCCGGGATATCGCGGAACTGCCGCCGGACCTCCTCGATCATCTTCTCCGCGGCGCGGCTCACGGCCTGGATTGAAAGTGCGCTGAAGATGAACGGAAGGACTCCGCCGATAAAGAGCCCGACCATGACGTGCGGATCCATCAGATCGATCTTGTCGAGCTTGGTCGCCGCCGCATAGGAGACGAAAAGGGCGAGTGCCGTCAGTGCGGCCGACCCGATCGCAAGCCCTTTGCCGACGGCGGCCGTCGTGTTGCCGACCGCGTCGAGTTTGTCCGTGATCTTGCGGACATCGTGCGGGAGTCCCGCCATTTCGGCGATCCCGCCCGCGTTATCGCTGATCGGGCCGTACGCGTCGACCGAAAGGACCATCCCCGTGATGGAGAGCATTCCGACCGCCGCACAGGCGATGCCGAAAAGTCCGCCGAAGTAGACCCCCACCATCGTTGCGGCACAGATAAAGACGACGGGCGCGACCGTCGACTTCATCCCCACCGAAATCCCGGCCAGGATGTTCGTGGCGGTTCCCGTGTTCGAAGCCTCGGCGATCTCCTTGACCGATTTATAGTCGGAGGACGTGTATATCTCCGTGATCTGCCCGATGATGACACCGCAGACGACGCCACCGACCACGGACCAGAAGAGGTTGATCTCACCCTCGAAGAGCCAGTTCGTCAGGAAGTAGGTGAGGACGATCATGATGACCCCGGTGGAATAAAGCCCCATGCTGAGAGCCCTCTGGGGATTTCCTCCGTCACGAACCTTGACGAACATCGTCCCGACGAGCGCCGATACGATCCCAACCGCACAGAGCAACATGGGATAGAGCAATCCCTCGAATCCGAGGCTCATAAAACCGACCGCCATCGCGGCGAGAATGGAGTTGACGTAGGATTCGAAAAGATCCGCGCCCATTCCGGCGATGTCTCCGACGTTATCGCCGACGTTGTCCGCGATGACGGCGGGATTGCGCGGGTCGTCCTCCGGAATCCCGGCTTCCACCTTGCCGACGAGGTCCGCTCCCACATCGGCGGCCTTGGTATAGATTCCGCCCCCGACCCTCGCGAAAAGGGCGATCGAACTCGCTCCAAAACCGAACGCGGTGATCGAAGCGATGTCGCCAAAAATCATATAGGCTCCCAGTACGCCGAGCAGCCCCACTCCGACGACGGTCATCCCCATGACGCTGCCGCCGCGGAACGCGATCCCCAGAGCCTCGTTCATCCCCTTGAGCGCGGCAAAGGCCGTCTTTCCGTTCGCGCTCGTGGCAACGCGCATTCCGATGTAACCGGTGAACGCGCTGCACAAGGCCCCGGCGACGAAGCAGGTCGCGCTGGGCAAACCGAGGTAGAAACCCAGGAGCAACGCCACCACAACGACAAAAACGCTGAGAGCCTTGTACTCTCTGTAGAGGAAGGCCATGGCACCGCTCTGTATGATCTCCGAGAGCTCACGGACCCGTTCATTGCTGACCGCGTAGCTTTTGATCTTCTCGGCCGATACGATCGCGTAAATCAAAGCGATGCCCGCTATCACAGCAATCGATAGGTTCATATATACAAAGTGTTCCATAACCATAACTGAAATCGAATACCTCCTCGAATCAAGTTACGCACCGCGGGTGCGCCCGTTATGACAATGTATGCTACGACAGGTTGTCCCCTCCTCGATCACCCCTCATCTCTTTTCTTCAACAAAAAAACGCCTGGCAGAGTTCCGTCCCCTTCGGGGGCGTGTCGTACCACATAAAGACCGTTCCCGCCGTTCACATGGGCTGACAGTGGTCAATTATATCCCATCCGCCCAAATACTGAAAGCATTTCCGCCCCAAAGCGCATGCCTCGGGATTTTTATATCAATCGATCCCATCCCTTTTCTCCCCCTTCAGGTAAACTCGCACATTCCCCTTCGCCCAGCCGTCCGATTTTACCTTGAGGACACTCAACATACCCCGAATGCCTCCCGCCACGAAATCGGCCACGAAGCCCTTCATGGGAAGCTCCCCTTCCTCCAGAAAGACCCGCGCGCGCTTTTCGTTTTTCGAGACGAGAGAAGCGATTTCATCCACCAGACGTTCGATATCGTCCTTTCCGTATATCTTCGAACCATCCCCGCCGCCGTGTCTGTCGTACACGGCGAATATTCCCGGGTAATCCGGCAGCGCCTCCCCCTCTTTGCGCACCCAAATCTTCGGGGAATCCAATTCTTTGCCACCCTCCAAGATCACGATATCCACATCGGGGAAGAACATCCCCGCCACTCGCCTGGCCTCCATCTCCCATCCATCGGGCTCCAGCCGCTCGTATCTGAAGGATCCCTCGCCCCAGAGCAAGGCATCCACACCGAGAGAGAGGGCCGCCCCCGAGTCCGTATCCTGCAAAGACGCCACGAACTCCTGTGTTCTCTTGATGTAACCCACCTTGAAACCCCGGCTGGAAAGCGCGGATATCAACGCTCGACAGAGAGACGTCTTTCCACTGTCCTTGTAACCCGACACGGAAATGAGAATCATGAGTATTCCTCCTCGTCATACTGCCGGTTCGCCCGTATTACGTTTTTCAGATCGATCTTGCCGGAGATCGGCATGATCACGATCGCCCTGTACAAATCCAGTAGAAAATACGCCATGGAAAGACAGAGGGGACCCATGAAAAGACCCAGAAATCCCCATGCCGACAATCCTCCGAGGATGCCGGCGAACACCAGAAGAAGGTGAGACCGACTCCCCCCGGAGATGAAGAAGGGCCGAAGGATGTTGTCTATCGAACTGACGACGAACACGCCCCACAAAAGCAGTATGATCCCCCCGCTCGCGTCGCCCTTTACGAACAGGAACACGACGCCCGGCACCCAGATGATCGGTGTGCCCACAAACGGAAGCATCGCCAAAAAAAACATCAGCGCGCCAAATAACACGGGGTTGTCGAGTCCCACGAACCACCAGCCCAGGGCGCCCAACGTCCCCTGTATGCCGGCGGTGAGGATGATTCCGTAGAATATGGCGTACAGCATCCGCATGGAACGCATGAAAAAAGCGTCCTTCGATTCGTTCGACAGAGGGAGTATGTCTCTGATGAACCGGATGAACAGATGTCCATCGTGCGTCAGAAAAAAGGATGCGACGGTGATCACGAAAAGATTGAAGGCAACCCGAAAGACGTTTCCCAGGAGTTCTTTCGAGGTGCCGGTCATAAAATTCGCCAGAACGCCCGTGGCACTCACGAGAAAGTCGTTCCATACGGGCAATTCGAAAAGCCGGGGATACGTCGAAAAAAAGCGGTTGAAGGGCGGGAGCGAAAAGAGCGTCTGCAACGAGGTACCCTTTGCATCGTAGAAGAGTTCGGCGAGAAAAAGATAGATGCGGCCGACCTCTCGTGTCACCACCATCGCCGCTCCGACCATCGGCAGGACGAGAAGAAAGAGAATGAGGCACGTGTTCGTGGCGGCGGCGAGATAGGAGTATCTTCCCCGGAGGACACGCATGTGAATGAATTTGTAGACGGGGTACGTGAAAAACGACAGGACCGAGGCCCAGGCCAAAGCGGGAAGAAGGGGGATGAGGACTCTGAGCCCGAGAAGCAGAAAGAGGCAGAGCAAGACGACAAAGGGGATCGAACTGCTCTTGATCTTCCTTACGATCCCTCCATCATGAGCCTCGCTCATATCGATTCCCCCCCGGAAAGGACAACAATTCGCCGAAAAAGCGCACCGGCTTATCGACGCAAACTCAAAAATGATGTCGTGATTCCCCGCTTCCTTATGTGCTATCATACATGAAAGAAGCGATCTTGTGTACAATTTCGACTCTTGCAGGGAGAGATGCATATGACCGCCTCCGGGGAACCCGGAAGGAACGCCGGCAGAAAGAAAAAAGAATTTGTGAGGGTCCCGGTGGACATGTTGGATCATTGTGAAGGGATCATCGCGAGCGAGGTCATCGGTCGCAACGGCGAGGTTTTGCTGCCTGCGGGCCTCGATATCAACATGTTCAAGAAGTCCATGGCAACCTTGATAAAAAAAATGAAGGCGCACAAGATCGAATCGGTATATCTCAACGCTCCGCAGCAACTGTCCGACGAGGAGCTCGACGAGATCATCGACAAGGTCTATGCAGACGAAGACAGACTAATCGAAAAAGAGAAGGCGAAGGATGTGATCAAGCATATCACATCGATGTTCAGCGAGGCGAGGGACACGGACGGGCAGATAGGACCCGAGATGATAACCGGCCTCTCGAACATGAGCCATACGCTCACCGACGATCTGTTACGCAACCCGCCCGTAACGTTTTCCCTGGCGAAGGTGAAGGAGAGGGACGAATATACCTTCGTACACTCCTTCAACATCGCGCTTTTAATCGGGCACCTTGCGCTGCGACTGTACCCGGGCAAAAAAGAATTCCTACAGCTGGTGATTCTGGGAGGCCTGTTGCACGATCTCGGGAAAGCCCTCATCCCGAACAATATTCTCAACAAACCGGGACCGCTTACTTCCGAAGAGTTCAAGGTGATGAAACAGCATCCGGACCTCGGCGTCAAGCTTTCGCACAGCGCCGGAATCACCAATGAAACGGTAGTCGGCATCATCGCGAGCCACCACGAAAAATGGTCCGGCAAGGGCTATCCTTTGGGAATCAAGGGACACGAGATCCCCGAAGCGGCCAGGATCGCCGCCGTCGCCGACGTATTCGACGCGCTCACGGCGAAAAGAGTCTACAAGGATCCCATGTCCTCGAAGAACGCCATCACGTTGATCATCAAGGACGCGGGCAACCATTTCGACATTCGGATCGTCCGCGAGATGCTGATCTCCCTGGGACTCTATCCGCCCGGCTCGATCGTTTCGCTTTCGGACGGCAGAGTCGGCGTCGTCGTTTCCGCCGGAGGCAGCGACCTCATTCGTCCCATCGTCATGATCAGGATGAAAAAAGGCGAAACGAACCAGGAGACGACCTTCATCAACCTGAAGAAAAGCCCGCTCTACATCAAGGACTACCTGGGACACGGCAACAAGAGGAACATCGATTCAACATGATCGCATCGCCCTGCGGAAAAGACACGAACGTCTTCCCCTATGTCGTATAACCGCGGAGGAGGACCGCATCCACTTCCTCTCCCACATCATAGCGGGTACGGCCGAGCTCCGAGAGGAAATACGCCCCCGTTCTCAACGCCTCCGGAAGCTCCACGTCCTTGAAGGAGACCGGGTCCGCGAGATATCCCGAATCGCTCGAGGAGACTTTGAGAAAACAGAGCAACTCCATCTGCCCGGAAAAATCGAGGGCCTTGTCGAGTCGCGCCCTGACCGTGGGCCTCATCGGGGTCGGTATACCCAGGAAGTGACTGACGATCGGTCTCACGCACCACTCGAAACAGTGGAGAAGCGCGACGGGTGGCCCCGGTACGTTGACGATCGGAGTGCCTCCCCTGGAGAGTGCGAGGCAGAGGGGCCTTCCGGGGGCGGCCGCCACTCCGTGGCAGAGAACTTCCGCGAACTCGTCGAGGAGGCGAGCGTTGAGGTCCGCCTCCCCTTTGGAGGAACCGCCGTTGAGCAAGACGATGTCGGAGTCCAAAAGCGCCGCCTCGAGGACCTCCGCAAGTTCGCAGCGCATGTCCCTCACGATCGGGAGCAAACGGACCTCGGCGCCGAGCTCCATCAACATTCCGTAGGCCATGGCGCTGTTTACGTCAAAACACTTTCCCCGCGCAAGCGCGCTCCCCGGCGGGATCAGCTCGCTTCCCGTCGGGATGAACGTCACCACCGGAGCTTTGAGAACGGAGACCCGCTCGACCCCGCCCAACTGAATCGAGGCGATATCGAACGGACGCAGAAGGGTCCCGCGTTCCACCAGCAAACTGCCAGTTGCAACGGTGCTCCCCGCCCGTTTGACGCCGAAACCGGGGCGGACCTCCAACCCCGGTTCGAAAGAGACGTTTCCGTCCCGATCGAACATGACGTCTTCGACCGGAACCGCTGCGTCAAACGCGTCGGGGAAATCATCGCCCATATCGGCGAACGCATAATCGCGCCCGAGGACCCATCCTTTGGCATCGGGAACTCCTTCGAGAAAATCCTTCGAACGAACCGCCACGCTGTCCATCTGCGCAGCCCGACAGACGGGAAGGGAGACGAGCGAACGAACATCTTCCGCGGCGACCCGCCCCAATGCGTCGGAAACCATGATCTGCTCGACTCTTCGGGGAATCCGCCATTTCTCGAACAGCGTCTGTAGAAGCTCTTTTTTCGTGATGGAGGTAAACATGTGATCATCTCCTCAGGGATCCTTGTGATCCTTATTTTACTACGTTATCCCCTCTGTCCAAAGCTAGGCATCGGCAAACAAACCTTCGAGTTCCGCACGGGACAGAGGCGTCGGGACGCTGAAACGATCGTTGTTCGAGAGCTCCGTTGCGAGCTCGCCGTAAACCTTTGCGAGAGGACTTTCCGGCGCATATTCCACGACGGTTTTACATGCGATCTCGGCTTCCTGTGCCGTGGCGCTTCTCGGAACGACATGCAGGACTCTCGTTCCCATGCGTCTTGCAAATCTTTCGACGATCGCCTCTTCGCCGGAGACGTTCCGGCAATTACAGATGACCCCGCCCACGCGGACCTGGCTCTGGCGCGAATAACGAGCGATTCCCTTCGCGATGTTGTTCGCCGCATAAAGGGACATAAACTCTCCGCTCGTCACCAAATAGATCTCTTGGGCCTTGCCCTCCCGTATGGGCATGGCAAAACCGCCGCAGACGACGTCACCGAGCACGTCGTACAGGACATAGTCGAACGATTTTTCGTATACGCCATATCGCTCCAGCAGCTCTATCGCCGTGATGATGCCGCGCCCCGCACAGCCGACACCGGGTTCGGGCCCCCCCGCCTCCACGCAGGCGACGCCGAACGCGCCCTCCCTGATGATGCAACCCAGGTCGATCTCACCGCCATCCGCCTCGCGCAGGCGATCCAAAACGGTCGACTGTATCTGTCCACCCAGCAACAATCGAGTACAGTCCGCCTTGGGATCGCACCCCACTACAATCGGACGCCGGCCGCTTCGCCCAAGTGCCGCAGCGACATTCTGCGATATCATGGACTTCCCGATCCCTCCTTTCCCGTAAATGGCGATCTGTCTCATCGACTCTCCCACCCCTTCCAGCAGGACGACCTGCCGTCCCGAACCCAAAACATCGCGTCTTTCCTCCCTGAAAATGACTAAAAATATCGGGCAATCGCAAGATTTTCCGGATCGATTCGAGATTCCCGGTGATGCAAGAGAATATCGGCGACACTTCGAAGAAGGTTCAGACAACCCCTATAGCCGACGATCGGCCACAGGCCGCACAACGGTCTGTCGCTGACGGGAAAACCGATACGCATCAAAGGAATGCCGCGTCGCGCCGCGACGATTTTCTCCCGGCTGCCTCCGATGATCACATCCACTTCATGTCGTTCGAGAAAACGTTCCAGGTCGTAACGGTCCGATTCCGCAAGGACGGTTCCCTCGAGACCGTAGCGCGCCAGGGCCCGCGACACATCGTCGACGAATCGAGATCCGCCACGGCCGGTCGCAACGTAGACCGGGACGATGCCGACACCGGCCAAAAACGAGACGAGAGAGACGGAAAGATCCGCGTCACAGGAGACGGCGGCCCTGCACCCGAAGAAAATCGGATAAACCTTCATGAGCACATCGATCGTCCGCTGCCTCTCTTCGCCGAAGGATTTTGGAACTTCACGGCCGGAGAACGCCCGAAGTCTCCCCATCCACTCGTCCGTCGCCTCTATTCCAACCGGTATGGGAAGCGAGGCACGTCGGTCGATGCGTCCCAATTCACAGAGTGCGCTCGCCGCATCGAACGTACACTCCCTTCCCAGCGCGATCACGGCACCGGATTCCGCCAACGTCTCTATCGCGTCGCAGCTCGTGCCGCCCGGACAGTACGACTTTACATCGCGCGGTGTCTTCACGTCCAGGACACCACAGACGTCCGGGAAGGTGATCACCGTATCGAAAAAAGGCGCCGCGTATCTTTTGAGCTCCGCCACATCGGACGGGTTCAGGAGGCCCGGCATCAGACAGAGCGAATCGTTTCGATTTCGAGGCTCGCGGACAACCTGACCCACCACTGCGGAGAGGAGGTCGGCATAACCCGTCAGGTGCGAACCCACATAACCCGGTGTAGACACGACGACCAGGTGTTTTCCGGAGGGCACGTCGGCCTTGGAGGCAAGCCATTGCAGATCATCCCCGATCGTCTCACTGAGACAGGTGCTGTGCAGAGCCAGCATATCCGGCGCGTAAAGCCGGAAGACGTTTCCCACCGCGGAGATGCAGTCCTTTTCTCCTCCGAATATCGCGGAGGACTCCTTCAGCAGGCTCGACGCCACCCGAATCGTCTTTTGAAAGTGACGACCGAGCTCCATTCGCTGAAAACGGCAACAGCCCGATGCGCCGTGGCTGTGCGGCATACAGGCATGGATTCCCTGACTCGCATATATGGCGCCCAGGGGAGGACACATACTCAGGGGATCGATCTGCAGAGCGCCTCTTTTCCCTTCGGCTCCGGTTTTCCTCTCCTGCGCTTGATCGCTTTTCATGACCTATGCGTCTCCCAAATGGGCGGTTCGATCTGCCAATGCGACATGCACTCGGCCATCGCAAGGTCGGACGCAAAACGAATCAACCCGTCGAAGCCGGCATACTGAACGCCCCGCTCTTCGGAGGTGAACTGCTCCGAGCGAATCCGCGACGCCTTGTGGCCGAACTCCTCTTCGATGCCCGCGAAACAGACGTCCGGGGATGCGAGATCAAGAAACGATCGGACTTCGTCGCGGGTCAACAGGAAAAAAGCGCGACAACCGTCGTCGCTCTCCGGAGCCAAACCGACGGACGCCAAATCCAAAACACGGCAGAGCGCAAGCGATACATGCAGGAAAAAAGAATCGTCCTTGACCTCCTTTGCCGAGTAATCCTGCGAAATGAGGATCACTTCGACTTGAAGGTCGCTCAACAGGGCGGCGTAGGCATCGCTGCGAAATATATCCTCGAAGAGAGCGGCGCGCAGGCCGGAAAAGCGCTCTTTGTAGCGATCGAATTCGGGCTTGATTCGTTCAAGCTCAGACTCGATGACTTTCTCCGTTCGAACCGAATGTGTGTTGTCATCGAAAAATGCCGCCATCCCGCGCAACGAATGGATCGTCTCCGCCAGCCCCGTAAACGTCGCACGCATCCAGCCGCAACCGTACTTTTTAGAGAGAAGCTCGGGCACGGCGTCGATCGCCTTGTTGCTGTCCAGAACGACCAGGCGAGCCTCGTGACAACGTTGTATCCGCTCGAATGTCGTGGACCCCATGAGCGAACAGACGACATCATACCCGAGAAGCCCGAAGAGACGCTCCATGACGACTTGATTGTCCCCCCAATACGATTCGCTCATGTAATGAATGGGGAAATCACCAACCTTCCCCAAAGAGCGACCGCTCCAGGAAGAGACGACCTCTCTGCCACCGGTGAGCCAGCCCGGTTCGTCCCTGAACCCCTCGCAGCGCAACGCGAGCACGGGGATTTCGAGTTCGGACTCGGCCCTCCTTGTGACCGCCTCCACGTCGTCTCCGATGAGACCGACGGGACACGTCGCGCACACGGCGATCGCGGCCGGGGCAAATCGCTTTGCGGCTTCGTATATCGCTTCGTAAAGTTTGTCCTCCCCACCGAAAACGATATCCTTCTCGCGCAGATCGGTCGAAAAACACCGTCCTGCAAAGGAGGAGCGATTCTCTCCCGCTTTGCCGTCACGCCCGTTGATGCCGGAGAAGAAACCGCACCCGACGGGGCCGTGAGTGATCAGGAGGACATCGTGTATGGGCCCCATCAAAAGGCCCCGACACGCCATATAGGAGCACCCGCCTCCATAGAACACGCCCGGTATGCGCATCAGTTTTTTGGAGGAGTTTTGCGGCAATCGCTCCCCACGAAACCAACTGCAGCGGACGACGCGATCGTCCGATTGCTCACTCAAGATTTTCCGCCTCTTTACGGATGAGAAGCCAGGTTCCTCGGTCGGACTTTTCGACTCTCGTCCTTATTCCAATGCCGTTTAAAACATCACACATCTCCGCATAGGTGCAGGAATTCTTTTTCTTATCGACATTTCGTGGCCATTCCGGTTCGATCTCCTTCATTCTCGCACGGATACGATCCTGTATATCGGGAGTACCCAAGCTCGACCCGATGAGGGCGATGCCTCCCGGCACGAGGACCCTGTGAATTTCGGCAAAAGCACGACGCAGCCTTCCCATCTCCCCCCAGAAACGCCACGAGCTCCGGCTCACCACGACATCGAATCCGGCGTCGGGAAACGGCATATCGACCACGTCCGCGACAACGTACGTACATCTGTGCGCGAGATTCCACTCCACTCCTCGCCTATGGCAGATATCGACGGCATGCGGGTCTATGTCCAAAAAACAGACCGACATCTCCGACTCCCTGGCGATGTGGTAACCGAAAAGACCTCCTCCGGAGCCCAGGTCCAGGCACTTTCCGTCTCTTTTGCCACAGAAGGAGATCACATCCCTCGCGATGACGGGAAAAAGCGGCAAAAAAACCTCCCGTGCCACCCAATCATACCTGGCGGCTTTGTTGGATGCGAAACCCTTCCCTCCGGGAATCCGCACCGGTTTTTTTGCGGGCGGACGCTCCAAAACGACGCAAGCCCTTTGTTTCGTCATGGTCTTCAGCCGCCAAAAGATCCCCGACGTGTTACGGCAGAGGATTCGGCGCGATCAGGCTGTCGACATCCGCGTCGGTCAGCTCCACCAGGTAGAACAGCTCGAAGAACTCCTTCATGGCGGCACGAACATCGAGATCCACATACTCCGGATACATGAGCTTGGCAAACCACTGAACACCCAGGACCCGCATGGCGTTGGGCGGACGATCGAACCAGTTGAAGGGGGATCTCGGGGTAAGATAAACCCTCCCGTTCTTTACGGCATTTATCTCTTTCCACGTGTCGCTCTTCAAAATCAGGTCGTAGTTGCTGTCGGTCGTCGCCGACACCAGAATGACGTCCGGGTTCCAGTTCAAAACCTGTTCGAAGGAGACCTCCGTCATCCCCATCCCCCATCTCTTCTCGACGTCCGCGACATTGCGCGTCCGCACGAAATCCAGGACGGCGACGTGTTCGGACGTGGAAGGATCGGTTGCGAGTCCGCCCTTGCCCTCGGCGTAGTAGATCGAGACGATCTTGTCCTCCGGAATCTTCGCCACCGCCTCACCGATCATGGCAAGCTTCTCCTCGCAGTAGGCCGCAAGTTTTTCTCCCCGTTCCTCGGAGCTGAGGATGTCCCCGAGAAAACGAAACGCCTTGGGCGTCCCGGCAAGCTCGTCGGCGACCGCGACGACCGGAATTCCGGTCTTCGCCTGAATGTTGTCGGGACGATCGTTCTTCGTACCGAGGTTGAGCCGATCGGTCGCGTAGATGATCACATCCGGCGCTGCCTTAATGATGCTTTCGATGTTCGCTGTGACGCGCTGCCCCATCCATCCGCCGAGCAGGGGCAGTTTTTTCAGATCTTCGTTGAGATACCGCATCGACTTGTCGGATACCTTGTTGACCCACCCGCATAGCTTTTCCGGGCAAAGAGCCGCGATCATCGCTTCACCTGTGGGTACGGCACAGTAGACCTTCTTGACGTCCCGCGGAATCGTCACCTCGCGCCCGGCCATGTCGAGGATGGTACGCATCCCGTCCTCGGAGTTCGTCTCGTTCTCCTTCCGTGATTCAGCGGTACGCTCCGACGAACGCTCTTGACCCGTCTCGGTTTTTTGTTCCACGCGGGCATCCATGACGAACCATCCGATCAGTCCCAGCAAAACCAGAACGGCCAGCAACCACTTCCACGTACTCTTACCCTTCATCGTCGTTCCTCCTCGTCCGTTTCATCCACCATGCTCCGAAGTCCTCGCTCCGCGTTCAATCGATCATCAAGCTCTCTTCACATCACCCGCTGTCGAAAAAGAGTCTGCCGCCGTCACCAGGCGGCCGTGAACCACTTCCGTCCTATTGAAAACCGGGACACAGCTGCGAATCACACCGACCCCATCGATTGCATCGGAAAGGATCCGGATATCGACCCCATACGCGTCCTTCAAATTCCTCTCCGTCACGATCTCCGATGCATCCCCGATAAGAATTCGGTCCCCGCCGAGAATCAGGCAGACCTTCGAGTCACACAGAAACGCATAATCCGGGAAATGCGTGGTCATGATGATCGAGATCCCTTCGCCGGCCAACCTTCCGATCTGCTGCAGAACCTTTACCTGGTTCCCATAATCCAGGCTGGACGTCGGTTCGTCCATTACGATCAGCTTCGGATCCTGCGTCAGTGCTCTTGCAATCAAGACCATCTGCTGTTCGCCGCCGCTCAGCTCACGAAATGTTTTGTCGGCAAGGTGCTCGATTTCCAATCGCTTCATGCACCCCAGGGCGATCTCGAGGTCGGCGGCCGGAGGGGTCGAAAAAAGTCCGAGGTGCGCGACTCGTCCCATCGTCACCATTTCGAGCGCGCTATAAGAGAAAGTGTCCCTGTGACTCTGCGGAACATAACTGATGTACTTCGCCCGTTCCCGCACCGACCAGCCGGATACGTCCAACCCATCGAGCGTTATGACGCCGGATATCAGCGGAATGCTCTCGAGGATGCTCTTGAAGAGCGTGGTCTTCCCGACCCCGTTCGGACCCAATATGCAAAGAACGTCTCCCTCCTCGACCTTCAGCGAAACGTTCTCCAACACGACCTTACGGCCGTAGCCACAGATCAGGTTTTTTGCAGCGAAGATCATCACAGACCGCCTTTTCTGTCGCGTTTCAACAGGTAAATGAAAAAAGGAGCCCCCACGAGCGACGTAAGGACACTCAGCGGGACCTCCACCGTGAAAAACCATCGCGAGAGATTGTCGATGAGAAGCAGATAGATCGAGCCAAGCAGCATCGCAGTCGGGAGTTGCCTGCTGTAATCCGATCCCACCAACATTCTTGCGAAGTGCGGGATCACCAACCCCACCCAACCGATCATTCCGCTTACCGCGACGGACGCCGAGGTGACAAGGGTGGCACAGACCACAAAAACCTTTCTGAGCTGCCGGGTATCGACACCCATCGCCCGCGCTTCGTCCTCCGAGAGCGTGAGCACGTTCAACCTGTAGCGCAGCGACAGTGCCGGGAGAAGGCCGAGCACGACGGGCACGATCAAGGTCGGAAGATTTTGGAGCGTGACGGAGGCAAGGCCGCCCATGAGCCAGAACGTGATCTCAGGAAGCTTCGAGTTCGGGTCCGCGAGATATTTTATGAGGGAGATCAAAGCGTTGAAAAGAGACGAGATAATCACCCCGGTCAACACGATGGTGAGCATGGACTCCCGATATTTGGAGACGCTCCTGCTTATGGCGTATGTCAGAAGAACCGCTCCAAGACCGCCGAGAAAGGCGACAAACTGCGTCGTATTCAGGCTGGCACCCAAGAGCAAGGCAAGCGCCGCGCCAAAACCGCTGCCGGCGGAGGCACCCAGAAGATCGGGGGATACCATGGGATTTTTGAAGATCCCCTGATAGGCGGAACCGGCGACGGAAAGTGCCGCTCCGACGAAGACCGCCGCCGTGATGCGAGGCAAACGAACTCGAGAGAGAACCGTCCAGGCGGCGCTGCGAAACACCTCGTTTTGTCCGAACATCTTCGAAAGGAGAATGGCTTTCAGCTCGGACGGGGGAATCGCAAAGCGTCCCGTAACGAGGGAGAGAAACACCAACAGCAGAAGCAGGATCATCAAAACACCGATAAACAAGGCGTGCATACTCTTTCCCGTCTTTCCTCGCATGTCAAAC
This sequence comes from Synergistaceae bacterium, assembly GCA_036771375.1. Lineage (GTDB taxonomy): Bacteria > Synergistota > Synergistia > Synergistales > Synergistaceae > DAIPHL01. Next base: position 3,616 of record DAIPHL010000024.1, on the reverse strand, counting down.
ACCCCTTGAAAAATGCCGACAAGCGCAATCGCGCCTCGAAACGAAATCGCCTCGGCCCGACAACAAAACCATTCAAGCACAACCGCAACTTGATGTCAATTAAACGCTCGCCTTCTAGCCAGAAACCCCAAAAGAGGTGAAAGACGTTGCGGGTATTCCAAAAAACGGGTTTTTCGTGTAAAATCCATGCCAACGAAACGGACGGCAACCATTTGAACAGCGCATATGTCGCTTTGCATTTTCCAACAATGCAAACCAGCGATCACCTCGGCTTCACCCCGATATCAAGGCAAGGAACCACACGACAAAGTATGGAGGTGTCAATTATGGGAGACAACGATTTCAGGATGGAAGAGATCATGGAGCGATTCGAAAACATGAAGGCGGAGATCGCGTCCTTGAAGGACACTCTTGTCGAGAGAGAAGCCTCTGTCGCGAAAAACATGCCCGATATGGGCAAGATCAAATCTCTCTTCGAGGACGCCTTCGCCAAACTGATCGAGACGATTCGCCCGGTCCTGGACGGCGCAAACCGATCCATTTCCGAACCCGCCAAAGCGGTCGCATCGAAGGTCGAAGAGAAGATCATCATCCATCCCTTTACAGCGGTCATGATCGCGCTCGGTGCGGGAATCGTGATCGGGAAAACCATCAACATCGTTTCGCGGGTCTCCGGCACCAAGACGTCGGACGAGGGATAGTTTTTCGCCCGTAACTCTGTCGTGCGGACTCTTGCAGAAGCGCTGATCAGCGTTTTCGAACTTCTGGAGGCCGAGGGGCGCGTTCTGAAGACCAAGATCGCGCTCTTGGCTTTTGTCGTCGTGTTGTTTTTGGTCGCTGGCGCTTTTTTGTTTCTGGGACTGCTGATGCTGGCTTTGGGACTGCACGAACACCTGACCCCACGCATGGGGAGGGCGGGTTCTCTTGCCGCTGTCGGGGCAGGGGCCATGTTGGTCACCTCGGTGCTTTTCGTCGCTGGTTTCGCAATGATCGGCGGAGATGGAAGAGGAAATTCCCATGAGAAAAACGAAAGAACAGATATCTCTACAGGAGGCCAAAAAGAACCTGAGGAACTCCTTTTACAGGGCGAGCCCCGCGAGAGCGATTGAAAAAAGGCCCCTTCTCTCCGTCTTGATCGCGCTCGAAGTGGGTGTCTGTCTGGGCTTTTCCGCCACGGCCCGCAGGAGAAGTCTCGTCGCTACGGACATGCTGCTTCTCTCCTCGGGAAGGTTGATGGCTCGCGCTCTTCATTTCATCGACAGGAAAAGGCGGAAAAAAGAAACAACCGAAGTTTGACTTCAGCGGAAGGAGGTTTCGCTCCGTGGCTTACGACTTCCTGTTTCTCTCACAAGACGATGTTCAATCCCTTTGCATAACGATGGAAGACGTGATGGCCGAAGTGGAGTCCGGGTTGAAACTCAAAGGCGAGGGGAAGGTGGAGCTCCCCCCGAAGCCCGGCGTACATCCGCGCGAAAATTGCTACATACACGCGATGCCATGCTGGGTAGGCGGAGAGATCGACGCCTCGGGACTCAAATGGGTCGCCGGTTTTCCGCAAAACATCCACAAAGGGCTTCCGTACAACAACGGTGTCTTCTGCCTCAACGACAGCGACAACGGCCTCGTCAAGGCGATCATGGACGCGAACTGGATGACGACCTGGCGAACCGGAGCGGCCACGGGCATCGGAGCCAAATATTTCGCTCCGGACGCGCAGTGCATGGCGGTGATCGGTCTTGGAACCATCGGGCGCATCAATCTTCGCGCGGTCAAGACCGCTCTTTTGGGATTGAAACAAGTCAAGGTTTTCGACATCGATCCGGCCCGGCTCGATCCTTACATTTCCGACATGTGCGCGCTCTTTCCCGACCTCGAATACGTCCCCTGCACGAAATTGAAAGAAGCCTGCTCCGACGTCAGTATTCTGACCACCAGCACGCCGATCCTGGAAAACCCGCCCCGCCCGGTTGACTCTGCATGGATTGACGAGAACTGTCTGTGCATCGCCACGGATTACGACTCTTCCCTGGACGCACGAATCACCTCCGGGAGCGGAGTTTTCGTCTGCGACGACAGAGGGCAATATCTCTGGACGCAAGAGCAGGGTGTCTACTTTCAAAACGGTTACCCGACCGAGTCCGGCATCTACGCGGATATGGGTGAAGTATGCTCCGGAAAGAAGAAACCGGTTACGGAGGGAAGACGCACCTGCGTTTTTATGGGGATTGCGAGCCACGACGTGATGACGGCCAACCTCATATACAAAAAGGCGATCAAATCTGAAATAGGACGGTGGCTGAAACTCTGACCTCCCCAACGGAAGAGGAGCTGCCATGATCGAACCAGTCGCGCAACCGAAGTGGATCTATGGGACAAAGCACATCACGGCGGCACGTTCTTCGATGGGCAGGGATATCCTTGCCCACACGCTCCGTTTGAAGCGCGCCGGCGGCGAGCCCTCCGACGCGACAAGAACACTGGCTGCCGGAGAAAGACAGATCCTCGCCCGCGAACGTGCCATCGCCCTGGCTGCAAGCGGAGGGAGCACGTCCACGAGATATACGTACAAAGTCGCTCCCGACGGGAGAAGTTACATCGTCGCCGCGGAGGTGACCGTCACCGGCTCCAGAGAAACATTGGATGCCGTCGCCGGAGGCGGACCGGCGACGAAAGGAAACACATTCGCCAAGGGGATGGGAAAATCACGACATACGGGGACCCTTTCTTCTTCGATCTTCTCGGATCGAAGCGAAAAACAACGGGACGAAGTGGCGGAGTTGCAGCGAATCGAACGAGAGGTCATCGCACATGAAGCCGCGCACAAGGCGGCAGCCGGAAGACTCGGCGGCGCCGTAGCATACACCTATACGACGGGGCCGGATGGCAGAAGATACATAACCGGCGGACACGTCCCGATTCACACGCCCGCGACATCCGATCCCGAAGAAGCGCTGCGCAACGCGGAAACGGTGATGCGAGCCGCCCTTTCCCCCGGAGATCCTTCCGCGCAGGACCTCGCTGTGGCGGCAAGAGCCGCGAGCAGAGCGGCTTCGGCGAGAGCGAAGATTCTCGCACGATCGCTGGCGAAGACGAATAAGGCGAATCGAGAGACACGCTTCGACATCACGGCTTAAAATGACAAGGCCGGGAAGATCCTCGCCATTTTATCTCGTGTGAGGACCGAGTTTCAAGCACGGAACCATGCACACCACACACGTCCTTCATCACGATGGCACCCCACGCGAGAGAAAACCCCTTCTCAAGACACCGAGAACGACGAAAAGTGGACGGACTCGAACGAGTCCGCCCACTTTGGTTTCAACTACCGTTTTTTGAAATTCATCATTTCGTGATCTTCAGCGTGAAATGCTCCTCCGTCGGCTCGACAGATACCAGCAAACCATGTCTTTCCGCGAAACGCCTCACGTTTTCGCGCGACGTGACCGTGTCGACCAAAACGACGAGTTCGAACGTGCCGTCGGAGCTTTTTTCGCCCTTTTCAACAGCATTTTTCGTGAGAACGACGGGTTGCGGACAGGATAGACCTCTTGCATCGACGAACATTGCCTTATCCGACATTGACATCCCCTCCTCTAGTCGATCCTGGCCGCCGACC